>JAYUGL010000166.1:0-1651 GCA_043738385.1 Sterolibacteriaceae bacterium
CGTCGAGGTGTGGCTTGGGCGTGCGATCACAGGCTGTGACGTGGCTGGCGTCATGCTGGGTGAGGAGCGCCTGCGCGCGGGCACGGTGATCTGGGCGGCAGGGGTCGCCGCGTCGCCGGCGGCCGAGTGGCTGGGGGTCGAGGCGGACCGCGCGGGACGGGTGAAGGTCGGAGTCCGACTGACGCCGCCCGGATCCGACGACGTCTTCGTGATCGGCGATACCGCGCTCGCACTTGACGCGAACGGTAACCCGCTCCCCGGGCTGGCTCCGGTCGCGAAGCAGCAAGGCGTCTACGTAACCGAGGTGATCAAAGCGCGCATGGCTGGCAAGACCGACGTGCCACCCTTCCGTTATCGGGACCGAGGCAAGCTCGCAACGATCGGACGGCGATCTGCGATCATCGCGTTCGGACGCGTGCGGCTAAAGGGGCGGCTTGCCTGGTGGATCTGGGGCCTCGCCCACATCTTCTTCCTGATCAGCCTTCGCAATCGGCTGATCGTGGCAACGCAATGGCTGTGGTCCTACGTCACTTTTGAGCGCGGCGCGCGGCTCATCACCGGCATGAATCCAAACCCCAAGCGCGTCGGGCACGGTCGTGTGCCTCCACAAAAACCCGGGTGAGCTTCGCCAACCCCTGATATTGCTCGTCGCCGTCGATCCAGTTCAACCGACGTTCGATATAGTCATCTGTCATCCTCCACGCACCGCATCGAGTGCGGCCATCAAAGGCATGGCTTCGATCCCGCCGCGCATCGGGAAAGACTCGTTGCCGCGATGGACGAGGATTCTTCGTTCAACGGCGAGGTCATCGGCGGCGGTGTGAAAACCGCGATCGACCTTGGGGGCACTCGACAATTTGATCTCGAACGCCCAGCGCCGTTGCGCGGTCATTTCAAGAATGAGATCGGCTTCCGCGCCGGCTGCGGTTCTATAAAAATAAGGACGAGCTCGATCACCTGCGGCGTCGATGAGTGCCTCGATCACGAATCCTTCCCAACTCTTCCCGACTACCGAATTTCCGCGCAAGGCATCGGTCGTCTCAATCGCCAGCAAGGCATGAAGGATACCGCTGTCGCGCACAAAAGGCCGGGGGGCCTTTACGAGCCGCTTGTTGCTGTTGGCGAACCACGGCTTGAGAATACGCACCAGCAGCAGTTTTTCCAGAATTTCGAGATACCGAGCGACTGTATGCCCGCTGACGCCGAGCGAACGGGCATAGCGCTGCGCATTGAACAACTCGCCCTGGTCATCGGCCAGCATACGCCAGAACAGCTCTAGTCGCTCGGCATCGACCTGAAGCCCGAACTGCGGAACATCGCGTTCGATATAAGTGCGAATGAAGTCCAGGCGCCACTGTAAACTCGCTGCATCGCTGTCGCGGAGATAGCTTTGCGGAAAGCCACCTCGCAACCAAAGATTGTCAATACCTTGAGGGCCGTCACCTGCAATCTCGTCGGGTTGGAGCGGCGTCAGCTCGACAAAGCTGATCCGCCCCGCAAGGCTTTCGGAAGACTGGCGCAGCAGGTCCATCGAGGCGGAACCCAGAAGCAGGAACTTTCCCGTTTTGCCACTCTGGCGGCGGCGTGCATCGATCTCACCCCTCAAAACCTGGAATATCTCGGGGGCGCGTTGAATCTCGTCGAGAACGAT
>JAYUGL010000167.1:0-64808 GCA_043738385.1 Sterolibacteriaceae bacterium
CGGCCGGCTGTTGCGTAAACTTTGCCGCACCACGCCGTTTGACGATGCTCACCTGAGGAGACAAGCGATGGAAAAGTTCAGCATCAACGTACCGGATTCGGTGATCACGGATTTGCACGACCGCCTCGCGCGAGCCCGCTTTCCGGACGATTTGGGAAACAATCAATGGGCCTACGGCACCAATGCGGAGTATCTGAAAGAGCTTTGCACGTATTGGCGCACAGGCTTCGACTGGCGCGCGCAGGAAAAGGCGATCAACGCCTTTCCCCATTACCGGACCACGATCGAGGGTAACCCGATCCACTTCATCCACCAACCGGGCAAAGGGCCCAAGCCCATTCCGATCATCCTCAACCATGGTTGGCCGTGGACGTTTTGGGACATGAACAAAATCATTGGGCCGCTCAGCGATCCCGCCGCTTACGGTGGCGACCCTGCCGATGCGTTCGACGTGATCGTGCCCTCCCTGCCCGGCTATGGCTATTCGACGCCGCTGGCGAACACCGGCCTGAATTTCTGGCGCACCGCCGACCTCTGGGTGCAACTGATGCAGGAGACGCTCGGCTACAAGCGCTTTGCTTCCTACGGCGGCGACTGGGGCTCGCTGATCACCGCGCAGCTTGGTCACAAGCATGCCGACAAGTTGTATGGCATTTACGTCAGCCTGCCACTGCCGCTCGATCTTTTCTTCGGAACGCTGCCGGGTGCAGATCAATACGCCCCGGACGAACAGGGATGGCACGCCGCCAACGAGCTTTTCTTCGCTACCGAAAGTGGATACTCAGCCCTCCAGGCAACCAAACCGCAGACGCTGGCCTACGGCTTGAATGATTCGCCGGTGGCGCAATGCGCCTGGATTCTTGAAAAGCGCCGTACCTGGAGCGATTGCGGCGGCAACGTGGAAAGCGTGTTCAGCAAGGACGAATTGCTGACGACCATGATGCTCTACTGGGCAACCGGCAGCGGCGGCAGTTCGGCGCGCTACTACTACGAGTGCACCCACAACCCGTGGAAGCCTTCCCATGACCGTTACCCGTGGGTGGAAGCGCCGACCGGCGTTGCCGTGTTCGAGAACGAGATCTTGCGGCTACCGAAGTCCTGGTCGGAACAGAACTACAACTTGAAAAGCTGGCGACGCTTTCCGCAGGGCGGCCATTTCGCGCCCATGGAGCGGCCCGACATCATCGTCTCCGAACTGCGGGAGTTCTTTCGGCCGCTGCGCTGAGCACTACAGCCACGCTGAAGGATGGCAATACCTTAGCCAAGGGCGCGAAATCCGGGATCAGAGAATATTTCGTTCTGGCGCAATTTGCCTTATCATGTACAAAATATTGCACACTATTTTGTTCTAAGGGTTGCCATGGGAATTTCTTCAAACGATGTGGTGCCGTTCTCGCAGGCCCGCGCGAATCTCTCTGAATTGGCCGAGCAGGTCAAAGCGGGTGCTGAAAAGATCATCACCAAAAACGGGGAGAGCTATGTCGCGTTGATTGATGCGCGGCGTCTCGATCACTATCATCAACTGGAACGGGCCCGCATTCACCTGCTGCTGATCGATGAGGTCGAAAAGGGTTTGTCCGACATGGAGGCCGGTCGCGTCACCGATGCCAAGGCGGCTCTGCGGAAGATCAAAAAGCGCCGCCTGAGATAGCGGATCGGAATGGCAAACCGCAACAAGATCGTTGTCCGGTTTACGGGCAACTTCGAGGCCAACCTGACATTGATCGAGGCATTCTGGATCGAGAACGAGCACCCTCAAGGTTTTGATCGTCTGCTCGATGAATTGGGAGAGACGGTCATTCCCAACCTTGAACGCTTTCCTGCCATGGGAAGACCATTCCTCAAGAACCAGGCAGAGTCCGTCGAAGCATTGGCCCGACTGGAAAAAATCGAATCGCGTATTACCAAGCTGGATGGCAAAGGCGAATTGCGTGAATACGTGATGGATGAGTATCTCGTCCTTTACGCAGTCCTGAAATCGGCGATCCATCTACTTGCCATCAAGCACCAAAAGCAGTTGGCGTTTGATTTTATCTAGACAGGCTAGAGCGAATATTGGCGCAACTTCTATAAGAAGAGCGTTAGTCATAATGAATTAAAGAAATCTTTGTCGATGAAAACCTCTTCAACAACTCGTGTTCTGACCTCCACTCCTATTCGCAATTCCTTCAATTTCTGTGCAAGAGTTTCACCATCTATGAGATCAATTGGTGGGGCACCATCACGCTGTGCCTCTATCCGCGCATCCTTGGTGAAAGTTCCAGTAGTAATCAATAACCCTTTGTCGGCCCTGCCAACCATGGCTCCCCTGAAATCTCTTACAACAGAAGCAGAAACGCTTCCTTGATATCGTTTGCTCTGGAAGATCACATGAAAGGAAAGCAAGCCACCCAGTCTCACGACACCTTTTCCGTCAATGCCGCCGTCCCCTGATTTGCCTGTCACCTCAACTTGAATAAAGCCAGATTCACGCAATAATCTTTGGCACAACCGCTCAAAGGCATCTGGGGAAATTGATTTGACAACCTCCAGAATGTTGTCTTCCCATGACAACTCCTCCAAATCATCTTCCAAAGACAAAACGTGGGGTTGTGCCGCTTCATCAGGCATCTTTTTTTCTGACTGGCGATCAAGCGCAAGAACAAATTTCTTTACTTGTGCTGGATCGACTGTTGTCGTATTTCTACCTACGGTAGTCAGAGACCACACACCCCTGCTGCTATTTTCCAGTATTCCGAAGCGCTTCAAATAGTTTCTCGCCCAAGCCAATCGATAACTTAGTTTCGTTCTATTACCACGATGTATCTCAGCAATCTCAGCCTCCGTGAGTTTGAGGAACTCCGCAACTTTGTCCTCTTGCTCCTCAACATTCGCCGATCCACCAAGCGAATGAATTGCCTCCAAAAGAGGTTGGAATAGTTCGTCATATCTTGGAATCGTCGTCATAAACTCTTAGAGAATCGGCGCCAGCCAGCGCTCCGCCTCGGCAACGCTCATGCCGCTGCGCTGCGCCCAGTCTTCAAGCTGGTCGCGGCCGATCTTGCTCACCGCAAAGTAATGCGCCTCCGGGTGGGCGAGGTAGAAGCCCGCCACCGCCGCGGTCGGCGTCATGGCGAAATTTTCGGTGATATTCATGCCGACTTTATTCGTCACGTCGAGCAGGCGGAACAATTCGCCCTTGACCGTATGGTCCGGGCAGGCTGGGTAGCCGGGGGCGGGGCGGATGCCGCGATATTGTTCGGCGATCAAAGCCTCGTTGCCGAGTTGCTCATCAGCCGCATAACCCCAGTACTCCTTGCGCACCCGCTCGTGCAGCCACTCGGCGCACGCTTCGGCAAGCCGGTCGGCAATCGATTTCAGCATGATGGCGCGGTAGTCGTCTTGCGCGGCCTCGAATTCGGCGAGCTTTTTTTCGATGCCGATGCCCGCAGTGACGGCGAAAGCGCCCGCGTAGTCGGCGGCGCCGCCTTGTTCTTCAATACGCGGCGCGACAAAGTCGGTGAGACATTCGTTGGGCTTGCCCTCGGGTCGCTGATGCTGCTGGCGCAGTCCGCGCCACGTGGCCAGCACTTTGTCGCGCGACTCATCCTGAAACAGCGCGATGTCGTCGCCCACTGCGTTGGCGGGGAAGATGCCGAATACCGCATTGGCCTTCAGCCACTTGCGCTGGATGACTTGCTCCAGCATTTCCTTGCCGTCGCGAAACACGTTGCGCGCGGCTTCGCCGACGATCGCGTCATCGAGGATCTTCGGATAGGCGCCGGCCAGATCCCAGGTCTGGAAAAACGGACCCCAGTCGATGTACTTCGCCAGCGTGGCGAGATCGACATTGCGCAGCACGGTGACGCCGGTCTTGTACGGCTTCACCGGCGCGTAGACGAGCTTGGCGCGGTTGGCGCGCGCGGTGGCCAGTGACACCAGCGTCACGCCTTTCTTGTTGGCATGCTGGATGCGCACTTTCTCGTAGTCCGCCGCCACTTCAGCCTTGTAATCGGCGGCATGATCGATGGAAAGCAGCTTGGTCACCACACCCACGGCACGCGAGGCGTCGGGCACGTAGACCACCGGCGACTGGTAATTGGGCGCGATCTTGATGGCGGTGTGAGCACGCGAAGTCGTCGCACCCCCGATCAGCAGTGGCACGATGAAACCCTGGCGCTGCATTTCTGCCGCGACATGGCTCATTTCTTCGAGCGAGGGCGTGATCAATCCTGACAGGCCAATCACGTCGACGCCATGCTCGCGCGCGGCGTTGAGAATTTTTTCGGTCGCCACCATCACGCCAAGGTCGATCACTTCGTAGCCATTGCAGCCCAGCACTACGCCGACGATATTCTTGCCGATGTCGTGCACGTCACCCTTGACCGTGGCCATGATGATGCGGCCCTTGGAAGTGACGCCGGTGCGGATTTTTTCCGCCTCGATGTAGGGCAACAGATGGGCCACCGCCTGCTTCATCACGCGCGCCGATTTCACCACCTGGGGCAGAAACATTTTGCCGGCGCCGAACAGGTCGCCGACCACATTCATGCCGGCCATCAGCGGCCCCTCGATCACGCCCAGCGGCGGACCGCCCGCGGCTTCAACTGCCGCGCGACACTCTTCGGTGTCGGCCACCACGTACTCGGTGATGCCCTTGACCAGCGCATGTTCAAGACGTTTTTCAACCGTCCATTCGCGCCAGGCCAGATCCTGCACATTTTCCTTGGCCTGGCCCTTCACCGTTTGCGCAAATTCGACCAGTGCTTCACCGGCACCAGGATTGCGATTCAACACCACATCCTCGACCTTCTGCTTCAACGCCGGATCGAGATCGTCGTAAACGCCCAGCTGGCCGGCGTTGACGATGCCCATGGTGAGCCCGGCCTGGACCGCGTGGTAGAGGAACACGGTGTGGATCGCCTCGCGCACCGGGTCGTTGCCGCGGAACGAGAAGCTCACATTTGAAACGCCGCCGCTGGTCTTGGCATATGGCAGATTGGCCTTGATCCATTTTAGTGCTTCGATGAAATCCACCGCGTAGTTGTCGTGCTCGGGGATGCCCGTGGCGATGGCGAAGATGTTGGCATCGAAGATGATGTCCTCGGCCGGAAAGCCGTCAGCGACCAGCAGGTCATAAGCCCTCTGGCAGATGGTGGTCTTGCGCGCGTAGGTGTCGGCCTGACCCTGCTCATCGAAGGCCATCACAATCACCGCTGCGCCATAACGGCGGGCGAGGCGCGCTTGTTCGAGGAACTTGACTTCGCCTTCCTTCATCGAAATCGAGTTGACGATGCCCTTGCCCTGCACGCACTTGAGGCCCGCCTCGATCACTTCCCACTTCGAGGAATCGAGCATGATGGGCACCCGGCTGATGTCCGGCTCGGCGGCAATGAGCTTGCAGAAACGCTCCATCGCCGCTTTGGAATCCAGCATGGCTTCGTCCATGTTGATATCGATGATCTGCGCGCCATTCTCCACCTGGCTGCGCGCCACGGCCAGCGCGGCGTCGAAACGGCCTTCGAGGATCATGCGGGCGAAGGCCTTGGAGCCGGTGACGTTGGTGCGCTCACCGGCATTGACGAAGAGGTTGTCGGCGTCGATGTTGAATGGCTCCAAACCGGATAAGCGCAGCTTGCGTTGCGGCGCTACTGGCGTGCGTGGCTTGACGCTGGCCAATGCATCGGCGATGGCCTTGATGTGCTCGGGCGTGGTGCCGCAGCAACCGCCGGCGATGTTGATCAAGCCCTGCTTGCCCCAGTCGCCGATCTCGCCGGCCAGCGCTTCGGCGGTTTCATCGTAGCCGCCGAAGGCATTGGGCAGCCCGGCGTTGGGGTGGGCGGAGATGAAACAATCGCAGACGCGGGAAAGCTCCTCCACATATTGACGCAACTCCTTTGCGCCGAGCGCGCAATTGAGACCGAAGGACAGCGGCCGTGCGTGGGCCAGCGAATTCCAGAAGGCTTCCGCCGTCTGGCCGGAAAGAGTGCGGCCCGAGGCGTCGGTGATGGTGCCGGAAATCATGATCGGCCAACGCCGTCCGGCGGCATCGAAAAATTGCTCGATGGCGAACAGCGCCGCTTTGGCGTTGAGCGTGTCGAAGACCGTCTCGACCAGAATCAGATCGGCACCGCCCTCGACCAGACCCTTGACCGACTCGGTGTAGTTGTCCACCAGTTCGTCGAAACTGATGTTGCGGAAGCCTGGGTCATTGACATCGGGCGACAGCGACGCGGTACGCGACGTCGGGCCCAGCACGCCAGCGACGAAGCGCGGCTTGTCGGGTGTGGAGAACTTGTCGCAGGCTTCCCGCGCCAGCTGTGCGCCGACGACGTTCAATTCATAAGCGATGTCCGCCAGCCCGTACTCCGCCTGCGAGACGCGGGTGGCGTTGAAGGTGCTGGTCTCGATGATGTCGGCACCGGCGGCCAGATACCCCTCGTGGATACCGCGGATCACGTCGGACTGGCTCAACAGCAGCAGATCGTTGTTGCCCCTCACGTCCTTGCCGTGAGTGGCAAAGCGCGTGCCGCGGTAGTCGGCCTCGGTGAGATTGTGCCGCTGCACCATGGTGCCCATTGCGCCGTCCAGAATGAGGATGCGGCGACGAAGAAGCTGGGTAATCTCTTGGGTACGGTCTGGTTGCATAAGCTGATTCCAAAAAAGCAAAACCCGTTCGACCAAATGAGCGGAACGGGTTTGTTTAACGCGTCTCGCTTTAGCCGCACTTGTAAAGCGCCCGCAAGCTGAAACTCAAATCGGCGCTATGGGGCGGAACCATACCTGCCAATACCAGCGATGTCAAACGGTGCCCGTGACGCCGCAAGTCGCCGACGCCAGGCAAACCGGCGGGACGACACGAGTCAGGCTGGTCAATTGATTCTTCCTACCGGCTCGGATATGATATGTACTACCGTCCTACAAGGAGATCCACATGCCATTGTCCGTTCGTTTGTCGCCCAAGGAAAATGCGCTGTTGGAAGCCGCCAGCCGACAAACCGCGCGCAGCAAAAGCGAACTGGTGCGCCAAGGTGTGCGTGAACTATGCCAGCGTCTGGCGCGGGGCGAAAAGACCCCCTATGACCTGGGCAAAGGATTGTTCGGGGCCGGCTCGCTGGGTGCCACACCGACCGACCCGGTTAAACGCGCCGTATGGGAGAAGCTGCGTGCCAAGCATGGCCGCTTGGGTTGACACGGGATTTCTCGTCGCCCTGTTCGCCGGAGATGACCGCTACCATGCATCGGCGGTCGATTTTCTCAAGGGGGCAGGAAACATTGAGTTTCACACGATCTGGCCGGTAATCTCCGAAGCCAGCTTCTTTCTCGACAACGCCGGCAAGGCGGCCATGCTGGAGTGGCTAGAAGAAGGGGCCATCCTGTTCCATGAAATCGGCCTGGGCGACCTGCCAGCGATTCGCGCCACGCTGAAAAAATACCGTGACCTTTCGCCCGACTTCACTGATGCGGCGCTGGTCACGCTGGCGGGTATCCACGGCATCACCAAGATCGTGACCGTGGATGTGCGGGATTTCTCGGCATACCGAACTCGTGACGGGAAGTCTATCGAGCGGCTGTGGTTGTAATTAACACCTGCTTTCATCGCGTTTTTGCACGGCTTGGGGCACAAGCAGGCTACCCAAAATTCTTCAAATACCGCTCGCGCAACACGTTCTTCTGTACCTTGCCCATCGCGTTGCGCGGCAGGTCATTGACGAGGAACACCCGCTTGGGTAATTTGAAATTGGCGATGCTGCCCTTCAGCGCGGCGGCAATGCTGCTTTCGGAGAGCGCCGCGCCCACCGCGTTGTTCCGCCGCACCACCACCGCGGTCACTGCTTCACCAAAGTCCGCATGCGGCAAACCGATTACCGCGGACTCTGCGACGCCCGGCAAGGCGTCGATCATGTCCTCTATTTCCTTGGGGTAAACATTGAGGCCACCGGTAATAACCAAGTCTTTGGAGCGACCGACGATGCTGATGTAGCCGTCGCTATCCCTCTGTCCCATGTCGCCGGTCTTGAACCAGCCGTCGGTGGTGAATTCTTCTTTTGTCTTTTCCGGCATCCGCCAGTAGCCCGAAAATACATTATCCCCGCGCACCTGGATGCTGCCGATCTTGCCCGGCGCGCAAGCGTGACCGCTGTCATCGACGATGCGCACTTCGGTGCAAGGCAACGAAAATCCGACCGTGCCGCCGCGCCGCTCGCCCGCGTAGGGGTTGGACGTGAACATGCCGCCTTCGGTCATGCCGTAGCGTTCGAGGATGGTATGGCCGGTACGTGAAATGAATTGGTCAAAGGTTTCCCTGAGCAGCGGCGCCGAGCCGGAAATGAACAGGCGCATGTTGGCGCAGCGTTGCCCGGTAAACTCCGCTTCGGCGAGCAGACGCACGTAATAGGTCGGCACGCCCATGAATACGGTGGCCTGCGGCATTAGTTGCAGCGCGCGTTTGGCGTCGAACTTGGCTTCGAAGAGCATCGCCGAACCGTTCAGCAGCGCACAATGAGTGGCGATGAACAGGCCGTGAACATGAAATGTCGGCAACATGTGCAACAGCACGTCGCCTTTATGGAAGTGCCAGAATTTGTGCAGCGCCTGAGCATTCACCGCAAGATTGCGATGGGTCAGCATCGCGCCCTTGGAACGACCGGTGGTACCGGAGGTGTAGAGAATGGCGGCGAGATCGTCGCCTTTACGCGCGATGGTGCTGAACCTGTCGGCATAGGGCGCGGCGGCATTGATCAACGAGCCGCGTCCCTCATCGTCCAGTTCCAGCACATGCGCCACGCCGATTTTTGCCGCAAGCTCGGCCGCCAATGTGCGCGATTGCGGGCGACATACCAATAGGCCGGGTCGGGCGTCGCCAAGAAAGTATTCGAGCTCATACCGTTGATAGGCCGGGTTCAGCGGCAGGAACACCATGCCGGCACGCAGCGTGGCGAGGTAGAGTACCAGCGCCTCAGGCGTTTTTTCCACCTGCGCGGCCACGCGGTCGCCGGGTTGCAGACCGAGGGCGATGATCAGGTTGGCGATGCGTGCACTGGCACGTTGGACATCTCGATAGGTCCATATCCTGCCATCGGACAGGATCATGCACGGAGCATCGGGGTTCTGCGGAAATCCCGCTGCAAGGAGACTGTAGAGGTTCTCGTTATTCATGGCGCTGATCAATCATCCCAAAATGGAAAACCCCGCTCGGCGATCAGCAGAACGGGGTTTTCTACCTGCCAGGAAAGATTTTCTAGGCTGTCTTGGCGGCTTTGGGTTGCAGCAAGAACGTCGCCAGGCTGGGAACGATGATCAACGCGCCGAGCATGTTCCAGAGGAACATGAAGGCCAGCAAGATTCCCAAGTCGGCCTGGAACTTGATCGGCGACCAAGCCCAAGTGATCACGGCGGTCGCCAGCGTTACACCGATCAGCGCCACAACCTTGCCGGTAAATACCAGGGCGCCGCTATAGGCGTCGCGGACCGACATGCCTTGGCGTTGCAAGGCCAGGAATACCGTCAACAAATACAACGAATAGTCGACCCCGATGCCAACCCCCAGGGCCACCACCGGCAAGGTGGCGACCTTGACGCCGATGCCCAGCATCACCATCAGGGCTTCACCCAATATGGAGGTCACGATCAGCGGCAGCACCGCCACGACCACGGCACGCCAACTGCGGAAGGTGATGAAGCACAACACGATCACCGCCGCATAGACGTACAACAACATGGTGCGGTTGGCCTTGGCCACCGAGATGTTGGTGGCCGCCTCGATGCCCGAGGATCCAGCGGCAAGGAGGAACTGGTAATTGGCGGTATTGTGTTTCGCGGCGAAGTCTTCGACAGTGTTGACGACGCGCGTCAGTGTCTCCGCCTTGTGATCAGAGAGGTAGGCGATCACCGGCACCACCGAACGGGCTTCGTTGAACAGTTCCGGGTTGGAATTGAAAACATAGTCGATGGCATCGGCGACGACATAGTTGTCGCGGTTGATGGTCACCCACCTGGGCGAGCCTTCGAAGCCGGCCGCCGAGTAAGTCCGCGCCAGACTTGCCGGCGATACTGTGGTCTGAACGCCGGGCACGTCACGCAGGATGTCCTCCAACCTATCCATTTCCAGAATGGTCTGATAGCTGACCACACCATAATCTTTGGGAGTGGTGACGATGACCGCGAGCTGATCGCTGGAGAGTGCGTAGTGCTTGGTGACAAAGGCGTTGTCGAGGTTGTAGCGGGAGTCGACGCGCAGCTCGGGGGCGCCAGGATCCAGATCGCCGATCTTGAGGTTCTCGCCGATCTTCAACGCGACCCCGGTGAGGATCAAGGTAACGATAATCACGCCGATAGCCCAGGGCCGGCTGGTGAAACGGCTTAGCACGCGCACCAACGGGTGGTCGCCTTCGGCGGACTTGAGGGTGCGGGCGGCGGCCTTGGCACTGACGCTGGTATAGGACAGCAGGATGGGCAGCAGGATCAGGTTGGTGAAGATCAGCACGCCTACGCCAATGCTGGAAGCGACGGCCAGGCCGCGGATGACGGGAATGTCGATCACGGCCAGCACACCGAAGCCGACGGCATCGGCCAGCAGCGCGGTGAGACCGGCGAGAAACAGGCGGCGGAAGGTATAGCGCGCGGCGACGTACTTGTGCGTGCCGCGGCCAATGTCTTGCATGATGCCGTTCATCTTCTGCGCGCCGTGGGAGACGCCGATGGCGAAAATCAGGAAAGGCACCAGCACCGTGTAAGGGTCGAGCACGAAGCCGAGCATGCGCATCAGACCGAGCTGCCAGGAGACGGCGACGACGGAACAAATGACGACCAGCAGCGTGCTGCGCACGCAGCGGGTGTAGAAAAAGATCAACGCAGCGCAGATCAGGGCGGCGTAAGTGAAGTAGGTGAATACCTGAATCAAACCATGGATCAGATCGCCCACGATCTGGGCAAAGCCAACGATGTGGATTCGGACACCCTTGGCCTGATATTCTTCACGGATAACATCCACCGCGTCGTGGAAGGCGCGGTAATTGAGCTCCTTGCCGGTGACGGGATCGCGATCCAGCAACGGCACGACGATCGTGCTGGAGCGCTGATCGTTGGACACCAGCGAACCGATGATGCCGGCGCGTTGGATATTGTTGCGCAGGGCCTCGATGCTCTCGGGGGAGCCGTTATAGGTGTCGGGCATGACCGGGCCGCCCTTGTAGCCTTCGGCGGTGATCTCGGTCCAACGCACCACCGGCATCCACAGCGACTTCATGTACGAGCGGTCAACGCCGGGCACCAGGAAGACCTTGTCGTTAATGTCGCGCAGGACCTCAATATAGTGGGCATCGTAGATGTCGCCCTTTTCGCTTTCGACAGCGATCCGCACCGAGTTGCCCAGACCGCGCAAGTTGGTTTGATTGGCGAAATAGTTTTTGATGAAGGGCTGCGACTGCGGCATCATCTTTTCGAAGCTGGCATTGACCTCCAGCTTGGAGGCCTGATAGCCCAGCAGGACCGTCACCAGCGCGCAAATGATCACCAACACCAGGCGATTATTGAAGATAAGGCGTTCCAGGAAATTGCCGGAGCGCGCATCGAAGTCTTCCCGCCGCGGCACGACGGGCATTGAATTGATTTGGTTTTCGCTGGGGATGTCCATGGAATCGTGTTTGCTAGGAGGTTATTTCAATCAGCGTGGTGTTGTCGCCGTCGCGTCGCGCGGCGTCTCTATTCTGAGACCTTCGATTCCGGTGACAACAAAGGTATCAGGACCCACTGCAGCGATCCCGGTAGTCCGCATCGGTTTGCTTTGCGGCAGCAGCCGGACATTTTTTCCAGTCTTGTCGAGCAGCAGGAATTGCCCGGCGGCATTGATCAGGACGAAGCCCTCGCCATCGGAACGGGCAATGCCAGCGGCGATGGTCTGCTCGCTAAGCAGGGGCACGGCTTCCCAATGCTTGCCGAGGTCACCGCTGCGGTAGATCGTGCCGCGCAGGCCGTAGGCGATCAGGGTGTCGTCGATGCCGGCGATGCCGAAGAAGCTGCCGTTGTAGCCGGTGTCGGTCTTGGTGAAGTAACCGCGGCTCCTGTCGAGCCGGTAGATCTGACCGTGCTCGCCAAAGACGTACAGTTCTTTGCCGATACCGCGTATTCCATTGAGGTTGAGCCTTTCCTTGTTGTCGATGCGATGCAACCAGGGTTCCCAACTCTTGCCGCCGTCACGCGTGGCGATCAACATGCCATAGGATCCCACCGCATAGCCGGTGTTGCTGTCGTCAAACCAGACATCGAGCAGCGGCAGCGCGGGACCCGCCTTGTAGTTGACTCCCATGGTGGTCAATTCTGCAGCGCCATCCGCCCCCATCTTGGTGTAATACGCGGTAAACGCCTCGCCGGCGATGCGGCCGTCAAGTTGCTTGGTCCACGTTTTGGCGCCATCGGCGGTATGGAGCACCACGCCGTCGTGGCCCACCGCCCAGCCGTCGTTAGCAGTAGGAAACTGGACTGCAAGCAGGTCACTTTGCACCGGGACTTGGCCCTGGACCCAGGTCTTGCCCTGGTCATCGGAAACGATGACCAGGCCGCGCGAACCCACCGCCACCAGTCGCGGGCCGGCATGCGCAATCGCCTGCAGCGTGCGCGTGGACAGGGACTTTCGCATATCCGCCGGGGTGTCCAGCGGATCCTGGAATTTGACTTCAGACAGCGCCGGTACTGAAACCAGCGCCAGGGAAAAACAGCACACCGTGAGCCACAGCCGATACAGCTTGCGGGCCGGATTTATTGTATTGACGCCTGACATGGCGCGAGCCCCTTCTAGAAAAACCAAATTGGACGCGGGATTTTACAAAACAAGCCTTGCGCTAACCAAAAAAATGCGGCCGGCCGACCGGCCGGCCGCATTTAGGTCAGCTTAACGTACGCCCGACGCAGCAACCGACTGCGGAGTGAAATTCAACTTGCCCTCGCAGCAGTCACTATTATTCCAGGCGCGCAACAAATTGCCCGGCTTATTCACATCCACGTTGATGAACATGAAGTTGCCCTTGATGATGTCGTAGGTGGTCCAGGAGTCAACACTCGCGCCACCGGTATCGTAGTGGGCGAAGAGGTTGTTTTGCTGGACACGATACAGATTGCCGGCATTGTCGTACTGGTCGGCACCGACGATGGCCCAGGAATCCTCATCGACATAGAAGGTACGTTTCGAGTAGATATGCCGAGCGCCCGGCTTGCGTATCGCTTCAACGACCCAGACGCGGTGCTTTTCCCAACGCACTATATCGGGATTGACAAACTTCGTCTTGAACATTTCCTCTGTTTTTGCGGTGCTGGTGGATTTATAGCTGTTGTAGTTGACGATCAGTTCCTTCTTGCCGAGCAGCTTGAAGTCATAGCGGTCGAGACGACCGACATAGCCGAAAATCTCGTCCCAGAAGATCACGCCGCCGTAGCTGGCGATTGGCACGTCATAGGCAAATTCCGGTGCCATCCGCACCCGACGCTGACCGGGCGTATAGAACCAGACCTTCTGTCCGCCGTCTTCACCGCGCGCGGTGTAGAAGTTGAGGAACACGATGCCGGCCGACGTCGGCGGTGCGGTCAACACCGCATTAAAACCGAATACCGCGTCACCCGGAATCTCCTTGCGGATCGGCTTGGTCTTGTTCTCGTCATACCAAGCGTGGACAAAATACTCGTCAACGCTAGGCAGGTTCGTGCGGTTGCCCGCGGTATCGACCAAGTAGCCCTGATTCTTGCGGTGCGTAATGGTGGGCGCAAAGTGGGTGAAGTGATTCCAGATTACTTCCGCTCCGGTCTTGGGGATTGGGAACGGTACACCCGGAAAAGCATTATTGCCTTCGTCAGCACCGAGCAGATTGTCGCCATAGACCGGCCCTCCGAGCTTCGCCGTGGTGGCATTCTTGATCGTGTTGGCCAACACCCAGGGCGAATAACGCGCCGTGCGATGGCTAGGATAGACATCGACGCGGTAGCCCGGATACAGCTTGATCATCGCCTTGGTTCCAGCGCCGAGCAGGGCGTCATACTGGGCGACGTTCTTGGCATCGATCGAGTACAGCGGCTTTTCGTTGGCATACGGATCCACGTAAAACTGGTTCTTGTTGGGATCGTAGCTCGGCACATCCTTCATGGCCAGACCGCCGGTGTAGGCCGGAATCGAACCGTCGGCATTGCCGGCTTTTTCGGCGCCAAACTCGGTCAGCGTGGTGCCCAATTGCTTGGCTTCTTCGGCCGAAACCGCCGCCAGCGCCGACGACATACCCAGTGTCGCTAGCCCAGCCGCCATCAGCAGGCTCAGAACTGTCTTGTTACTTACCATGGTTTTCTCCTAGTGGTACTTTTTAGAATGAAGTCTTGTATTGCAACTCGACCCAACCGCGGTCATTCACGCCCACCGGACCGGCACCGCCGAAACCGTTATAAAACGCTCCAGGGGGGGCCGTCCCAAAAACAGGGCCAGTTGGCAAGTTGCCGGTGGTATTGGTGCGCCAATGATTGCCGTTGTAGGACAGCGTGAGCTGATGCTTCTGCTGATAAATGGCCCGCAGCCCAACCGAGTAGATGTTGGTGCCTTCCTGGTAGAAGGCGCTCGCACGATACGCCGGGTTGCCATGGACGCCATAGGTGTAGGAAATCGGCGCCTCCAGATCAACCCCGGCCCAGACCTGCTGCCACTGCGGAATAAACAACATTGCGATCGCCAGCGAGTTCTTGGTGGCGCAGCCATCCCTATCTCTGCCACCGCTTGCGGCACCGGTGGGATTACAAATGAAGTTCCCTGCAGAGTCTTTACGGCCCACAAAGCTCGCCTGATCTCCATTGTCGGTGACGCTGTTCAGATGCGTGAAGGAAAACTCGGCCAGCAGAATGCCGGAATCCCACAGCTTCATATCCCCAATCGAGTTGCCACCCAACTGGACAAAGGTGTTGCCGATCAAGTTGGTGATATTGCCTCGGGCACCCAGTCCATCGGGACCCGCAAGAAAGGAGCTGGCGAGCTCCGTGTGACGACGGGTGCTCAATTCCCAGCCGGTGCTGATCAGGCCAAAGGTCTTTTCAAAGCTGATACCGACCAGCTTGGTCTTTTGCGCAGCGGTGTTGTAGATGCTAAAGAAAGGGATCGAAGTTCCGTTTGTGTTCTTAAGCGATTGCTGGCCACCGGACACGTTAAGCAGCGGATAGGGATCCACTTCGTCCAACTGCCGGTAGTAGAAACCCATATCGCCACCAATTAATGGCACGTCAGACCAAGTCAGTTTCAAACCGTAGTTGTGGTTGTTGTTTTGGGGTTGGGCATTGCCGTGGTTACCAACAAAGCAACCAATCTTGTACGCATCAAGACCTAAGGCTCCAGTCAAAAATGCGTTCCCATTGTTGCAAGGCCCCACGGGACCGTTGTAAAGAACGTCGAAGAAGCCAAAATAAGTGCCGGCTTCAGGGTAGAGATTCTGGCGATATTCAAGAAAGTATTCCGCCGTGAGCGAGACGTTCTTCGTCAGATCGGCCGACACCAGGATCTGGTTGCGCGGGAGGAACAGTTCCTTGACCTCGGAACCCGGCTGCGTGAACGCTTTGTTGAAATCGATTGGCGACTGTGAATAGGCAATATTGGAGAACGCGAAGAAGAATGCATTACCCCAGTATTGCGTCAGGCGGCCGACCTTGGCGTAAACTTTATGGTCTAAAATTTCGGTGTTGTAGAAGACAAAGCCGTCCAGCCAGTCCCCGCCCTGGACAAAATAGTGCTTGGTTGTGTTGGTGTAGGTGTCATTCGTGTAGGGATGAGACCCGGCGGCCGCGTATGCGGGATTCTGGGCGACGTGGTCAGTGTAGTTGAAATCCTTCCAAATCGAGGCCGACATGCGGAAGCCCATATTGCCCTGGTAAGTTCCCTGAAACTCCATCAGATCCTGAACGCGGTTGGTGACCATGTCACCCTTGTGCTGAAACTTGTAGTCACCGGCCTGAAAGAACGGGGCGTTACCAATTTTGCTGTTGATCTCCTGCGCCCGCCAACCCATGGTCCATTGCACGGTGTTGTCGAACTGCATTTCCCAATCCGGACCTGCATCCACTTTGAAAGCGTGCGCGGTGCCTGCCGTGCATACGGCCGCAACCGCCAATGTCAGCGCCTTCAACGAAAATCGGTTCCCTTTTTTAGTACCCCTCATTGCTCTTCTCCTTTTTCACGAATTTGGTTCACGTTTACTCAACAAACGCTTGTTGGACGGATGGTGAAACGGTGGCGATGGTAATTCAACTTCCAGCGACTTGAAATAGTTAATTTCGTTAACTGTGTTGTTTATACCACACTGTATTCGAACACTACCATGACGCATGGAAAAATTACGGCGTGGTATGAAGACGGTACGGCACGGTAGCATGCGAATCAAATACGCCATGTTTTAACGCTAACCAGTGACCAATCAACATTCACAGCCCCATGTCCTTGGCGATGATGCTGCGCAGAATTTCGTTGGTGCCGCCGCCGACCATGCCGTGCTTGGCCTCGCGGAAATAGCGTTCCATGTCGTATTCGGGCAGTTGCGCGTAACCGCCCAGCGCCTGCATGCCATTGAAGGCAATTTTGAACAGGGTTTCCGAAGTGATCAGCTTGGCCATCGTGACTTCCTTGACCGCCCGCTCGCCGCGCGCCATCTTGCTCGCGGCGGAATAGACCATCAGCCGTGCGGCTTCGAGTTCCGCCTCGTTTTGCGCCATGCGGTGCTTGAGCACCTGAAATGACGACAAGGTCTTGCCGAACTGCTTGCGGTCCTTGGTGTAGCGGATCGTGTCGTCCAGCGCGGTACGCGCACTGCCGACCTGTGACGCGGCGATGCTTAGCCGCTCATATTCGAGGTGTTCGCCGATGTACTGCCAGCCTTTGCCCACTTCGCCGAGAATTGCGTCTTGTGGAATCCGCATGTTGTCCATGAAAAACTCGGTGGTACCGAGGCTCTTGCGGACGATGGTGTTCATCTTCTTGATGTCCAGCCCCGGTGTCGTGTTGGGCACCAGGAACAGGCTGAAGCCGTTGTAACGATCCTGGCTGGTGCGGGCCAGAATCGCGATGGTCGCGCCCGGCAATTGCGCCCCGGAACACCACACCTTGTTGCCGTTCAATACCCATTCGTCGCCTTCAAGGCGCGCTGTGGAGCGCGCCGATGCGGCGTCTGAACCTGAGCCGGGTTCGCTGATGGAAATTGAAAACTTGGCGTCGCCTTTCAGAAAGGGGGGCAGGTATCTTTGTTTCTGCGCCGGCGTTCCGTGCCGCGAAATATTGGTCGCGGTGAACATCGACGTCATGATGCAGGCCGCAGTATCGAGACTGTGCTTGCCGATGGCCTCGCAGAAGATCGCGAACATGATGGGATCGGCGGCAACGCCGCCATCCTCCTCCGGCACCATCAACCCCAGCCAGCCCTGGTCGGCCATTTTCTTGTACACCGCTTCGGGAAAGTCCCGATTGGCGTCATGCTCGCGGGTATATTCGCGACTCACTTCTTTCTCCATGAAAGAGTGCATCGTGTCGTGCCACAAACGCTGTTCTTCAGTGAAGCTGAAATCCATGAACTTTCCTTTTGCGAATCGTTGTGTTGACGCCAGTTGCCGCAACCTTATGGTACGGCTGAGGGTGCGACAGGCCGGGCTGGCAATGCGGTGGGTGTATTTTGCTTGTATTCGTCGCAGCCTCAAAGCGCTGCTTGACGATGCATGGTTTCGCACCTGTGGTTTGACAAACAACAATGTTGCGAAGTACATTAAAACAAATGTTAGTTGGGTTGATTTATGTTGTCAAGCCGACCAAGACTCATTCGATAAAAATCAGAATTCACTCATGATCTTAACTCCATCGCAACGGCGGAAATTGCTTGAGGCGCGCTATCCGGCATGGAAGCCGATGACCATTTCTCAGGCGCTGGATGCGGCGGCGGCCGAGTTCGGCACCAGACCGTTGGTCATTACGGATGAGCGGAACTACAGCTACCAGGACATCCAGCGTTGGTCGCGACGCCTTGCTTCAGGCTTGATCGCGCGCGGCGTACGCACGGGCGATCATGTTGCAATCGTTCTGGCCAACTACCCGGAATATGTCGCGGTCAAATATGCTTTAGCGCGGGTCGGCGCGGCGGCGGTGCCGATCAACTACCTGCTGAGACGCCAGGAGTTGCGCTACGTGCTGGCGCAATCGGATACCACCGTGCTCATCACCATGAATCGGCTGCGCGACCACGACTATCTGGATGACCTGGATGAAATCGCGCCGGGCTGGGAAACCGGTGGTGGCGGTTCTCACCTGCCCGTGTTGCGTGACGTCTTTGTGTTTTCCACGGATGGCGAGCGGCGCTCGGGCACCGCGGATCTCGACGATCTGGCGCGGCTGGCCACGGCGCTGAGCGATGCCGAGCTGGCGCACCGCGAAGCAAACGCTGACCCTGACTCTCTTTCCGACGTGATCTATACCTCCGGAACCACGGGCCGCCCCAAAGGGGTCATGCTCAGCCACGACATGATTCTGCGCGCGGCGTATGCCTCGGTCTACACCCGCGCGTTTGAAGACGGCCGCCGCATTCTTTTTTCGCTACCGATGTATCACGTCTTCGGCTATGTGGAATGTTTGATCGCTTGTGCCTTCAGCGGCGGCGCGATCATTCCGCATGTCGCTTTCGACGCCGAGCAAATGATCGCGGCAGCCGAACGCCATCACGCCAGTGAAATCGTTTGCGTGCCGGTCATGACGCTCAAGCTGCTGGAGGTGGTGCGCCAGCGCGGTTTCGATCATTCCAGCCTGATCGCCATGTTCAACTCCGGCGGTGCGTCGCCGGCGACGATCTGGCAGGAGATCCGCGATGTGCTAGGCGCGCGCGAGATTCTCACCGGCTACGGCATGACCGAAACGACCGCTTCGACGACGTGCACATTTCCGGAAGGTCCGGACGACAAGCTGCTCACCACCAATGGACGACTCAAGTACGCGGGGGTCGCGGGCGATCCCGCGCTCGATGGGCTGCTTGCCTTGTATAAGACAATCGATCCGGAAACCGGCGCCGACCTGCCGGTTGGAATGCCTGGCGAGCTGGTGGCGCGCGGGCCCATCGTCACCGCCGGTTACTATAAAAAGCCGGAGGAAACTGCGGCGGCATTCAACGCGGCAGGCTGGTTGCATACGGGTGATGTTGGCATCGTCGACGCAGAGGGTTACCTGACGCTGACCGGGCGCATCAAGGAGACCTATCGTTGTGGCGGCGAGATGGTCATGCCGCGTGAAATCGAGGAACTCGTCAGCGAGCATCCGCTGGTCGGTCAAGCCTTTGTCATCGGCATCCCCGATGCGAAGATGGGTGAGATTGGCTGTGTCTGCATCGTCCCTGCTGGAGAGCAGCGCCCGGCGCCACAGGAAATCGTCGATCTGTGCGCCCGCCGCCTGGCGCGTTTCAAGGTACCCGGTCATGTACTCTTCCTCTCCGCGCAGGAGATTCCTTACACGGCAACCGGCAGGGCGCAGAAATTTCGCCTTGCCGAGATTGCCCAGCAGCAACTGGTTGCCATGGGCAATCCGCCCGCCTTGCGCCCGTCTTGAATCAGGCGGCGAGAATCGCCAAAAGAGGCAAGCTCAATCGACAAACGGGGATTGTTGTCGTAAAGAAGTCTGAGCATGTGGGCCGCCATCCAAGCGTTTAATTTTGCGACCCAACCCGCCTCTTCCCCATCTATAGCGTGTTGACACGGTGTTCCGTTAACGCGTAAAGTCGAAAAAAACAATCGATTGTTTATCGCATCTCATGCGGATGTAATAACCTCGACAATCAGCGACAAACTTTCAAACTTTGGAGGAGGGCAAATAATGAGCACACCGGGCAAGAATGACGAATTGGGTAAGGCGCCGACCAAGGAGGAACTGATCGCGCGGTTCGGTCGCGACATATTCAACGACTTCGACTACAACGATCCAATGTTCAACATCAAATTCGACGAGACCCTGGAGGCACATCTGGCGCACTGCCCGGTGGCCCATAGCAAGGTCGGCACCGGCTACTGGTGGGTGAGTCGCAATGAAGACGTGCGCCGCGTCGGACAAGACTGGAAGACCTTCTCCAGCGCCAAGGGTTACCAACCGAACCGGCCCGAGGGACTGCCACTGCTCATGCCGGAAGAGAGCGACCCGCCCATCCATACCGCGTGGCGAGACGCCATCAATCCGCATCTCAGCCCGAAGGCCGTCGCCAGCTATGAGGCAAGGGTGCGCGAGGATGTGAATACGCTGATCGACCGCTTTATCGACAAGGGTGAGTGTGAATTCATCAGCGAATTCGGCGCTCTGCTGCCGGGATGGGCCTTCTTCAAGAACGTTCTCGGGGTGCCGGTTGACGACTTGTCGCTGTTGGTCGATGGTGTCGAGCAGGGCACATTCGGCCCGGTCGACGGCCGCGCGGGGCACTTTGCCAAGGTGTTCGAATACCTCAACAAGTACCTCAAAGTGCGCGCCAAGCAGCCGCCGCGCGGCGACATGGTCGACACCATCCTTGCTGGCGTGACCTACGAAGGCGGCCAGGCCGCTTCATGGGAAGACAAGGTCAGCATCCTGGTTGACCTGACTTTCGGCGGCATCGCCACCACGACTTACGTGATGGCTTCGGCGATTCATTATCTCGCCACCAATCCGGCCGATCTTGAGACGCTGGTCAACAACCCCCAGATGATTGCAAACGCCATGGAGGAATTCACGCGTGTCTTCCCGCCAATCGTCGGCCTGGGACGTACCTGCACGCGCGACGTCGAAGTGGCCGGCACGCAAATGAAGGAAGGCGACTTTGTGATGCTGGCCTATTCGGCCAGCTCGCGCGACCCGCGTGTCATCGACAACCCGAACAAGGTCGATATTGCACGCAATAATGTTCTGCACTCGACTTTTGGCGTTGGGAAACATCGCTGCGTTGGATCCCACCTCGCGCGCCTGGAATTGCTTGCGACATTGGAGGAGTGGATCAAGCGTATCCCGAAGTTCTCCGTGAAACCGGGAACGGCTCCCACTTATGAGACCGCCTTTCTGCGTTCAATGCGCAAACTTGAACTGGCATTCTGATCCTATGTCCCTCGTCGCCGCCAGGTTCGATCAATACCGTAGTCGCTATCAGAACATCAAGCTGGAGCGTGAAGACGGCATCCTCACGCTGACCTTGCAGACCAAGGGGGCTGGCTTCGTCTGGAGCGCCCTTGCCCACGAGGAACTGGGTTACTGCTTCACCGACATTGGCGCAGACCGTGAGAACAAGGTCGTCATCATGACCGGTACCGGGGACAACTGGTGCGCCGAGATTGACGCCGGCAGCTTCAAGTTGAGCACCGCCGACGACTGGGATCTGACGATTTATGATGGTCGCCGTCTCCTGATCAACCTGCTTGATATCGAGGTTCCGGTCATCAGTGCGGTTAACGGGCCGGCGCGGATACATCCCGAAATCCCGGTGCTGTCGGACATTGTCATCGCCTCAGAGACGGCCGTGTTCCAGGATGCGCCGCATTTCATGTCCGGCATTGTGCCGGGCGACGGCGCACACGTGGTGTGGCCACACGTTCTTGGCGCGAACCGGGGCCGTTATTTCCTGCTCACGGGGCAGGAGCTTGACGCTCGTACCGCGCTTGAGTACGGGGCAGTGAATGAAGTGGTGGCGCCATCCAAGCTCATGACGCGGGCAAAAGAACTTGCAACGATGATTGCCGCCAAACCGCCGCTGACGAGGCGTTACAGTCGCATTGCGCTGACCCAGCGTATCAAGCGACTAATGCACGAAGGTCTCGGCTACGGATTGGCAATCGAAGCGCTTGCGGCGATCGACCATTTGCCGACCGAGGGCCGAATGAAATCGGCAAAATAGGTCGCACCCTTCCCGAAAAAACGGATTCAAGCAACGAGGAGAAATGCAATGAAAGCAAAAATCGACGGTGAACTCTGCTCCGGTCACGGCCGCTGCGGGGCGTTGGCGGCGAGCGTCTATACTCTTGACGACAACGGTTACAACGCAGAACGTGGCAAAATAATCATCATCAAACCAGGAAGCGAGAGCGCTGCCCGGTTGGGTGCCGAAATCTGCCCAGAACGCGCCATTACGCTTATTGAGGACTAACACATCATGTCAGCGCTTCGATTTGATGGCCGAGTAGCGCTGGTCACCGGTGCTGGTGGCTCGATTGGTCGGGCCCACGCGATGCTGCTGGCTGCGCGTGGTGCAAAGATTGTGGTCAATGACTACAACATCACCGTTGCCGGCGAGCCAGGAAAACCTGGAGAGAACCCGGGCGAAAAGGTTGCCGCGGAACTTTGCGCCATGGGGGCTGAAGCGATCTTCAATGGCGACAGCGTCGCAAATCCAGAAGGTGCCGGGCGCATGGTTCAGGCAGCGCTGGATAAATTCGGTCGCTTGGACATTGTCGTCAATAACGCAGCGATCGCGGTTTGCAATTTCGTTCATGAGGAACCCGGACCTTTGTACGAGCGCAACATGAAGATTCTGCTCGAAGGGTCGATGTTCGTCGTGCGCGCCGCCTGGGAACAGATGAAGAAACAGCAGTTCGGCCGGATCCTGAATACCAGCTCCGGATCCATCTTCGGCTTCAATCAGCCCGACGGCAACTGGTGGGGTTCCTACGTGATTGCCAAATCAGCGGTCGTCGCTTACACGCGCCAGCTCGGCGGCTATGGCGAGCAGTTCGGCATCAAGGCCAACGCCATTCTGCCGCTGGCCTACAGCCGCCAGAACTGGGATCTGCTGAAAGGCACTCCGGAAGGCGACTTCATGGAGAAGTACACACCGCCAGAAATGGTCGCCACGGCGTCCGGCTATCTGCTGCACGAAGAGTGCCCCATCAGCGGCGCTGCGTTCAGTGTCAGTGGTGGCCGCATCGCCCGAATCGTCTATGCAGAGCCGCTGGGCTACCACCATCCGCAACTCACCCCTGAGGATGTTCGTGATAATTGGGCCCAGGTCATGGGTCAGGTTGGTAGTGATTTCCGACTGAGCGAGTTTTTTGAAGTGCCCAGTCTGTGGCAGGAATCTGCATTGATGCGGGCTGCCGGCGTGGGTAAGGACTGACCGGCGTATCGAGCAGGCGGTTGGATGCATCCGCGTTTTGGATGCAACAAGGGGATCGTCAACTGCGACGATCCCCTTCTGCTTTTGCGGCTGAATGCGGCTACCGCTATAAGGAGGTATAGCCTCCATCGATCAGAATGGTCGAACCGGTGATGAACGAGGACTCGTCACTGGCGAGGAACAACGCCAGATTCGCCACTTCCGATGCCTCGGCCATGCGGCCCATGGGCGTTGCCTTGTAAACCACATCGAGCGCCGCCTGATCCATGCCGGCGGTCATGCCGGTTTTGATGGCACCAGGCAGGATGGCGTTCACGCGGATTTTCTTGCCCGCATATTCCGTTGCCGCTGCCTTGGTCATCATGACCACCGCCGCCTTGGCACCACAGTAGGCAATTTCGGCATGGAACGCGACGACGGACGCCATTGATGCTGTATTAACGATGGATCCACCGCCCTGCTTGAGCATGAGGGGAATGGCGTAGCGGATGCCGAGAAATACGGAGCGGGCATTAACGGCCATTACCTGGTCATAGCCCTCCTCGGAATATTCCCCCGCGAGGTTCATTTCGCCGATGATCGACGCGTTGTTGTAGAGAACGTCGAGTCGGCCGAATTCGGCAACCGCCTTGGCCAGCATCGCCTGCACGTCCTTGCCTTTGGAAACATCGGCGTGAAAGGGCAGACAGTTGGCGCCAATACGCTTGGCCACATCTTCCTGCTTGCCCGAAATATCCACGGCGATGACCCTGGCACCTTCGCGGCAAAACAGCTCTGCAGAGGCAGCACCAATACCCGACCCCGCGCCGGTAATGACGGCCACCTTTCCCGCAAGTCTTGCTGCCATTTCTCTTCTTCTTTTTAGTGTTGAATAAACCGACTCGGTTTTTATCCCTTGCCCAGGCGTTCAATCGCAAAGGCGTCATAACCGACCTCGCGCAAGATTTCAACGGAGTGCTCGCCAAGTTTTGGCGGTGGCCGACGGATGCCACTCCCTGTCGGGTCCACCGGTAGCCGGAGTTGCGGCATGCCTTCTGCCCATCCCAAAGACTGCGGGTCAATGAGAAGATTCCGTTCCTGCGTGACTGCCATAGCGAGACTGGCACGAACGTCATTCACCCGACCCACAGAAATCCCGGCACGGCCCAGCCGATCCAGCCAGGCGTCCACCGGCTCCGTGGCAAACAGATCTGCCAGCATTGTGTCCAGCTCCTCGCGATGCTCCAGGCGTGCGGGCATTGCGCTGAATCGCGGGTCACTTTCAAACCCATCCAGCCCCAGAGTGCGGCACAAACGCACAAACTGTGGGTCACTTGCGGTTGCCAGCATGAAGGCGCCATCTGAGGCTTCAAACACGCGATAGGGTGCGGCACTTGGCGCGCCAGAGCCGAGCTTCTCGGGCGGATTGCCGGTCGCCAGGAAGCCGAGGACTTGGTGATTCATCAGGGTGAATGCCGAGTCCAGCAGTGAAGGACGCACATATTCACCTTGGCCACCTGCCGCCCGCCGCGTAAGGGCCGCCATGATCCCGATGGCGCCCCACATGCCGGTGGTGAGATCCAGCACCGAGGGCGCAAGCCTGACTGGAGGCGTTTCAGGATGGCCGGTGAAACTCATCAGACCGGACACCGCTTGCACCAGCGCATCGTAGCCGGGCATCTTCGAGCCCAGCGGTCCGTCGCCGAAGGCGGAGATGGTGCAAAGGATGATGCGAGGATTGCGCGTGCGCAAGTGTTCAAAAGTGAGTTGAAGTTTTTCCGCCAACCCAGGCGGAAAGCTTTCAACCACTACATCAGCCGTCTCCACCAGCTTGAGCAGAGCCTCGCGGCCTTCAGCCGACTTGATGTCCAGCAATACGCTGCGCTTGTTGCGATTGACGGCGATGAACACCGTGGCCTCGTCACCCCAGCGCGGCGGCAGGGCACGGGTGTCGTCTCCGCTGGGCGGACGTTCAACCTTGATGACATCGGCGCCCATGTCGCCCAGAATCATCGATGCGAATGGGCCGGCGATATTGGTTGCCAAGTCGAGTACGCGCAAACCAGGATACGTGCTGTTCAGCAAGATGAACTCCGCTGTAGCACTTGCCCCTTGCGGTCGGGGGTCCACAACTTGTCGACGGTCTGTCGAACCTCAACTTCGCGGACCCCGGGTATTTGCATGACCGCATCTTGTATGTACTGGCGCATCCCGCGGAAATGAACACAACCCGGGTCGGTCAGGCACAGCGTGACGGACACGCGCCCGTCTGCAATCTCCAGGGCATCCACCAAACCCATTTCACAAATGTCGATGGGACTGCGCATGAGTAGGCTGCAGGGCTCCTGCACGGTGCGCAACTGCTCCAGGACCATGGCTTGCGTGATCGGGGTCATGACAGCGGCTTGGCCACCTTTCCAGCACGGAGGAGGTGCCACGGCTTCACCTCGCCGCGCGCGCGTCCCAATGCGAACTCGTCATTCCGGGTGCCCTGAATTAACGCCTCTGGATTGATGCCGTGCAGCCTCATGGCGTTACGGCCAAGGATATTGAGCCGGTCTTCTGCCGTGATTTGGCGCAGACCGAACTCCTGGACATGAGCCTCCGGGAATTCATAGTTCAGGAACGCATCGATCAGCGGCGACGGGTGCCCAAGGTTGTTGCCGCTGGCGAACAGGAGTCGGTCGGAGCCGCACTCGGTAATCAACCTGCCAAGAATCTTGGCGAACACCCGCGGCTTCACAAGGATGTATTGAAACGTCGTTTCCAGGGTCAGGTAGAGGTTACGGTGGCACTTGAGCAACTCAATGGTTTCATCGAGGAACGCGATCGCGCCGTGCACCATTTCAAACTGAATATCCGGAAATCTTGCAAGTGGCGAGTCAAAATCATCGACCGCGAATGCCCATTTCGGTGCCGGTGCGAGCCACAAGGACTTGTGCACGGCCACGTGCCTGATGCCCAGGTCCCGTGCCGCCTCCAAAAGTGGCGTGGCGAAGTCAGGGCCATCGAGCTTCCACCCTTGGGCCTTGCCGTCGTAATAGAACGCGGGGTAGAGCTTGATGCCGTCCACCTTCAGTTCCTTGACTTGGCGCTCGACGTCAGCAATTGCGGTTTCGATGATGGGGGTATCGACCGTGCCGTAAAGCTTGAATCGGTTCGGGTGCCGGTCGCGAAACGCCGCCGCCTTGTCCGGATCGGTGATAAAGCTCAGGCCGAAGCCGAGGTTGGGGAGCGCATGAATGACGGCGAAGTCTACGGGGGATTCGACAAACTCTGCATGCGCGATGACGTCCCAGGATATGTCGGTGAAAAACTCCTCATCGTTCAGCACATAGTCGCGGTGTGCTTCGTCGACCGACAGTTTGTGGGAACCGTGAACTGCAGCAATGGCGTCGGGGGCATCGCGGTTCTGGTTCTCCGGTGACATGTTCCATGGGTGAACCACGGCATCGACGATGACGATGTCGTTGATCACGAGTCGCTTTCCTTGTCGAGACGGTTGTATTCAGGTTCGCGCTTCTCGAGCGCAGCGTTGACGCCCTCAGGCAAGTCAGCCCCATGATAAAGCGCCGCTGCACCCCAGAAGCTGGTGTTCATGGAGGTGATCAAATCCATGTGCCAACTCTGTCGAAGCTGATGTTTGGTGGCCTCCAGCGCCAGGCGCGAATATTTCGCGATCCTTGCGGCCAGTTCGACAGCGGCGGGAATCAACTGCTCGTGCTCGACCACACGGTTAACAAGGCCCATGCTCAATGCCCGTTCGGCGTCGATGAGATCCCCGGTAAATGCGAGCTCGGCGGCCAGACCGGACCCAATCAGGCGAGGCAGGAAGTAACTGCCGCCATTGCCGGGGTTCAATCCGAGCTTGATATAGGTTTCGCCCATCTTGGCCTTTTTGGAAGCGATGCGCATGTCACAGGCAAGCGCAAAGTCGAAGCCGCCGGCGGTAGCACCACCGTTGATGGCCGCGATGATGGGCAGACGACACGTCACCAGGCGCTGCGTGACAGGAAACAGAACACGGGCGTTGTAGGGCTCATGTTCCACTTGCAGACGCTCTTCCAGGAAATGCTTGAACCCATGGAGATCAGCGCCAGCGCAAAATTGCTTGCCCGCACCGGTGATGATCAGTACGCGAACGCGCATATCCGATTCCAGTACGGCAAGCGTGGCGAGGAGATCTCGCGCCATTTCGGGGACGACTCCGTTGCCGGACTCGGGCCGATTCAGCGTCAACATGACGACGCCATCCGCCACCGTCTCGTAATAGACGGTTTCGAGTTCTACCCGGTTGCTCATGATGTTCTTTCCTAGTTGGCCTTTTGCAGGATCGTGGTCACGGCCAGCGCATACATTCCGCCCAGCCAACCGCCACCATTCACCGCCATGCCGAGACGCGCGCCTGCCACTTGCCGGCTGCCGGCGCGCCCGCGTAACTGCATGCATATCTCGACCACTTGGGCACAACCGGTCGCGCCCAGCGGGTGTCCGCGGCTGAGTAAGCCACCACTGACGTTGACGGGATGGGCACCGCCCAGAGCGGTCGCGCCGCGCCGCAGCAGATGATGGGCCTGGCCTTCTTCGCAAAGACCGATCTCGGAATACTGAAGCAACTCCGCCGGCGCCGCCGCATCGTGCAGTTCGAAAAGGTCAAGATCGCCGGGGCCAACGCCCGCTTCGGCGTAGGCGGCAGCCGCTGCTCCGACGACAGGGCTTTTTGGATGGTTCTTTCCCTGGCCGGCGATTTGCGATGTCACCAGATGCACCAAGTCTCCCTTGAGGCGGCGTGCGTATTCCTCCGAACACACCACGAGTGCCGCAGCACCGTCGGTCGTTGGAGAACACATGGGCAGCGTCAGGGGTGAAACAATCATGCGCGCCGCCAGCACTTCCTCGACGGTCTGCGGCTTGCGCAAATGAGCCAGCGGATTCAGCGCCGCATGATTGCGGTTCTTGACGGCAACCAGGGCAAAGTCACTCGGATGCGCTTGATATCGGTCAAGGAAGGCTTGCGCCTCGCCCGCGTAGTAGTCCATGAGGATCGAGTTGGTTGCGAGTTTCCCTGGCTCCGATTCGCCGATTTCCTCGATGTCGGTGGATCCGCGCAATGCGTTGAAGGGCCGCGACTTGTCGGGGTGGTTCAGTTGTTCAACACCCACCACCAGCACGACTTCCGCACGCCCGCCGCTGATCGCCTCGAATGCAAGGTTCAGCGCCGAACCGCCCGAGGCACAGGCATTCTCGACATTGATGAGTGGCACACTACTCAGTGCGTGATAGCGCAGCGCAATCTGGCCGCGAATCATCTCCTGCTGTGAGACGATACCTGCCGCCGCATTGCCGAAGAAAATTTTGTCGACGTCTTCCAGGGGCACGCCGGCATCGGCCATGGCTTCATCAATCGCCGCGACCGCTAGGCTGCGAACACCGCGGCCCAACTGCTTTCCGAACGGCGTCATTCCGACGCCGGCAATCATTACCTTGTTCACGATTATCCTTTCTTGGGCAATTGCGGTCCGCCGCCACCGATACGTCCTTCATATCCCTTCCAATAGGTCTCGCGAATCTCTCGGCGCATGACCTTGCCGTAGCCGCTGACCGGAAGTGCATCAACAAAATCCACACTCTTCGGTTTTTTGTAGCCGGCCATGTGACGCCCGCAGTGTTCGATTATTTCCTCTGCCGTCACCTGCATTCCAGGCTGCCGGACAACCACCGCATGAACCGCCTCGCCCCAGTATTCATGGGGAATGCCGAACACCACCACGGTAGCGACCGCCGGGTGCAAAACGATGACCTCTTCCACCTCGCGTGGATAGACATTGTTGCCGCCGCTGATGATCATGTCTTTGGCGCGATCGAGCAGGAACAGGTATCCCTTGTCGTCAAACATGCCGATGTCGCCGGTATGCAACCAGCCGTTGCGCATGGCTTCCGCCGTGGCTTCCGGATTGTTCCAGTAGCCGGCCATGACAATATCGCCGCGAGCAACAACTTCTCCCGCTTGCCCAGGCGGCAATTCATTATCGTTTTCGTCAACGCAGTGTGCCTCGACATCGGTGCGTATGCTTCCCGCCGAACCAATACGTGGGTCATTCATGTTGAGCAATCGCGAGTGTTCGGCAGCGTTCATTCCGGTAATCGTGATCGGCGCTTCGCCCTGTCCATAGATCTGGGCGAATACCGGTCCAAAAGCCTTGATGGCATTGCGCAGATGCTCGACATAGATCGGCGCACCGCCGTAGCAAATCGCGCGCAGGCTGGAAAGATCGTAGGTGCCGGGTTTGAACTCTTCCAGCATCTTGATGATCTGCGTAGGGGCAAGGAAAGCAATCTTTGATGCCTTCATGCGTTCGATCATGGCGAACAGGACATCCGGCTCAAAGCTCTTGCTTTCCAGAACAGCATTCGTTGCGCCGCGTGCGACGACGGGTAGAGCAACGATACCGCTGCCATGCGACATCGGCGCAGCGTGGATCACGACCTCGCCGGGCTGGATGTTGTAGACATCGGCGAGGTAGTTCATCACCACCACGCGGATGGTGCGATGGGTCCAGATCGCACCCTTCGGCCGTCCGGTGGTGCCCGAGGTGTAGAACAACCAGCTGGGATCGGTGGCCAGGACGTCCACGGGCGCCGCAAGACTTGCGCCCGGATTGAGTAGCGTGTCGTACAACGATGCGCCCTCGGCGGGCTCCAGGCAGACGCGGTGTTCGAGGCCGGAGAACTCGGCGATATGTTCGACGATGCCGTCCTGATATTCCGCGCCGTGCACCAAAACCTTCGCGCCGGAATTGGAAACAATGTAAGCCATTTCCCGCGCGTGGAGCCGTGCATTGACCGGGACCACCACCAGCCCGGCGGCGAAGCAGCCATAGATGGTTTCGAGAATTCGCGGACTGTTCGCGAGACAGAAGGCCACCCGGTCGCCCGCCTTCAGGCCGAGCGACAGCAGATTGCCACCAATCGAAAGGGCCCGCGCGTAAAACTCGCGATAGGTGATCTGCTCGGCGCCATGCACCAGCGCGAGCGTCTCCGCATGCTGCCGTGCGGATTTTTGCAAGAATGCGCAGGTATTCATCGCGTGTTCACTAAGACTTGGCGTGTTTGAACCAGGCACACGCGCGTCGCTCTATCTGCTGCGGAGGCACCGGCGCGAACTCGACGCTGTCGTCGCACTTGTAGCTTTGCCAGTCACCATCCGGGTCGGCTACCAACCGCGCCAGCAACTGAACACCTTCTTCGAGTTTGATGACGCCAAGCGCATAGGGCAGGTCTTGCTCGAAACCCTCGGGGGCTCCCACGCGCAAGACCGTAAAGCTGTGCAGCACTCCCCGCCCGGCGGACTTGTGCCAGCCCAGCGAAAGCGATTGGCAATGCGGGCAGGCGTGACGCGGATACAGGTTAAGTCCGCTGCAGTCATTGCACTTCTGCACCAGCAATTCGCCGCGGGTCAGGCCCGCGCGAAATTCGTCACGAATCGGGTTGCTCATTATTTTCCTCCCTTTGCGGCCCGCTCAAGGAGCAGTACCTGCGCATCCATGTAGCTGCCACCGGAGCCGCCGACGACGCAGCGCTGCACACCTGGTATCTGGCGTTCAGGTTCGGCCCGCCACAGCAATTGGCGTACGCCTTCGACCAGCAAGGCGGTACCGCCGCCCACGCCAGTGTGGCCGGCCGACAACATGCCACCATTGGTGTTGCAGGGCAGCTTGCCGCCAGGGTCGGCGACACCGGAAGCAAACCAGCGCGCACCCTCACCGGGCTTGCAGAACCCCAGGCCCTCCACGGCACTGGTGATCACGGCGGTATAGGTGTCGTAGATCTGGGCGATCTGCGCATCCTCGGGACCCCAGCCTGACTGCTCGTAAGCGCGTTTGGCCGCCGTGGCCCAACCCAGCGCACCAAGATCGGGCTCCTGGCCTATGCTGTAGTGGCTAACGCAGCCGCCCGAGCCCGCTACCCGCACCGTGGTGTCCAGACCGCGCTGCTTGGCGTTTTCGGCACTGGTCATCACAAAGGCCACCGCGCCGTCTGCCAGCATTGGACACTCCAGGGCATGCAAGGGATCAGCGACCATTTTTGAGGCCAGCACCTTTTCCACGGTCAAGGGTTTACCGTAGTACATGGCATTCGGATTGAGCTGGGCCCACTTGCGCAAGGTCACGCAGACCGAGGCCATGGCCTCGGGGCTCGATTGGGTCGCGTGCATGTAGCGCCGTGTGATCAAGGCGCCGATGGCATTGAACTGCAGGCCCGTGGGCATCTCCCATTCGTTGGGGATGCCGTACTTGCTGAGCATGTTCACCATCGCGTTCACGTCGGCCGAGCCCCAGCGCTCGCACTGCAAGACCAGCACAGTACGTGCGTGGCCGGAGGCGATCAGGCCCGAGGCAATGCGCACCGCGTTATCGCTGGTGGAGCCGCCAGAATGCACCATAAAGTTCGACTTCAGGTGCCCGATCAATCCCAGTTCTTCAGTCATGCGCGAGAAGATGAGGTCGGCCTGGTCGACAGCAGAGTGCAAACATGGGATCAGCAAAATCGTGTCGACATCGCGCGGCACCATTTGCGCATCGGCCAGTGCGCGCAAAGCGACGTGGGTGAGATCGCCAATAAAATCGCGATCAGGGTAGCGTCCGGAAGGCAGCTCGCCGATGCCAATGAACACCGGGTCGTTAGGTGATTTTGCGTTTACATTCATGGGCCAGGTGTCACTCATTACCCGTTCCTTTTTGTGTTTGGCGCCGCGCCAGCATAATCTGCAGGAATGTCATGACTTCTTCCTCCTTTTGATTGCGTACTGAATAGTTGACATGCAAGGTGCCGTATTTCGGATTGCTTCCGGCACTGAGTTCGACAACCTCGGCATGGACCTTAACGGTATCGCCCGGGAGCACCGGCTTCAATGCGCGCAGGCTCTTGATCTCCAACAATGCGACGATCGCGTTGCCGTAAAAACCACTCATCCCTACCAGCCCGACCGCGATGGCGAAGGTCAGCGGGCCGTGTGCGATCCGCGTGCCAAAGCGGGTGGATTTTCCAAATTCTTCGTCAATGTGCAGCGGATAATAATCGCCGGTCAGTCCAGCGAAGGTCGTCAGGTCGCCAATGTCCACCGTGCGTCCGCGCGTCACCATCAAATCGCCAAGGATGAAATCGTCGAAAGCCTTATCTTGCGGATCGTTCAAAGTGCGTCCAGCACGCATGTTCTTCCCCCAAACAATCATTTGTTTAAGCAAGTTAGGATACCTGAGACAGGACTGCCACGTCAACTTGGGTAAGGCGGCGTAACGGGCGTCGCGGGTGCGAGACTGAACTTAATAGTACGGTGCGGAATGTCGAAAGCCGCGTGCTTTTTTTCAGTCAAACGGACTTCGTTGATGGCTGGTTCGCGGTGGTTTTTTTGTGCTTTCTCGTTTGCGCTGCGGCGTCCGATGGCGCAGATTCATACCCGCCAGCACACAAGCCGTGCAGCAGATAATCTGCAAGCTTTTCACCAATTTCCTCGGCTCCGGCAGGCCCGTGCGGTGAGTACCATTCCGGTGTCCAATTGAGGGCGCCCAGAATCGTGAATACCGCGATCCGGCCATCAATCTTGGGGCTGAAATCCCCATTTTTGATGCCGTCATCCATGATTCTCTCGAAAATCTTCTGGTAGCGACGGCGTTTGTCCCTGGCACGTGGAAGATTCTGCTCGCTGAGAAAGCGCCATTGGTGGAACACCACGAGTGCGCGCTCCGGGTTTTCGGCGGCAACAGCAACGTGCGCCTTGATCGCAGTACGCATGCGCAGCGCGGCGGACTCTGTCGACGCGGCAAGCGGCCCTTCGATTGCGAGGAATCTTTCGATGCCGGATTCGACAAGTTCGACGAGCAAGGTTTCCTTGCCGTCGATGTGCGCATAGAGGCTGCCGGGCAACATGGCCACGGCGTTGGCGATATCGCGCATCGTCGTGCCCGGATAGCCCTGCGTGCTGAAAAGCCGCATTGCTGCCTCGAGAATGGCTTCCCGCGGGTGGAGCGAGTCTTGTGGTGCGCTCATTTGAAAATGATTGTCATAAAAATAACCGACATCGTGGATGTAGCGAGACCACGCTGGATAAACCAACGCACAACGCGTATCGATCCTTGATCTCTCGCACCACAACGCGGCTCAAATACGTGATGATTTCAGATTATAACGGACTCTCCCAGACGTAAAACAAACGCTTGCAAGCACTGCCGTCGCTTAGTAATCAGCATCCCAAGTCCTTCTTGCCTGATTTGGATCGACCAAAGTAGGGCACTTACCACCGGCTGGCCATGCTTGCCATTTGGATGACCAAGGCCAGCAGCGCGAGCCAGATCAGCGTGGCACCCATCGCGCGCAAGCGCCCCAGGTTATACGTCAAGCGGAAAGCGCCCCAGGCGCCGACCACCCACAGCACGCTCATGAGCCAGACCAGCGCGGCGAGCGTCGCCATGCCGATCGTCGGGCCCTGCATCGTGCTGTCCAGCAGTGTCTGTGCCAGCAGGGCGCGCTCAGCGAGTGGCTGCGGCAACCGGAAAATGGCGAGGTATCGGGTAAACACCTCGGCATCGACCAACTGCGCGCCCAGCACAATCATCAGCGCCCCCGCACAGAAACCTAGCCACGCGCCACCGTAGATGTAGGAGAAGATCAGCGTTACCTGCCGGAATTCAGTACGTGCGCCGCACAATCGCCATGCCAGGGTCAGCGGTACCGACACCAGTGTGATCAGGATCAGGCCAAACAGCACGCCGACAAGGAGCCAGGAGATGGCGTCCGATACGCCGACACCGATGACCAGGGCAAGGTTTCCCAGCAGCAGGCAGGCGAAAAGGAACAGGAAGGCGCGCACATGATCGAGGGTGCGCCCGGTCTGGCGCCGCGCAATCAGGCGCCGTGGATGCGTCGCCAACTCCAGCATGTCGAGAGCGAAGCGCGAAAACACATCCATCGCCTCGCTGTTGCCAGAAGGCGATGGCGGCGCTTCCGTCTCGATGGCAAATTGCGCTTGCAGGCTGCCAATCAAGCGGTTGGCATCGTCGCGCCAACGCGATTCCATCAACTCGACGGCCTGGCAACGCGAGAAGGCCTGTAGTGACGTCGGCAGCGCCTCGGCTGGCGGCATTTTTGCTCCAGCGACCAGTATTGGAATCACCGGCACCTCAGCGCGAAACGCTGCTTCGATCTCGAGGCGCACAAAGTCGCCCTGGTCGTCCAGCCGACGCCTGCCCTGAGAGTCGCGTGCATCGGCCCAGTCGGGGCCGACCACGGCGAGAACCACGGTCGAGACGCTGATCGCGCTATTGATGGCATCGGCGAAATCCGCGCCGGCGATGATCGAATCGTAGTCGCGAAACACGCGCTGCGGGCCGAAGTACTGCTCCAGCTGGTCGGCGAGCCGGCCGGTGGCGCTCAACGCGTCCTGCCGCCGGTAGGATAGAAATATGTCGGACATGTCGAGGGCCTCCTGACGCTGATTGCTGCGGCGCGAATGGCATGAAAGTCGAATCCATCACGGCGCTTCCCGCGTTATGAAACCCCCGCTGCATCCGTTACTTGATGGTGCCGCGCTGCGTGCCGGACGCCATCAAAAACCGTGCGATCACGGAAACGTTTCCGAGCCGTCCGGCTCATAGTGCGGCACTTTGTTCATCTCGTGGCGAAACTTCGATAACTCGTAATACATGCGCCGCCGCGCGCGGCTTTGATTGCCCAGCGGACGATGCTCCGCCAGGCAATGCCAAGGGTTATACGACAGGCGTTTGGCGAAAGCCATCTGCTCGGGCGAGTTGAATTTCTGTCTGGGAATTCGTAGCGTGGCGACCGACACACGCGGTGAAAGTTTCTCGGGCCAAAGGACACCCGCATGTTCGATCGGCATGAGATGCGAATCGGTCTGTAACTGAACGCGTACGTCGAGTTCCACATCCTCTTGGTCGAGCGCCGCGACCATGGCGTTGCGCAGGTAGTCGTCGGGCGGACGAAACGGCAGGCGCGGGATTGGCGTCTTCTTTTTCGACACGGGCCAGAACGAGTACTGCATGGCTTGCCCTTCCCCCAACAGATAGGGCACACAACTGAAATACGGCGCCTCAAACGGACTGCTCTGCGTTTTGATCCAAAGCCCCTGCATGATCAAGTCCAACATGTGTGGACGCTTGAAGTTAATGAAGTGGAAAAGCGAGGCATTCTTCAAACTCCACGTCTGCAGATGGGCGTTTGCGTAAGTGTCGGGGGTGACAAACGTCGGCGGCGACACGCCAAACATGTCCTGCGTGAACTTTTCCTCGTCCATGAGCTTGGGACCCGGCACATCCATCAGCTTGACGCTGATGCTCATGAACCCCACGTCGTCTATATCCGGAGTGACATACGGGCCGGGGCCGGAGAAACGCACCCAGGCCGGATACGATCTGGGCGCGGCGAAGATGCCATGGCGAAAATGGGGCGGCAGATCGTCATGCACGATGAGTTCGGCGCGCACGATGCCCTGGGTTTTGGTGTTGCCGCCACGTTCGAAGCCCCCGGGCTTCCACAGCCCGCTCATCTGCTGCTTGAAGGTCGTGATGATCGACTCAAGGTTGGCCTCTTCGTCAGGCAACAGCTTTTCCTCGGCAATCTTCAGGCCTTCGTCAGTCCGTTGCCAGTTGATTAGGGCCGTGGTCAGGCGCGATAGGGCATCGCGAAGCACGGCATCGAAGGCGGGGCGAATGAAAGGATCTATTCGCCGCTCCATTTGCACCAGGAACATCGACGTATTGCTGATCCAATTCAACAGGGCCGAGCCAGCATTGGCTCGCGGTACCGAGCGACTCGTGTTTGAATCCATGGCAACCTCTCTCAATGTGACATCGCGAGATAGCGTAAAGCGCGTATGCCTGGCAACAAAAAGTACGCCCCGCCTCGCACGGTGACAAACGACGGAAGCGCTGTCAGTCGTTTGTCAGGGCCATCGGACTGAGGTATCGAGAACACATCGGTGCGAGTTCCATCAGGGCCTGGTTGACGCTGCCCCAGCAGCGGGTCACCTTCACCGGCAAGGCCGTCGAACTTGGTTCCGGCGATCCATGCGCTTTGCACAAACTCGAACTGCCGGGCAATGTTCGCCACCAAACAAACAAAGTGCAGGCCGGACTCATCGCCTTGGGGCGTATCGGCCAATGCTTGAGGCAGGGACGCCGTGGCGCCGTACTTCCGACCGCGGCGCAGCAGCCGGTGGAATCGCGTGGATGCAACATGATCATTTTCCAGCGCTTCGGCGTCGAAGCCCAGCGTCCGGATAAGTCGCGAAAACATTCCTGGATTGCCGGGTGGCAGATCAGCGTTGCGCGGATTGCTCCGGCGGATATGCGCACCCAGCGGGCAACGCAAGCCTTGGAGATCGGATTGGTAGGTAAATGCGTTTGCGTCGATATCCGGCTTTTCACTGTTACCCGCGATTATCTCGTTCGTGCGTCCAACCAGCGGCTCGCCGCTCAGCGTTCGGCCCACCATGGCCGCGGCCAAGCTTTCACGCAATGCCGCCTCGCCGCCGGCTTGCTGGTCAATGTAACGCCAAAAACCTTGTATGTCCTGTCGCAACTGTCGCATCACAAGGTAGCTACCATTTCGACCCAGGTCAGCCTGCTTCGGCACGTCCTCCGCCCGCGGAAGTGCGGCGGCTGCGTCATGCCGTGGGTCCAGCAACGGCCGATCAGTGTAGCCACCGTACTCGTTTGGATAGCCCAGCAGGAACTCGCCGAGGCAGGCGAGATTTGTATAGGCATATTGTTCTTCGTCGCAAATGCGTCGCTCGCGATCCCAATCAAGCTTTGGTTGAGAAATGCCATCCTTGAAGCCGAAGGGTTCGAAGTCATCTATTTCAGCCGTCCCCAGGCAGGCCAGTTCTTCAAAACCTGCGCTGCACTGAGCTTGTACCAACCGTAGATAGCCGTCCAGTGTTCCAGACGTCGCATAGAGCATGATGAGAACGTGAGGCACGCAATGCTTGGCGCCCCAATCCCACTGACCAGGATCGCTGGCAGCCACATCGCCCAAACGCCGCGAACGACCGGGATCGCTGCTCATACCAGCGACATACTCGTTCGAGAAACTATCAACGATGTCTTGCGCGACACCCAACGCGAGCAACCCTTCGCTGGTGAGCGCCACCTGTAGAGCAGTCGGCGGTAGAGGATTCGCGGTCACTGCACTGGTTACGGGCGCCGCCGCCAGCCAGGCGCGCGCGGCATCACGATCCTTGATCCGCAACAGTAGAAAGCTCGCCTTGGTGAGATGTTTGAATCCGAATCTCAGCAGCCCCTGCATGTCATCCAGTTCCAGGGACCCGGCATCGCCTTCCGTTCGCATGTTCATAGCAACCTCAACCAGGATAGCGCTTGTGCATCGGTCATCGTGGCTTGTTCCAGACCTTCGCGAATGCGCTGGTTGCGTTCCATATCCAACGCGGTCAGTCCGGGATAGGCCTTGTACCAGACCTGACTCGGTATCTGGTGCCGGCGCTGGTAATACTTGAAGCGCTGTTCATGGCGCGCGCCGCGCTTTATCAACCAATCCGTACGTGGCCAACCGATACCGTTGCTAAACACCAGGTTCAAACCCCATGCCACTTTGTTGATGAAGTCGTCCATGTACGCCTCGTGGCTGCCATCGTAATTGCTCGTGAACACAATCCGCGCCTTGTTGTCGATAAACACCCAGCGTGCAAAGTGTATGGTGCGCACGCGCCCCAGATGGCCACGATTAAAGATTTGGCGGGATGCGTAGTTGATCAGCACCAGTACCACCGTCCCCACCCAGCGCCGAAATAGCCCCGGCTTCACCGAGCCCAGTGCCGAGAATTGGTTTGACACGTCACGATCCTCCAGCCGCCGCAACGCCTGTAGCGCTTGCGGATCAGGACGCGGACAGACCTCGGGATCATTTTTCTCGCGCGTGCGCAGTAGGACGATGATAAACGGTAGCATCACCAGCAAGATTGGCGATATAAGCAGCCCCGCAAGCGGCAGCGCAATTGCGTTCAGGAGTTTCGCCATCTGCCAATCCAGTGACGTGGGTTCCGGTTTCGTCAACACCAGCCGGCCGGCGCGCAGCTCGGCATCCACGAATGCGATGAGATCGCGTCTAACCCGCTGCGCATCCGCAGGCGACGCAAACCTATCGCGTGGTACTTGAGCGCAAAGCGCGCGTTGCAGAATGCTCTCTTGCCTGACCTGCATCACGGTGCGACCCACCCAGTTCACGTAGTTGGCCGCTACAGGCACGTCATGCGACAACATCCAGGCCAGCAGGTCGCCTCCTGCATCGAAGTCTTCGCAATGAGCAAATATTCTGCGCAACCCCGCATCGGCGCGCCGCGACAAATTCGCGAGCAACTCCTGCGATGGCCCGTCGCAGTCCCCCATGAATACAAGTTGCTTGGGAAAATTCGGCGCCTGCATGCCATGGGCCGCATAGTCAACGAGCGTGGCATCCTCGAGCACAACCAGGCGCGCGAAATGCAGCCGGTCAAATTCACCAAACGGCAGCAACGCGTTGCGTGGGTCAGCCATGCCGGGCGCAGAGTTCATGCTATCCAATACCGCGCGCAAGTCAGCCTCGCGCCCCTTCGCGATTGCCGCCACCACCATGAAAGGCGATTGGGGCGTCACAACTTAGAATTGCAGGCAGAAGTCGATCAGCCGCGTCTTGGACCAGTACACCTTGCCCAGATAAAAGCCGGGCCCGATGAGCCGGATTTCGTCGCGTACCCAGTGTGCCAGCAGCGAAGTCTCGGAGTAATCCAGCACGATGCATTCTTTGTCGTCGAGCCAACTCTTGCCTTTGTATACCTTGGCAACTATAGCCTCAAGCCCGAACGCCAGGATTTTGTTTTTCAGCACACCTTTTTGTGCGTCGAACACTTTGCCCTGCCATCCGAAGTGATTAATGATCTCGGCGATATTTGCCGTGTACGCCGTTCCCGGCGCGATGATCGCCGTACCCTTGGCCTGGCCATTCGGAATGTCGCCCACCGGGCTGGCCTTAAACAGATCGTCGAGTTGAACCTGTGACATCGATATCAGTTTTGCTGCGTCGTATTCCATTGCCATCTCCTGAGTTGAAATCCCGCTGTAAAACAACCAAACGCGCGCTCAAGCACGGTGCATCAGTGCGCTCTTGCCGCGTCACGCAAAATCACGTCGCCCGCCTTCTCGGCGATCATGTAGACCGCGCTCACAACAAAGAAACCCGGGGTGCGCGGAAACACCGAAGCGTCGGCCACCCGCAGCCGGCGAACACCGTGGACCGAGAAATTGCTGTCGAGCACTCCGTTTTCGCTGGCTGGACCGATGGCGCAAGAGCACGATGCGTGGTGGCCCCATGCCGTATCGCGCACATAGTCAGCCAGTTCTGCATCGGTCTGGACGGCGGCTCCGGGCGTCTTCTCCTCGGCGATCAGTCCACCGGCAATCAAGGGAGCCGTCATGCTGCGCACGAATTTGATCCCATTCACGACAGCTTGAAGGTCCTCGCCGGCCGAATCGTTGCCCTCCTCAAAATAGTTGAAGTTCACCAGCGGCATGTCACGCGGATCGGCAGACCGCAACGTAACCGCGCCGGCGCGGTTTTTGGTATGTGCCTTTAATACCGCCCATGTCAGATAGTCGTGATGGGCGCTGATCAACTTTGAAAAGCCGGTGAAGTAACCTTCGAACCGCGACAGCAGCGCCATGCAAAAAATGTCTGGTTCCGGTGCCGTCGGCCGTGAGCGGCACGCTACGGCGATGGCCGCGCCGTTGGAGGTGTACATGCCGGAACGTGATTCATGCCACAGCCGCCACAAAGGATCGCCGTGATCGAAGCGCGCGCCCTGCAAAACCTTCCATGGCTGATGCATGCGATGTGTCACCGCCACCTCATAGCGGTCTTGAAGGTTGCGCCCGACTCCTGGCAAATCTACCCGCACGGGGATGCCGTGCGCATTCAATTCCCTGGCCGGGCCAATACCGGACAACATCAACAACTGCGGCGTATTGAAGGCGCCACCACACAGAATGACTTCCCGCCGCGCACGCACCTCCCGAAGATCGCCTGCCTGCGTATTCGGCGTTGCGTGTGCTCTGTACAAGTGCTTACCTTTGAGATACTCGACGCCCGCCGCGCTGCCATCGCTGGCAAAGATCACCCGCGTAACCAACGCATCAAGTTCTATGTGCAACTTACCCGGATGAGCAGCGGCCACTTTCAGCAGGCGCTCACGTGCGCCGACGCGGCGGTGGTCATGGGTGGACATCGGTGTATAACAAATGCCCTGGTAGCTGCGCCGCCCCCATCGGCGTGCGTTCGGGTCGCCCCTACTCCACAACCAGCGCAACACGCGCGCAAGGGGTAGCGGAAGGCCGCTCACAAAGCTACGCGCAGTGCCTGTTACCGTTTTGAGCAATTCGTCATCGGCCAGTGCCTCGTGCGGCATGGCCCGCTCGGTACGCAGCCATCCGTCCCAGCCGTGTCCCGACAAGTCAAAGCCGATGCGCCGCAACGCGCGCCACAATGGCCGGTGATGACAGGCTTCCAGCCTTTGGGCGTAGCGACGCATGTGCGATGCGCGCCAGGAATGATCACCGGTGACTTGTGCGATGTGGTTCCAGTCCGATTCGTGCGGCAACATGAATATCATCGCGTTGTGAGCCGTGCATCCACCCAGCGCAGCCGCGCGCGGATACAGCACGCCCTGCCCCCGCTCATACTTTGGGTCACGCGCCTGCCGTTGCTCATCGGCATAGTGCCGAACCTTGAAGCCCCAGCTCATGGCAGGGTTCTCACAGGCAAAGGCATGAAAAGCCGGCACTTCGTAGTCATCCGGCAAACGCTCCGCAATGGCGGCAAGCGGATCGCCGCCGGCTTCGAGCACGAATACCCGCATACCCGCTGCCACAAGTCGCGACGCCAATGTACCACCCCCCGCGCCCGAACCGACGATGACGTAGTCCCATTCGAGTCTCGCTTCGCCGGCCATCGCGCCTAAGGATTGACTCAGAACGTCTTTATGAAGGCGATCAGGGCACGCTTATCCGCGTCGCTTAACTCTGGTTCTGTTGCGAAGGCTTTTTCGTCGCTGCTCAAGCCGTCCTGCTTGTTGAATTCGGCGGTACCGAAATAGTGACCGCGATTGACCACAAAGTCCGGGCATTTGCTGAGCTTCAGCATCGGTTCACGCAGGTTCGCGAACCTGGCGCGCAGTTCGTCATCACTCGCACCCGCCGGCGCTGTGGCCAGATCCACTTTCAGCTTGACGAGCAACTCGCCGACATCCTTCACGTGCGCGACCTTGTCCGCGAGGCTGTCGCTCTCGGCACGTAACTTGAGATTTGCGAGCAAGTTGACCGGCACGCCCTTCGGAATCGGTCCGAGCACGATATCGCCACCCGCATCGACCAGCCACGGGAACCAGCGATGCAATGTGCTCTGTAGCGGCTGCAGGGCCTCGGGTACATAGCCGCGTGGAATCGTCACGTTGCTGCGTTCAGTGGTCCGATCGATGGTGCCGAGAACCTTGTTGCCCAGCACGGAGTCGCGCTCGCGCTTTTCAGGCCACAACATCTGCTCGATCGACGCCTCGAAAACCTTGACGCGGGCATCCACTGAAGGACTGGCATCGAAGGGGCCGACGCTATTGTTCAGCAGAAACGGCGCCGTGGACCAGATGCTGATGAGCGAGGGAACGCGCGTGTAGCCGCGCCCACCTGCCGGCATCGCGTACGGCACCAGTGCGCCGGTGTACGGATCGCTCAATGTCACCGTTCCCACCGAGGGCAATTGTTTGTACGTGTGGGACGAGAAGTTGTCCCAGATATTACCGGCAAGCGCATTCGTGGCCAGCGGGCTGCACACGTTGGTGCGCAGCAAGGTTGCCGGAATTCGCGCATCGGTCGAGAGATAGTTACCCTGCAGGAAGTCAGGTGCCTGCACGATCTTCCGCATCTGCGCCTTGTAATCATCGGTTTGTGTCCACGTCCAGTAACGCTTGAAGCACCCAAGGTAACCGGCGCCCATGCATTGGGTAAGCTTCAGATCGTCCGGAGGGCTAGGCGCTTTGCTCGAATGACATCGGGCGCACGTATCCGCGAACACGTTCTTGCCCTGCGCCAGCATTGCCGAGCCGTCGGCAAGATATTTGTCGCCACCGGGCGCGTCCTTAAGCCGGTCTGGTTGCGCCGCCTTGAGGAAAAACAGCGCCGTGTTCGGTGTGCCCGCTTCGGTCGCTTGCCAATAGGTGGAGTTCTTCTGGGCGGTGGCAATTTCAATCGGCGAAATGTCCTTGCCGCCAACCACCGGATTGAAATGCCGTAACCACTCTTCGCTGTAGACGCCAATGTTCATGTAGACGCGATTGAGTGCTCCAAGCAGCCCCACCGAGTCGGCGCCGTCCTTCAATACATGTGGCGTAAGCACAATGGCGTCTTGCTTGGCATAGAAATCAAGCAACGGACCACTGGTCAGAAAATCATTGAACTGTTTGTTATTGAGTTCACCGCCGGCCAATGTTTCCCGGCCAATTTTTTTGGCCATGCCCATGCGTGCCACGAAATCATAGAGGGCGTTCATGGTGCGCGGATTATTGATGCCATCGGTCGAAATGAGAGAGGTGTCCATTGAGCCGGGGCGATAGGTGTGCGCGAGCTGATACATGTAGTTCGTGCGACCCTCCGGCTTGTTGGAATTAAAGATGAATAACCGGTCCACCCACATGTATTGCGAGCCCACCGAAGAACTCAAGTTGGCAAACTTTGGATTGGCGGGGTCTACCGGCGGGTTAACCGGACTGGGGCCAATATGGCAAAAGCCGCATGCCATGCCGATACGGTAGGGTCGCACCAAATCCTTGCGGTTGTAGTAACCGGGGTCGGAGTAATAGCGTTCCGGATCCCACGCTTTGGCGGCCTTCGCGTCAAAATCCGGGTTCGGAAACAAGCGCAGGCCCATGACCCCCGTGGAATATCCGTAGAACGACCCTACCGGCTGAGTCGTGCCGTCTCCCAAGGGTTTGCCCCTCGCACCAATGGCAACGCCCGGATACTTGCTTTCGTTTTCAAACGGATCCGGCGCGCAATCCTTGCCGCGCACATCGAGCCACAGGCCGCGGCGATTCTTGTCTGGCCCCTTTGCAGGCTCAAAGCAGGGCTCGTTGACAAGCCCGAGGTAATTCCAGCGACTGGTCCGGGAGTAACCGAGGCTGGGGTGTGAACTAATGATCTTCAACAGGTCGAACGCACCGAAGGTGTACTCGGTCATGGCGTTCCAGAGGCGATCGTTGCCACCGCTCCAGACATTCCACATGTTACGGCCCTTGATCTCTTCAGCCGTGAGGGTCACTCCGCCATCCATGTCGTGGAAATAGTCTTCCGACGCGTGCTGGAACGAAGTCACGTCACGACCGGCGCGTTTCGCCTCGTCAAGCACCGCTACGGATTGTGTCTGCTTGGAACAGCCTGTGAAAAGCAGGCCGGCGAGGAGGATCAGGGTTGCCGATATCCAGAGTTTTCGGATCATTGCAGATCTCCTTTTTCTCTTTCGTTGGAAAAACTGGAAGTTCAAATGGACCCTTTAATAGTATCTTCGAGCGAGACAGGTGCAGTCAACCGTTTTCGTTTTGCAAAAGAAGGTCCAAACGTCCTGTGCGGCTGGTAACACTGGATCAAAACAGCATAGCCGCGTATGATAAATTCAGACGTGTGGGATTTTCGTGGGGTTGGGTTTCCTGTTCGTCCTGTCGGTTTAAAAGAGACGATCGTTTCGGGGAAAGGTTTCGGGGAAAGCGCCGATGATGCTGAAACGCGAGAAGTGCCCGTTTTTCCTTGTCTTTCTGCTACCGATGGTGGCGGCGTGCGGCGTGACTCCGCAAACAGCTGACAATCCCCGGATGACTTCTGCCTGTCAGGTCGAGCGGTCGGCCAGCCCAAGATCGGCGGCGCCGAGCAGCGGATTCTCGATGACCTTTGGCGGCTTGGGCGCGAGCGGCGGCGGTTCCCGTCCGCAGCGGGGTGAATGCGACGGCCCATGCCCCAGGGACAGCGCCGGTTCCCGCAGCAGCGTGGGAGCGGGCTTGTCCCTCAACCTCGGCGAACTGTTTCGGCACCTGTCCACACCCGAGTTACCAAACCGGTTGTTCGACGAAGGTCCCCGCTTCGAAGATGCCTTCAGCATGGCCTGCATCCCGGTACGCGGTTTTGTTCGCGGTGGTTGGCCCCTGGTCATCGATTATCAGGCGGAACCGGGGACCGTTGCTTCGGTGGAAATTCACGTCGAAGGGCAGGATCCGGTGGTGTTGCCTTTGCCCAGCGGTAGTCAACGGAATGTACTCAAACTGAAGCTGCCCGAACGGCTGGGTGACAAGCTCACCACGGCCTTGTTCCTGGTGCGCGGGGTCAAAGACCAGCCGGGTGCGCCGGTACTCGGCCGGGTTCAGGTGTTCGGGCTGGGCGCCGGACCGCGGGCCGTGGGCTCGGTCGCCATCGACCAGGTGGACTTCAAGCCGGGGGTAGTGCATCTCGGCAAGAAGGAGACCGCCCGCTTCAGCTTTTATTCCCGCTCCGACTTCAATCGGGCCGTGGCCGAGATCATGCGGGTGGACAATCAAAACGGTGACCTTCAGGTACGCTTGGCCCGATCCATTCCATTGGAAGGCGGGGTGGCAGCCGGTACTTGGGTTGGCCGCCAGGAAGCGCGCCTCTGGGACGGTACCGACGCCAATCGGCAGGCTTCTCTGGGCCAGCACCTGATGCAGGTCCGGGCCTGGCTCGGCGCCCAGGAGGGTGGCGACTGGGTTGCGGCTTGGTCGGCCGGGTCGGTGGAGGTTGCGCGCTGACGCGATGTTTGCTTCGGTACTCCGCTACCGCTGGCTGCGCGCGCTGCGGGCCCGTTGGCCATGGGCCGTGGGCCTCTTGCTGGTCATCCTTTCTGGCCAGTTCGCGCTAACTTCGCCACGCAGTGGCGTAGATCTCGCCGCCATCGGCGTGCTAAAGCCGGTGCCAGGCCAAGCCATCGCCCTGCGCGGCTTGGCGACGGAAGGTAATATCCTCACCTATACGGCGGGCGCGGAAGGCGGCCTCGATCTCCGCTTCGAACGAGCCCGCTTGGCGCCGGAAACCCTGGCACTGCTCAGCCACCTTGGCATCGTCGCGCCAACCGGTGAGGCGCCCGTGAGTTGGATCACCCGTGCCGAGCCTGGGATCGGCAAGGAAACCAAGTCGCGTTTCGAGGTGACGGCAGCTGACCCCAACCGGCTTCCGGACATCTTCGTATTGCGCGTTCTCCCCGGCGCCACCCCGCGCCAGGCGCGCCTCGAAATGGTCTCCAGCGGTGCGCCGCTGGCGGTAATCCTGTCCTTGCCGTGGACCGGCGCGGACCATGCGCCCCGCAAGATCCTGCGGCTCGGCGCGACCGACCTGGTCCTCCCGGGAACCCTGCCGATCAAGCTGCTGGTGCCAGCCGATGCACGCTGGCGGGCGATCATCTCGCTGCCTGAGCAGCCCGTACCATCCGCCGCGCTAATCTTCGGGGCCTTCTCCGAACGAGATGGTGGCGGGCTGGCGGCAGCTGCGCTCGGCCTGGAGCCGGTGCCCGGAGCGTCAGCCTTCCTTGCCTGCGGTACCGCGGCGGGAAGTCTCTTGTGGCGTGCTGCCAGCCGATTGGCCGCTGGCGCCTGCCCGCCGACCGATCATGCCATCCAGGTACGTTCCCTGACCTTGCGTGCGGATGGTGCAGACTTGGTCGTTGGCGGCAACGCCTGGGTACTAAAGGATAGCCAGCCCCTTGGCGAGGACCTTCTCGTGCACCTGCGCCGGCAGCCTATATGGTGGGCTTTGCTTCTCCTGGCGGATGGACTGCTCCTCGCCTGGGCCCTGCTTGCCCTGCTGCCCGGGCCCCGCCGCATTGATCTGCGCGGTGTCTTCATCAGCTATCGGCGTGCCGATAGCGGGCCCCGTGTCGGGCGACTTTACGACCAACTGGTGGCGAGACTGGGCGCCGAGAAGGTGTTCATTGATCTCGAGTCGATCCCCGCGGGGACCGACTTTAAGCACTTTATCGCTGACAGCCTGAGCAAGGTGGACGTGGTTCTGGCGGTGATTGGCCCGCATTGGCTCGACTTGAGGGATGGCAGCGGTCAGCGTCGGCTGGATGCGGAGAACGATCTGGTGCGCCGGGAGATAGCCGCCGCCCTCGCTGGCGGTCTTCGAGTGATCCCGGTGGTGGTGGGCGGCGGTTCGATGCCGACTGCGGGACAGTTGCCTGCCGACCTCGCCGCCCTGGCCGGCCGCAATGCCGCAGAGATCGGCGACCGCCAGTTTCTGCGCGACGCCGACGATCTGATTGATCAGATCGAATACGCCCCCCTGCGTTCCGGTTCAGCAAGTTGATTTGCGCGTGCGCCATAAAAAGTTTCACTGCGAGATGCAAATCGTTCCTGACGCTGCTGATGCATAGAGGATTTGTTGGGGCTTCACCTCCGCCAAGTTGCTCAAGTTGACGCACACAACGCATGCCATTGGAAAACGCAGCGTCGAAAACGGACGCTGCTCAAAAGGAAAAATCGACGTTGAAGGCTCGCGCATTGCGAGCGCGGGGACGAAGGCAGAAAAAGCAAACGTAAAGAAGACGGCCACGGCAAAAGCGCCGACAGTGCCTACATGCACTTCGATTGCCACTGCGAGCCGCCGGCAGGGCAATAGCCGGCGCAGGCTGCGGCTTCGTGATATCCGGAAGCGCATTGCGGATTCGGTTGGCTGACTCCCAGGGCCACATATCCCCAGCAACCGCATGCCGACGTCGGCATGCCGCTGGCCAGCCCAACCTGTTGCGGCGGCAACTGCTGATTGGGTGGCGTGGACGATTGCTCAATGAGGAGTCCGATTACGATCAGCCCGACGAAGATGCCGCCAATCCAGGCCAGCGTTTTCACCAGCTTTGACGATGGCGGAGTCGAGGGCGGCGACGGCACCCTATTGTCGCCCCCGGGGGTCGGGATGGGGCGCAACCCCAAGCTCTCCAGCGCCGCAGCCAGTTGCTGCACGTCGTAATCCCAGCGCTCGTCCGACAAAGTGAGCGCCTGACGCCGGGCCAGCGGCTTGAGGTCCTCGGGCAGGTCTGCGTCAACGGGTGACGCGGCGCCTTCCACCAGCACCGGAATCACCCGGATGCCGCGCTTGAGCGCGGCCGCGATTTCCAGCCGAATCCAGTCATTGGGGAGGTGCAGCCGACTCTGATCTCCGCTATCGCCGGCCCAGCGGCGGCCGATGACGGCCAGCATGACCGAGCACGACGAGAGCGCACCCTCGATGGCTTCGACGAAGTCAACACCGGGCTGGATGGTCTCGACGTCGCGGAATATCTGCGCCTTGCCGAAACGCCGCTCCAGGCTGTCGGCCAATCGCCCGGCAGCACTCTGGCTGTCCTGGCGCCGGTAGCTGATGAAAATGCCTGACGCTGCCATTGTTATCGCCTTTCGTTGAACACTGAATCGTCATGCCTGTCTTTGATGCTGTGTAGCACTACAGCCCGTGTCCTGTTGTCGATCATTCGGCCCAGCTTCTAGCCTGAGCCCATGCTACCTGCGGCATATTTCAATGTAAACCGCGGGTCGTCGCGCTCACACGAATCCGGCGAAATGGGCCGGCTGCACCTGCTTCGCGGCGGCTTGGCCGACCTTCTGGATCTCGGCTATGTATTGCACCGAATCCAGCATCTGGACGTGGTTCGGATCGACCTCCGCGAGACCCAAAGCGTCGAGGCCCGCGCGGCTCAGGTCCGCGTCATAACGCAGGTAGGTGAACAGCTTGGCGCCGGTCCAGTTGCTCTGGTCGCCGGGTTGTACCAAGAGGCCGCCGATCTCGCGATCAATCGGCCCGCCCGCGCGGCATGCGCCGAGCATCCGACACGCCGTGTCCCAGCCGGCAGCGGCGGCATTCATCAGCGCCGCCGGAATATTCTTGACGTGATCGAGCAGCCATAGATCATCGGCCTTCAGTTCCGGCCTGGCCATCGCCGCGCCGCCCGTGCCGACCGATACGATCAGCAGCTTGTCCGCGCCTGTGGGCCAATTCACCTTGTACGGCGCCGTAGTGGCCATCTGGAAGGCGAGAAAAGCTGGGTTGTTGTAGGTCGTCACACCGCCGTCTACAAATACGAACTGATACTCGTTTGGCGTACCTTCGGCGAAAGTCACCACTTCGGGCGGAAAGAACGTCGGTGCTGCCGTGCTGGCCCGCACCAGTTGCCATAGTGGCAGGTTGAGGTTGCAGTCTTTGCGATCAGCCTGGTTGTACTTGCCCAGCGGATTGTTGAACACCGGCCAGGGCGAATCAGTGGTGTGGTTGCGCAGCACCATCATCAGCAGGGTGCGCAGGTTCGCGTCGCCCAGCGTGGCGGGTGGCACGTTGTCAGCATGGCCAAGCGCGCGGTTGAGTTCAGTGCGCAGCTTTCCGGCCAACGGCTCATCGTTGTAGCTATAGCGCAGACGCTTGAAGAGGCTGGCCTTGTCGAACATCTGCTCGCCGCTACCAACGTAGAACGCGCGAATCCTGTCCATCGACATGCCGGCAGAGATGCAGGCGGCGATGATGGCGCCGGTGCTGGTGCCGCAAACGAAGTCGAAGTAATCGGCAAGCACCAGATCTGGCTTGCCGCACTGTTCGCGCAGTTGCGCTTCGATCCGCGCCAGGATTTCGACACTCATCAGGCCGCGGATGCCACCGCCATCGCAGGCGAGGATCTTCTTGGGGCCGGCGGACTGCATGCGCTTCAGGACCTGCTCGTTCATGTCATTCTCCCAATACGTGTCTCAGGCGGACGGTCCGCCCGGCGCAACCGTGAACAACGCCTCGAACACTTCGCGTGCCTTGGCGGTATTCATGCGGCCAGCTTCCAGCCAAAGGAAACGTCCGCAGGGCGCGGCGCCAATATCGGCGGCGGCGGTCTGCCGGTCGGTTTTGTCATCGTAAAGCACAACGACACGACGCAGGTTCGCGACCTTGACCAAGACGCTCAGTTCGTAGCGGCAACCGTGGTTCTGCGATTGAAAGCCGCGCAGGTCCATGAGCACGACGTCGCAGCGATTCACCAATGCGGTCAGCGCGGACTCCCAGGTCGTGTCGCGGCAGTAGCACTCGTTCACTCGATAGCGACCGTCCGGGTCGGGCTTGAGGTCGAAATTGGCCAGACGCTGCGGCACGTCGGGTTCGCTGTTGATGAAGCGTTTGCCCAGTTGCCCGTCGAGAAAAGTGAACAGGTCATCCGGATCGAGGGTACGGCTGACAAGGTCGGTGCCAGCGATCAGCATGGTGTTGCCGGTGAAGCGCCAGCGCTCGATCACCTGATCGAACAAGGCCTCCAGCTGCGCGTCATGCTGAAAGACCCGCAGCACCAGCAAAGTGGCCGGGTTGTCTTCCCGCGGCCGCCAGATCGTCAGCACCCACCAGCCGACGGGGATCCAGAGCCACGGGATCAACAAGCTCAGGCCGCTGGTGCCGACACCGGCAAATGCGGGAACGGCATTGCCCATGAGGATGACAAACCAATAGATGGCGAAGAGATAACCGAGATCGGAGAAACGCTTGTTGCGGTAAGCGCCGGCCATGCGACGACCTAGCGCGAACACCGGCCATGCAAGCAGCGCCCAGGGTGCCAGGGCGCAGAACAGCATCGTGCCCTTGACGCCGAAGACGTCGACCAATGGCGCCACAACCTGCCAGCTCGTGTTCACGTTGGTGCTGAGGGCCTGGAGCGCGAGGATCGAGGCACTGGAAAGAACCAGCGCCGGCGGCAACAGATAAGGCGCCACGGCCCGAATGCGACCACTGGCACTGATGATCAGTGTAATGATGAGTGGCACGCCCATCTCGGTGGACAACCAGCCGACGACCGCTAGCAGCGATTGCTGGGCATTGGAACGCAGCATCACGAGCACGATCATGATCACGAGATATATTGCGATGCCACCCAGCACCCGGCCCCAGGGCCAGCGCAGGGTCAAGCCCCAGGCCAGCACCATCGGCCAGCCATAGACCGCGCCGAGCAGCAGTAGCCGATTGACCGAGAACGCCTTGACCTGAACGATCAAGGCAAACCACGCTTGCGTCAGCGCCACCAACACGCAAACCCCGGTCAGCGCCACCAGAAGGCGCATGGTCACGCGGCGATTTGCCGCGAGGTCCAACCGCGCTGGCATCCGCGGCGGCAAGGCCAACACCTCGGTAACGCCCGCACGCGCGACATCAGGCGCGGCCCCGCCACGCATCAGGATCACCATGCGCCGTCGGTACAACCCGGCCACCACCCACGCAAGGCTGGCGGCGAGGAATACACCCAACATCAGGGCGACGAATAGGTGGCCGCTTTGAATTCCCATATCAACCGTCCCCGGGTTCAGCCACGCGTCTCGATATCGACCTCACGACGAACCGCCATCTCGCTTGGCGACGAACTCCACCGGCGTATGCACCGAATACCCGCCGCTGATTTCCAGTGTGAAACGTATGCTTTCGGGCGTTACCTGACCGATGTAGTGATGCGTCACCTCCTTCGGTTCCCCGCCGCTGCTGATCGACTCCAGGCTGCGTGTCACGAAGCTCAGCCACTCGCCCTCCAGCTTTGCCTGTTCTATCGTCAGACGGCCCCCTTCGAATGAGGCCGTGCCGTGCAGCGCATTGGCCAGGTATTTGAACTCGAACACTTCGTCATACTGGTCGCCCCAGTCGTACTTCACCCGCGCGCTCCAGCGCCCGCTGAGATCCACTGCGGCTTGGTGCGCCACCGGGGTGCTTGTCGATGTTGCTGGAACAAAGCGCAATGCCGCAAACACACCGACCACGACAATCGCAACGGCCGCGACAATCAGGCGCGCTCGGCCGAAGCCAGGCTTTGCGTCGTGGGCTTCCGGCGACAACTCCCTCAATCTCGCCACCAGCCGCTCGACATCCGTCCGCCAGTCGGCATCGGACAACACCATGGCCTGGTGGCGCGCCAGGCTGGCGATGGCATCGGGCAGATCCTCGCCAGCCGGCATTGCCGCGCCGCCCAACAGCAAGGGGATGACCGGCTTGCCGGACGCGAGCCCGGCAGCCACCTCGCGGCGAACAAAATCGTCCGGCGCATCGAGTCGTCGCCCGCCGTCGGCGCCGGCCTCCAGCCAGTGGGGTCCGATCATCACCAGCATCGCGTGGGCGGACTGCAATTGTCTGTTGATGGCCTCGACGAAGTCCTCGCCGGGCTGAATGTCGTCCACATCGCGGAACACGCTGCCGACCCCGAAGGCCGTCTCAAGCGCATCCGCCAGGCGGCCGGCGAAACCGGCGTTGTCGTCGCGACGATAGGAAAGAAAGAATCTGGGCATGGAGAGAAACAGCGTTACCCGTTTTGCCCAAGATCCGCGGCGCCGAGGCAAGCGATTTCGGCCAACGACGACTGCACAGCCTTGATCTGGGTCGCGCTCGTTTCGAGCATCCAGGCGGGCACGTTCAACGCCCATGCTTCCGCCTGCCACTTGGCTGCCGCAGCGGTATCACCCAGCCCCACGGCCGCTTCGCGCAGCGTGGCGACAATCCAAAAGCGTTTCTCGGCATCGATATCCTTATCGAGCAGCGGTTGCGCGTACTGAATCACCAGGCGCCGGGTGCGTTTTGCCAGCACCGCGTCGGTCATGCCTTCGTCCCGGTCACCGGCCTTTAGCGCCTTCAAAGCCCGCATGTCCAGCAGATGGGCCAGATTGATGCCGTTGTAGTAGTCCTGCTTGAGATGGAAACCGCGCTCGCAGGCGGCGATGCTCTCATCGAGGTCCTGTTCCTGGTGGTTGAGATCCCACAGGCGCTTGTGGATGGCGCCCCACAAGCCCAGCGTTTCCGGATCGTTGGTGGTCGCCGGCGAGAGCTCGCGCAGGATGTCCTTGGCCGCCAGGAGCGCCGCGTCGGGCGTCGGCTGTTGAGACTTGTAGGTGGCGAGCGCGAGCTGCTGAATGACGAAGCTATCGTTGGGTCGTTGCTTGCGCACTTCCTCAAGCAACCGCTGGGCATTGGCGAAGTCCCCGGAACCGATCCTGCCCAGGGCATCATCGAGGACCGACTTGGCGCTCGCGGCTTCCGGTTCCGGGCCTTCAGCGCAGGTGCCGGGGGACAGCTGCGGAGGCCGCATGCGCGCGACGATCGGGGTCAGGTGGTCTGCAACTGCTGGCCCGGTGCCTCCCGCCGCCACGGCGGCGGGAGGCACCGGGCGGGGCTTTTCCAGCTCCGGTGGAATCAGGTCGGGCAGGAAGGTATACACCGGGCTATCAATCTCCCCGCTCGCCAGGATGTCGGCGATGGCCTGCTTCAGGTCATCGCGGAAGCGCTTCGCCTCTTGCGCGCCGATGTCCTCGCCCAGATGCTTGTAGCGGCGAATGGCGATGTGGCCGACATCGAAGGGGTTCTTGAACTGTTCCTCGGCAACGATGATCGTGGCGCGATGTCGCAAACCATAGCGGATGCCCAGCTCAAAGGCAGCGTTGACGTTGTAGGTGGATAGATCCGCGATGACCAGATCGGCCTGATACAACTGCCGGTACATCGGCGTATCGATGGTGCCGGAGTGCGGAATCTCGTCGGCACGCAGGCATGCCAGACCCGCCGCTTCCACCGCCTCTTTGATGATGGCATAGGAAGCGTCAAGGTCGAGTACGCGCCCGTCGGTGAAATCGGTCTTCTTGCCAAAGCCCTGGACAACAAAACAAGTAGCCATCAACGGTCCTCCAAATTCGACAACACTCAGGCAACTGCCTGCTTCAGGCCGGTCTCGTAGATCCACTGCCCGCTGCGCGGATCGCGGATGTAGCTCAACTGCTGGCGCCGGTTGGCGCCCTGTCCGGGCGCTTTCACCGAGATATGCACCCATCCCGAGTTGGGCCCCTGACGCGGATCGAAGCATTCACAGATGATCTGATCATAGTCGGCAAGGTTGTCGCGCGCCCACTTGGCCAGTTCCAGTGTGCTCTTGCCGGGGATCTCGACGTCGCAGGCGCAGCCCCGCGTGTGCTGGCTGGTGCTGATCCAGCCAGCCGGCTTTTGTTTCAACGCGCGCTCGGTCGCCTGGCTGCGGAAAACGCTGTTGGGCGCAAAACTGCCGAACTTGTCGCGCAACACCTGCAAAACATTTCGCGCCAGATACACCGCCGCTTGCAGTTCGGCGTCGCCGGGAAATCCATTGTCAATACCGAGCCGACTGGCGACTTCGGACTTGGTGAGTTCAAAGACGTGAAAATTCGGCGCGACGAGGTCTTGCAGGTCCAGCGCCCGGAGCGTGATCTTGTCGAGCGGCGTGGTGGATCGGTCGGTCATGACGGTCTCCCTGGGTCTGTCCGGATCACAGTGCGGCGCGGACCGACTTGATGGCCTCGGCCGCTGGCAAAGATGCGATGCCGGCGAGTTCGGCCACGAAGTCCAGGTGTTCCAGCACCGACGCGTATTCGCGCGGGCTGGCGCCACGTTGTGCCGCGGCCCGGTAGCGCGCAACGATCCTGCCCACCGACTGCGTCGCCGCGTTGCCTGTCTGCAAGAGCAAGCGCGCCAGTTCGCAATCGGCCTCGCCGACGGCATCCCAGAAGTTGGGGTTCGCCTCCTTACGCGCTGTGGCGATGGCAATCATGCGCTGGCATTGGTCGTCGACAATGCTCCGCCAATGGTCACTGCGCGTGCGATCGAGGACGGCGACGAATACCGTGGCAATGGCCCAGTTGGAGAACGGGTAGGGATTCTCGTTGTTGCCCCGCTTGAAGGCCTGGTGGTAGTAGCTGGCCATATTGACCAGCGCCTCGAAACGCGGTGTCGCGTCGTCGCACACCCAGGCCAGGCGCTTGCAGGCGCCGCCGAGGAGATTGAGCCGCTCGACCGTCGGCGCGCGCTGGCAGATCACATCCAGTTCCCTGACGGCGTGCTCAATGTCCGCGACGAGACCGCGGCGATCCGCCGCCTTGCCGCGCTTGCTGGCGCGCAGAGCCTGCCAGCGCTGACCGCAGAGCCGCACCTGGAAGTTGGCGCACTGCTCCACCGCGCGCAGCGGACAATCACCGAGATCAGCATGCAACGCCTTGTTCAGCCATTCCACACCCTTGGCATACTCGCCGGTTTCGCCCCAAGCGAAGCCGGCGGCGGCGGCGACGTCGGCACGCGCGGCCCACTCCCCGCGTTGCGCTTCCGGAGCGCCTGCCAGCAGTGCGTCGATCGTTGCCCGCATGCGCGCCACAGCCTCCACGTCCTCGCCTTTTTCCTTCATCTGCATGCGAATCGATTCGCGATGGTTGTCGAGTTCGGCGACCAGCTCGGCCGGTGCCAGGAAGCTGGGCTGCGACGGCCGCGCGGAACCTTCGCCGCGGAGGCGGTAGCCATGGTCGCCGTAGCATTGATATGCGCCCCAGGTATTCACCTCGGGAAAGCTGGCCCAGACCGCGGCGCGCGCCGCTTTCACCGCTTCGCCAAAAGTCATGGGGCAGTCGGGGTCAAGCATATGCCGGTAGAAACTCTCGGCAAACGCGCCCGCCGCCCCGTCGTCAACCGCCCAGCCCGCCGCCACCACCGCCTTGACCCCCATATTGATGAACTGTACGCCCAGATTCGCCGCCAGCGCACTGTATTCGCCGTGTCCTTCGGCCTGCGTCTTGCCCAGGTGACAGCAGTTGATGAACACGAGCTCCGGCACCCAGCGCATCTGTTCGATATCGCCCGGCGTCAGGAAGGTGTTCTTGCCGATGACCATGCCCGACACGCGCCGCTCCGGTTTGGAACTGGCCGTGATGTCCTGAACGGACTGCGCTCCGTCATCGTGAGCAGCTCCGGTGTCGTCGTTCAGGACGAATTCGTGCTCGCCGTGGCCGGCCAGGTGCAGGATGCGCCAGGCATCCTTGTGCAGTCCGTCCATCAGATCTTCGGCGTTCTCATCGATGCAGTCCCTGACCCGGAAGCCGCGCCGGCTGAGCAGGGCGGACACTTTCTGCGCCTCGTCCCGTGCGCCGGGCAGTTCCGGAAACTCGCGCCAACCGCCGAGGTCGGGATTGCCTACGACGAACGCCGTGGCTTCGGTCGCGTGATGGGGGTTGAGCCGGAACTGGGGCGTCTTCAACTGGCGGATCAGGCCCGCGCTCACCGCCGGCGGACGTCCGCTCTGGCTCCAGCGATCCTCGATCAATTCCCACGGATAGCGCGCGGAGACTTCGTCTACCAACAGGACCATGTCGGTCTGTTGGGGCGCAAGTTCCTTGAGCTGATTGGGCAGCAGCATCTCGAACAGCGTCTTGGCCACTTCCGAATTGCTGGCCGGCGAGCGTGAGGCCTGGCGAATGAAATCCTCGGCGAACCGCAATTGGCCCGTGGCATGGGTAATCTCGGCGCGGGCGCGGTCGGTCGCCGAGATGAAGCGCAAGCCGCCATCGCCTTTCTCTTCGATGATCTCCAGCCGGCCCCACCAACCCGGCGCATCGTCGTAGCGCAGGCGACGGCGACAGCCCTGACCTTCCTCGACCACCCCGGCGCTCCAGTTGACCGCAGTCGCCAGTTGACCGTCCGCCAGGAGTGCTTTGAGGGCCTTGGCGGCGGCAAGCGCGGCGTCCTCGAAAACGTCCACGAACTCGATCCTGTCAACCAGCACCTTGTCCGCCAGTTCAGCCTTCTCAAGTCGCTCGTTGGCGAGCACGGCACCGCGCAGGATGACTTCGACACAATCCCGCACGCTCGTGCCGCCCGGGCCGGAGCCGACCAACAGGCAGGAAACCGCCGCCGAACGCACACCGCCGCTAGGGCCGAAACGCGCATCGGGCCACCGGGCCACCTGTAGCGCGTAGTCGAGCAGCGCGGCGCACACCGTGGTCTGGAGCACCGTGGTGGACAGGCTGCCGACTTGGCCGAGACCGATGACGATGGCACCGCCGGGCTTGCCGCTCGGCTGTTCGTTGAAAAAGACGGCATGCGTTCCGGGCTGGCCGGGGTAGAGCCCGAGCCCCAGACTCTTCGTCAAAACGCGGCCGAGCCGCCCGTCCAGCGCAGCTTCGGCATTGACGATGACGTCGCCCAGGTAGTGGCCGACCAGCACCGGGTATCTGGCGTAGGAGAGATCGCCATGCACGACGCTGACCTGGATCCTCGGTGTCGTCATCTGATCGGCGGCATCCTCGACCGGCGCGCCGGGGCCAAAGCCCATGCTGCGCATGTCGCGCTGGTCGGGAATGCTGTCGGTCGGCGGCAGCGTGGGCATAACGAATTTTTCGGCGCCGGTCGTTGCGGCGCGCGCGCCACCGGGCGGCGTGGCGGGCAGCAGCGATGTCTTGCCGGTCATCAGCAAATCAAGGTAGCCCGGCAGGACGCGCTTCTGGGTGCACAAGGCGTCGTGCGCGGTATCCTCCGCATACCAGACCGGCACGTCGGGCAGAAAGCCCGATTTCCAGCTCACCGTGCCATCGCCGCATGGGGTGGCGAGAAACTCCAGGCGCTTGCGTCCCGCCAGCAGTGGATCCTCGTAGTCGGCTACCTGGTAGTCGATCACGGTCGCATCCTGGCAGCCGGCGACGTAGATCATGAACTTGGGGTCGGCGGGTGCCGCTTTGAGCAGCGCCCAGGTATCGCGCGCCTGTTGCAGCACCGCCTCGTCCGTCACCGGCCAACGGGCACTCAATGCCTTCCTGAGATCCTGCCACAGCGCGCGCTGCGCGAAATCCCGACTGTCGTCATCGAAGGGCAGAAGTTCCACCAGCCCGGGAAACGCGCGTACCAGATCGATGATTTCATCGGTGTCGTGCGTCATGTCGAGCAGGCTGAGGTTCGCCTCGGTCGCGTTGTAACCTGTCAGCCAGCGCACCGCTTCGTAGGAGCCGCGGTTGGGTGTACCGAGCATCAGGAAGCGGCTGTTCGGCAGCGCCTGGATGCGCCGCCACAGCGCCGCGCCGCGGCTGCCGTCGACGATCATGGCACGCGTCACCAGGCCGCCCATCGAGTGAGCGACGATGTGTACCGGCTGCTGAGTGCGCTCGATCTCCGGCAACCAGGTCTCCAATTTGTCGGCGAGTTTCGCCGCCGCATCGCGCACCGACAGCCGCCAGTCATAGGGGAATATCTCGACGCGATGGCTGCGCGCGAGGAATTCCAGTAGCGGGCCGTAGAAATCGTCGAGCAGATCGACCGGCTCGACGCCGGCTACGTCCATATGAATCTTCGCCAGCCCGCCCCGCAACAAGCTCCAGTAGTTCAACCAGACACCCTCGCCCTGAACGTTCAGAGCACTACCCATGGTCCCTGGCAGCACTACCGCCAGCGGCCGTGGTTCGGCGGCGGTGCGACTGCGACGCACGGCAGCGCGCCAGCGCGGCTCTGCCTGCGGCGCTTCCTGAATCGGCTGGAAACCGCCGTCGTCATCGTCGGCCCGGGTGAGGCCCGCCACCAGCCAGCGCACGCTCTTGTCGTTGGCGAAATAGCTGAAGTGACTAACGTTGGCGCCCTTGTCTAACTGGAAGCGCGCACCCTTCTCCGGACGACGCAAGCCACCGGCCATGGAGCCGGTGTTCACCACCAGGTCGTGATCGGCGCCATAGAACCAGTCGGTGGCCAGCAGCTTGACCTGGCTCCACAAGCCCTCGCCCTCGATGTCGCCGGCGATGACGCTCAAGTCGGCGCTTGTCACCAGCGCCGGATGCAGCAGCAGGCGCGTCAACGCGGAACCCGGCATCATGGCTTCAAGCCCTGGCAGCGTGCGCGGATCGGTGCGTTCCTTTACCACCGCCAGCATGAAGTCGGCAACATCGCCGACGAGACCGTCGCCACTCAGGAAATTCAGCACCGACAGCCAACGGTCGAGCCGCCCAGAAGCCAGCGTGGTGCCGCGCGCCGGACAGGCCACGCGTACGAAACGACCAACCTTCAACTGGCGGTCGTCAAGTTCGTTCAATAGTTGTTGCAGGTTCTTGCGGTCGGCTTGGTAGCCCAAATCGCGCGCCTTGGCATCATTCGCCGCCAGCGGTCCGAGGTCCAGTTGCCGGGCGATGGTCCGGTCGGCGGCGAAGAGCGTCTGTAGCAGTTCCGGACGTAGCAGGTCGTTCGCGCGATCGCGCTGGCCGAGGCAAAGCAGCTCGCCGACCAGGCCGCCGCGCGAATGACTGACGAGATGAATCTCGGCGCCCTTCGGCAGCCGCTGCACCAGATCCAGCGCGTTGCGGATCGGGCTTTCCGTCATGCTGCGATGCTCCCACGCAAAGACCCGATCGCCATATTTCTCGGCCAGCGTGCGGCGTGCGGCAGCGCCGACGGCACCGTTCCACAGCTTGCCGAAGCTGCCCTCGCAACTCGACGCGGTGCCATGCAGGAAGACCAGGACCGGCTTGTCCGTGGCGATGCGCGCGTTTTTTTCGGTCGGCGAAAGCGCAAAAGTATCGCCGAGTGCGCAACGGTAGAGTCCCGGTGCCCTGCCTTTGAGCATTTTTTCTTCAAACGCCCGGCCGATGGCGCCGGCCGCCTTTTCTTTCAGATCCACGCCGAAGAACTCGAGCGCCTTGATGCCCAATCCCATCCACCCGCGCTGGCCGCGGGCGCCTGCCCGGGCGCCGCGCGCCGACGGCTGGAGCTCGATTTCCCAGGCATCGCCGCCATCGCGGCGCACCTCCTTGCGGCCGCTTTCGCGGATCAGATCGTCGGCACGCGTCCACAGCACGAAGCCGTTGTCGAGCTCGACCTTCACCACCTCGTCGCTGTGCGCCTCGATCTCCTCGGCGGTCGCGCCCCGCGCAGCGCCAGGCACCACGCGGCGGTGGCTGGTGATGACGACCGCCTTGCTGGTGGCCGGCGCGGTAGCCGATGACTGTTGGGTGCCACGGATGCGATAGCTGATGGTCATGACAGGCGCTCCTCGTTCAAATTCGGTGGGTCCGCCGGACGGCGTGGTCAGGTGAACACGTCGAATCGGCGGGCGGCCGCGCTGCCGAATATCTGCGGGTGCTGCGGCAGTTTGCTGGAAGGCAGGTAGGCACTGATCAGTTTGAACCAGTCGTCATAATTGGACGGCGCGTCCTCGCGCAGCGTCTTCAGCGCGTAGTAGGTGAAGGCGCCGTTAGGCCGGCCATGGAAGCGCGTATCCCAGCTGTATTCGGAATCCTCGGCGCCAGCCAAAAGCAGATCGCCGCCGCTGCGCTTGAATCCGTGCACCAGGGTCTTTGGCCGCTTCGCGGTTGCAGGCAGCTTGCCCGCCGGCATCCAGTCCTGCAAGGGCATGTAGCGGGCGCGCGGCATGCCGGGGGCGGGGTCGGTTGCATCGCCGCGGGTTACCGAACCGGAGTGGCAGCTGTCGGAGAGCAGCAGGACGCGCACGCCATTCGCGCGCCGGTCGAAAAGTTGATGGATCTCGTCATCGAGCAGTGGCCCCGCGCTGCTGATATCCCAGGGGCAGAGACCCTCATCACGGCCATCGGGCTCATCGCCGGAACTGTCCGGCACCCAGGTGCCATGCCCGGAGTAGGTGATGACCACGGTATCGCCTGACGACACGCCGGAGATCGCCGCGCCGATTAACGCCGCCATGTTAGCCTTGGTGGCCTGGCCGTCGAGCAACTTGGTAATGGTGAAGCCGCGCTTGGCGAGTTCCGTCGCCCAGTCATTGGCATCGTTGACGCAGCCGGACAAATCGTTCTGGGTGCCGGGATAGTCGTTGATGCCTATGCAAAGTGCCTTCTTCGCCATGTTGTGTCCTCCTTGGGGCAGGCTTGTGCCACGGACCGACGCACTGTTGGTAATCTAGCGATGCAAACAACTTTGGTCAATGATACTGATACGTAAATATTGGTTTGTCACGCCCGTGACTTATCGGACCCACCGGCATCAGAGGCTTCTGGTGTCGATCCAGCAGACCCGGCCGCTGCGGCGTTTGACTTCTTCGACCATATGGCCGGTGCCACCGGCGCCCTCGGTACCCGCGCCGTTCCAAAGGCAGACGAGACTTACCTTGTCCGGGCCGCAGACGAGGGCGGTATAGAGCAGCCAGAGATTGCAACGCTCGTAGGGGTAGTCCTCGCTGCTGCCGCGCGGCGGCTGGCCCAGCACCTCCGGTGCGGCGCGCGGGGGTGCCGCCAGCGCGGCTCTCGACGCCAGGTAACGGCGGTGCCAATCTTCGCCGCAGCCAACCACGGAGGCCGCGATGAACTCCGGTTCGGCAAAGGGTTGCAGCCAGAACACCTTCACGCCACGTTGCCGACAGGCTTCGGTGAACAGCAGGTCGCCGCCGCATGCGCCCTGCGTCAGCGCGAGATCTTGCGACCCGGCAGCGAGCCGTTCGAGCGCTTCGGCAATTCTTTGCGCCGCCTGCGCTACCTTGTTGGCGGGAAAACGTGGCGTCGGCCGATCGGGGGCATCGATCATATGGCCACTGAACACGAAGACCTGCCTGGGCTGCCAGGTTTCTGCGGCGCGATTCGGAACAGCGGTCCCTTGCCGGCACAGGGCCTGCTCGCTCAGGCCCTTCGCATTGCCAGCGTTGATAACCAAGGCACGTTCGAGCAGTTCGAGCGCGAACGCGTAGTGCCCCGCCGCACGTAACGCCGCGGCCGCCTCGATCCAAGTATCGGCGCGAAGCTCCGCTGCCGGCGCCTCGTCGGCGAGCAGCAGCAGATCACCGATGCGGTTCGCCGAGCGGGCGAGACCCACCCGCGCGTGCCAGGAATCGTTCGTTGCGATCGTAGCCCCCTTCGGTGTTCAACTCCAGGCGCGATTGCCAAGCCCGGCGACGTAGTCGTTGATGAACTTCGCCCAGGCGTTCTTCTTCGCGAAGTCGAGCGTGCGGTAGAGGCCGCAGACCTTCTTCTTCGGGAAGTAGATCGAGGCGCCGTGCGAATGCGCCATCTTCGCGCCTTTCCAGCCCGATCGCAGGATCATCTGCGCCGCCGCCGCCTTCACCGCCGCACAGGCGGCCGAAACATCGGCAACGGTGACGAGCTTGGCCAGGCCGTCGCAAAGGTCAACCAGGTCGACGTAATCGTCGTAGGGTGACGAGTACTCCTGCACCCCGCCGCGTACCGACTGGAGCGCGGTGAAGACCTTCGCGTCGGTCATCGCCTTGCTGAGCGCGGCGCCGAGGCTATTCACGCCGGCGGCAACGGCATCGATCTTGGCAAGATCCGTGGCGGCGAAGGTGACGCCGGAATTAGCGCCATAAGACGCGATGTACTGGGTAACGGCGAGCTTCGAAAGTTCGGCCGGAGACATGGCCGGATTCTTGGCCAGCGCGGTCAGGATGCGGTCGTAAGGCCAGCCTTCGTTTGGCTCTTCTTCCTGCGAACCCACGGTGTAGGCAGCGACGCCCTTAACCTGGTAGCCGACTTCGAGCATGCTCATCAGGCAGGCGTCGAAACCGAGGATGTCGATCTTGCGGCCGAGCAGTTTCTTGATGTCGAGCATGACGCGCTTCATCTCGATGTTGTCGATGTAGTCCTGCGCCTGATCGTCGAAGGCGATGGCGCGCGACTGCGCCATTTTCTGAACCGTGGTCCGGAACAGCGCGCGACCGCCGCGTCGAATCGCCGCCCGTGCCTGCGCCAGAGGAACCGCGGCCGTCTTCTTGCGCCCGGCGCCCGCGCGCGCCGACACGCCGCCCTTGGCATCGAGCGTGTAGCCCTTGCGGATCACCGGCGGCGCGTTGCCACCGAAATAGTCGCCGCCGGCGGCATAAAGGTTCGAATCGTCCCAACCGGCGCCGTGGTTCCAGAGTACCGCCAGGTAATGCTGCGCCGGGTAGGTCTTGATGCCCCAGGTCAGAAAGTCCTTCAGGACCTTGGGGTCGCCCGTATTCGTCTCGCCCAGATCACCGACGACGTCGGCCGCGACCGGGGTACCCTTGCGCAGCAGATAGCGTTTCGTGGTTTCCTTGCTGCCCGCCCGATCAAACTGGGCAACGACGTTGATCGAGGCGCTGGAGCCGACCTTCTTCATCTCCAGCAGATCGGTCACTCCGGCGCCGTCGAGATTGTTGTCGCCGGCCAGATAGACCATGAGGGTCCAGCTGGCATTCGCTTTGGCTTTGGCCGGAGCCGCTTTTTTCGTCGTCGCTCTTCCTGCCGGCGTCTTTGTTGTCGTTGCGCGTGCCATAGTCATTCTCCCTTACGGTTGGATGTGTGGATCATGCGTACTGCCGCCGGTTGACAATACTCTCACAACATATCGGCTTCAATGGATGATCGATGCCGACAATCGGTCGCCGGCACGTAACGCCTCGCGAATACCCGCGGCACGGACGGACGGATCCTCCGCGCCGACGATGATACGTTTCTCCGGCAGAATGAAGATGACCACCAATTCGAATACGGTATCTTCCGCCACGGCTTGGTCCGCGCCTGCCGTGACGCGTGCGCATGGCGGTGCCCACCGGCATGGCGGCGAACTTCTGGGACGACCAGTTCCGTCTGCTCGTGAACGGCGTGCCGCGCGCGCCCGACTCGAACCTGAATCTGACGGTGGAGGGCGGCGCCGCATTGGACGGTGACGTCACCTTCGAAGTACCGGATACGGCGCAGTCGCTCACGCTTCGGATCCAGCATGGCGCGGACGCCGCGGCCGACCTGCCGCTGAAGATGGAACCGAAAAAATGAAACCCGCGTCTTCATCGCAATGCCCTTCGGCCCCAAGAAGGACGCCAACGGCCGACGATAACTTCAACCGCATCCAAGACGAGCGGCTCAAGGAGCGCTTGGTCGCCATCTGCGCGTAAGTCTGCTGGCGCTCGGCGCTGCGGAATGAAGATTCATTGTCTTTAAGGCAGACGCAAATACTCGTCCGTAAAATCTTTCGCTATCCCGAAAGAGGATCAGGTTCGAGGCGCAATACCGATGAGGTGGCTAATGTGAGCCTTCTATATGAGCGCGGTTAGCAGCAAAAATTACAACGCGTTGCGATGAATCAGTAGCCAAGGTCATCGATTGGCACAGTCAGGGTGGCGCCCGGCGCATTGCCGAGAATCCGGTTAATCGTGCGTTCGATGACCTCCTTGTTGTTGTCAAACGAGCCATGCGATGCGGGGATGGATTTTTTGCCGGTCGAGACCTGGTCACTGGTGACGACTTCGCACGCAGGTCGCCCGTCGGCCTGCGCCGGCAGACCACTCACCCAGTTGCGCCAATCGCTCACCTGCGGCCAGTAGCTCTGCTGCCAGAGGTCGTCATCGGGATGGGTGGCGTTGATCTCGACGCAATGCTGCAGGCCGGCAATCGGCGTCTTGCGTGCATCTTCGAAACCGCGACACACCAGGTAGAGCAGCGATTTGCCATACGGCCCGGCGCTATCTTCTTTTTCGCGTTGGTCGGAGAGCACGTGCAGCCAGGTTTTACTGGCGGGCACTGACTTGGGTGTCACAAAGTGAAGGTTTGCGAAAGCGAGCGAGCAAGCGGGCGCAAACAAGGTGAGCGAGGCAGGTTTGATTTTTGCCTTCGCCATCATGTCGAGCAAATAACCATGGACAAACGAACCCGCCGAGTGGCCGACCAAATGAAATTCGGTGTCAGGATACTTCGCCTGCAACCACGCCATGTTTGCGACCATGAGATCCAGCGCGCAACCCTGGGCCTGCGCCCCTGCCGCGTTGTCTTTCATTTCATTCCAGATCCACCGGGCCGCGTGCGCGCTCGCTTCCAGCAGGTAGTCTTTCGCGTCGCCGAAGAATCCGGTGGCAATTTTTTCCGCCGGTGCTATGCCAAGTACATCCTGTAGTTTGGAAATGATGGTTTCCCAAGCGCCGGTGCGCCAGGTATAGAAAAGCGGGTAGACGCCGTTGGCAAGAAAATAGGGGGCCATCACCCGGATACGATTGATGGAGGATTCTTCGTCGTTAAGTCCACCGTGCGCATAGATCACGACCTTGCGCGCAGGTTTGGCGACCCCCTTGAGCCACTGGCCGATATTCTCTTTCATGATCAACTCAACCAGTCCTTCAGCGGTGCCAATATTGGGCATGCTCATGCGCACGAGTCCATTATTGCCGGCGACCAAAGTATGCTGGTACGCACGCTGTGTGGGCCACGGCGGTACACCAGCGGTACTCCCTTTGTCGCCGGCCTTGCTGTCACCGGACAACAAGGAGGTACTGAGTTGCCGCGCCGGTGCGCTGGTGATGACCGCGGCGCCGGTAGGCTGGGTCGCCTGTGGTACGCCGAGCGAACACACCCAGGCATCGGCGCCATTCACTGCCCAATCGGCGTAGGTCATGATCGCGAATCCGCTTGCACCCCATCCCTTGCCCCACGAGTTCTGCACCACGAAGCCGATTTCGTTGTAACCCACCAAAGCGAAGGAGTGCCCTCCGGTGATCTTGGTGTCTTCGCTGAAGAGGACGATGGGCAGATTCGCGTGTCCCAGCTCCTTTTTCTGCCTGCTGTTTTTGGCAATATCCCAGCCATTATGAACGTCAGCGGAAACGTAGATTGCGCCCATGTTCAGAATTGCCGCCTGCATGTCGACGACCGATTGCCGGTTGACGCGATAGTAGACGCCAACCGGTCGCCTGGCGGCGTCGAACGGCCAAGCGTTGTCCGGCACGTAGTATTTTTTCTTGGGCACCTTCGGCTTGCTCCGCACGCTTGCCTCCCACAGCAATGCTTCGCACACACCATGCTTGTACCACCCCTTCATCCCGCCGCGACAGCTTGAGCCTTCGTAGTCTTCACCCGGCCACTCGTCGTAGAACTGGGCAAGGTCGTAGAGCATGTGCGGACTGACCGAGCGGAAGTTCTTG
>JAYUGL010000168.1:0-1642 GCA_043738385.1 Sterolibacteriaceae bacterium
GCCTGAATGACTACGGCCCGAATTCGCCCGGAATGTCAATTACCGGCGCGACGATGGTCTATTTTCGCGACCACTACACACCACGCGCTGCAGACCGCGCCGATTGGCGCGCATCACCTTTCAAGGCGACTTCACTCGCGGGTTTGCCGCCAGCCTTGGTCGTCATCTGCGGCCACGACCCACTCGGGGCGGAGGGCCGGGCCTATGCGGATCGTCTGGAGAAAGAGGGCGTCAGAGTCACGCTCCTTCAGCTGTCTGACCAGACGCACGGAATGATCACGATGACGAAGGTGATCCGTGTGGCCACTGACATCCAGGACTTCGTCGCGGCGGGGCTGCGCGACGCCTTCAGGACCGCTGCCGAACCGGCGGCAGCCGCGCCGGCGGCCACACTGGCGGCAAGCAGTGCTCAGGTCATCGGGCAAGATCGTTCAGAACTCTCTGCGCGAAGATGATCGTCTGAAAGTTGAACAAGGTTGGAAAACCACTAACAGGTCAAATGGAGACAACATGACTGACGCAAAAATCGGCACCGGACGCCGCAAATTTATCGGCAGCGCGATCGCAGGCGCGGCCATCACGAGCTTCCCGCATATCGCGCGCGCTCAAGCGAAGGTGATCCGAGTGGGTATGCCAACGATTCTTTCGGGCCGCGTCGCCACCCTGGGCACCTCGAGCCGGGCTGCAGTGCAGCTCGCGTTCAAGCAAATCAACGATGCGGGCGGCATCAACGGTCGCAAGTTTGAACTCATCGACCGCGATTCCAAGGGCCGTCCGGACGAAGCGGCCAAGATCGCCCGTGACTTGGTTAACAACGATGGCTGCGAGATCGTCATCGACGCCGAGGCATCGTCGGGCGCTTTTGCAGTGCACGAGGTGGTGCGCGACCTCGGCATCCTGTGCCTGCACTCCTGCTCAGAGACCTCATCGCTCACGGCGGATCCGAAGCTGGCCGTGAAGACGGCGTTTCGGTGTGCCCGACAGGGCATTCACGACGCTGTGGCGGGCGGTTCCTATGCGGCCAGGATCGCCAAGGAGAAAGGGCTCAAGCGGTGGATGACCTGCTCGCCCGATTACGCATATGGCCGCGACAACACGGCCGAATTTATCCAGTACGCCAAGGTGTTTGAACCGTCGATCGAGGTGATCGAACAGGTTTGGCCAAAGCTCTTCGCGCCGGACTACACCGAGAGCCTGACCAAAATATTGCAGGTGAAGCCGCAGGCTGTCTACTCAGCTCTGTGGGGCGGCGACGTCGTCGCCTTCATCGAGCAGTCGAACCTCTACAGGGTGTTCCAAAACACCGCATTCTTCTCAGGCGGACTCGGCGACCCGCCCATCCTGGCGGCCATCAAGAACTTGCCGCCGGGGCTTCACACGAGCTACCGCTACAACAGGGAGTTCCCGAACAGTCCTGACAACAAGGCGTTCAACGACGCGTTCGTGAAGGTCGCTCAGCACGAGCCCACCAACTGGGCTTGGCAAAACTACATTGCTGCCCAGTTCATCGTCGAGGCGGTGCGTCGCACGGGTGGCAAAACAGACAGTGCTGCGCTCGCAAAGGAGATTGCGGGCATGACGCTGAAGACGCATTTCGGTGCTCTGACGATGCGCGCGAGCGATCACACAATCATCCACTACC
>JAYUGL010000169.1:0-31808 GCA_043738385.1 Sterolibacteriaceae bacterium
TCGAGTCGGCAACTTCAAGCCCGGGCAGCATGTAACGCCGCAGGCAGGCTTGCCAGAGTGCGTGCGCCGCGGGTGTCCGCGACGCCTGGATATGGACCAATTCATTTACAGGCATGTTTTCTCCTCGCTTTCGAACAAGAGTTCGATGCTTGTTCAATATACTCTTGGGCAGACGCCAACTTGCCCGAGCCGACTGCCAATGCCATCTTTTGATATTAAATCAATTTCACGTGCGGAAAATCCTTTTCCTGCCTTGGCGCAACTTCGCAAGCAGGACCCGGTGCATTGGAGTCCCGCTTTCAAGGGCTGGATTCTGACCCGCTACGACGATGTCAGGAAGGCATTGCGGTCGCCGCAGTACTCGTCGGATCGCCTGCGTCCCTTCTTTGAAAGCCTGCCCGTGCAGAAAGCCAAGGAACTGGCCGATCTCAAGCACTTTATCCCGCTCTGGCTGGTATTTCATCAGCCGCCGACGCATACCCGGCTGCGGACCATCATGACACCGGGTTTCCTGCCGTCCGTCATCGCCAGGATGCGGCCCAAGATAGAAGCGCTGGTCGACGACCTGATCGACGAGTTCATCGATCGCGGCAGCGTCGAATTCATCGATGACTTCGCATTGCGCCTGCCCGGATACGTCATCATGGATTTGCTCGGGGTACCGAGGTCGGATCTGCCGATGATCAAGACCTGGTCGGACGAGTTGCAACTCTTCATCGGCGGTTCTAAGGTCACCGTCGATAAATACGCCAAGGCGCAGCACGGCACGCATGCGATGGCGGAATACTTTCGCGAGGTGATTCGGCGCAAAAGGGCACATCCCGAGCAGGACTTCATTTCCATGCTGATTGATGCACGCGATGAAACGGGACAGATGTCAGAAGACGAGTTGATCACGACCTGCATTTTGCTGGTGTTCGGCGGGCATGAAACGACGACGAACCTGCTCGGCAATGGCTTGCTCGCCTTGATCCGCAATCCCGGCGAACTCGAAAAGCTGCGTGCCAATCCTGCACTCGCCGCCACGGCCGTCGAAGAGTGCCTGCGCTATGACGGCCCCAGCGGCTCGGTCGTTCGCATCGTTAGCGAGGATCATGAGCTCGAAGGCAAGCTGCTACGCAAGGGCGACCGGGTCTTCGCCATGATTCCGGCGGCGAACCGCGATCCGGCGCAGTTCGCCAACCCCGACAAATTCGACATTGAACGCAGCAAGAGCGCTCACCTGACCTTCGGCCAGGGCGTGCATTTTTGCCTCGGCGCACCGCTGGCGCGTGCCGAAGCCATCGCCGCATTTCCCAAACTGGTCAGCCGCCTGCATGACATCCACGTCACCACGGACAAGCTCGAATGGCGCGATGCGACCGTCATGCGCGGCATCACTGCGCTGCCGCTTGCTTTTCGACGAGCATAGGAATGGCGCGGGGCATCATCGCCCTGAAATGAAAAAATGACTGGGAAAATCGTGGTCGATCGTCTGGATACAAACTTCGTTTCTCTGCCCGCAGTCTGGGAGTGCAATGCCCGCATCTACCCGGACAAGGAAGCCGTGGTGTGCGGCAGCAGGCGCCTGAACTGGGACGAACTCAACCGCGCCGTCAATCGCGTGGCCAATGCGTTGCTGCGCGACGGGATCGGCAAGGGTGACAAGATCGCCGTGCTGATGTCGAGTTCCATCGAGACGCTGGTTGTGATATTCGGCGCAGTGAAGGCGGGCGCATGCGTGGTTCCCCTGAGTCCGATGCTGGCCAGCGACCAGGTCACCGTGCTGATCAATGACGCGGCGCCCGCACTGGCCTTTGTTTCCAGTGACACACGCCACTTGGTGGAGGCTTCCAAAGCAGATATTCCAAGCATCGACGCCGGGCGCTGGATATCGGTCGGCTTCCATGGTGACGACTGGCGTGATCTGGATCATTTCCTGGAAGGGACCTCGGACAAAAACCCCACTGTTGATTTCACAGCGGAAGACGATTTTTTCGTTTTGTACAGTTCCGGCACCACCGGCCTGCCCAAGGGCATCCTGCATACGCATTTTTCGCGCCGTGACCTCGCCGATACTTGTGCACTGGAAATGCGCTTTGATTTCACCTCCCGCGTGCTGACGACAACTTCGCTGCATTCCACCGGCACCTTCCTGATCGTGATGCCGGCCATGCTGGTCGGGGCCACGCTGGTAATCATGGAAAAATTTTCGCCGACGGCACTGCTGAAGACGATCGAACGCGAACGGATCACCCATACCTTCATGGTGCCGACGCAATTCGTCATGGTGCTGAATGACGAAGATCCGTCCAAGTTCGATCGATCCAGCCTCAAGTGCATGCTGTCTGCCGGTTCTCCGTTGCGCAACGAGACAAAGCTGGGGATTCTGGAAAAAATCAGCCCGGCGCTGTTCGAGCTTTACGGCAACAGCGAAGGGTTTGCCACCATGCTCAAGCCGGAGCAACGCACCAACAAATTCGACACTGTCGGGCCGCCATTCATCGGCCATCAGATGAAGATCATCGACAACGAGGGTCACGAATTGCCGCCCGGCGAAATCGGCGAGATCGTCGGCCGCGGCGGCAGCATGCTGAAGGAATACTTGAACCGACCAGCCGATACGGCGGCTGCGCTGTGGCGCGACGAGCAGGGCAAGATATTCTTCCGCACCGGCGACATCGGCCGCATGGATGAAGCCTGTTTTGTCTCGGTGCTGGACCGCAAGAAGGACATGATCATCTCGGGCGGGTTCAATGTTTTCCCGGTCGATATCGAGACCATCCTGGCCGGGCACGAGGCCGTTCAGGATGTGACCGTGATCGGCATCCCCGACGAGATCTGGGGCGAAACCCCGCTCGCCCTTGTCATCCCGCGCCCCGGTGCAACGGTGACCGAAATCACCCTCACGGAATGGGTCAACCAGCGCCTGGCGAAACATCAGCGCGTCCGCGCAGTGGAGTTTCACCAGGACTTCCCGCGCAATACCCTGGGCAAGGTCATCAAACGGCAGTTGCGCGACCCATACTGGAAAACGTGAGTACCATGTCGACCAACAATAATGATAGCCGCGCGGAACAAACTGTTTCCATCCACGCAGCCTAATGGAGAGAACATCATGGGCGAAAAAGTTTACGTACTTGGGTCTTATTGCATGCCATTCCGGCGCTGGCCGGAAAAGTCGCTGAAGGACCTGACCCGCGATGCCTATCTCGGCGTGCTGGCCGACGCGGGTCTGAAAACGGGCGGCGACATTGCCGCCGCATGGTTCGGCAACTGCTTCGCCTACTACTGGGGGCAATCGTGCATTCGCGGCAATGTCTGCTTCATCCCGCTGGTGCGCGAAGGCCTGTTTCCCGAACGCATCCCCATCACCAATGTCGAAGCCGGTTGTGCGACGGCCAGTTTTGCCATGGCCGGCGCCTACAAGGAGATCAAGGCGGGAGACGCGGATCTGACGCTCGCCATCGGGGTGGAAAAAATGTTCGACCCGAACGATCCCGCCGCCGTGTTTCCGCTTTTTTCGAGCGGACTCGACCAGCAGAATCCCGAAGAATGGATGGCACATTATCAGGAGGTCGCGGCATCGATGGGCAAGACTTTCGCGCCGCAGCCGGACGGCTCCATCGCCATGGACACCTACGCCATCCAGGCGCTGTATCACATGAAGCGCTATGGCACGACCGTCGAGCAGATCGCTGCCGGTGCCGCCAAAAATCATTGCAACGGTGCACTCAACCCCAATGCACAGTACCGCTTCGCCATGACGACGCAGCAAGTACTCGAAGATCGCCTGGTATCGGATCCCTTCACCCGCTCGATGTGCGCACCCATCGGCGACGGCGCCGCCGCCGCGCTGCTGTGTTCGGAACGTTATCTGAAGGCACAGCCGGAAGAGGTACAAAAACGGGCGGTACTGATACGCGGCTTCGGGCTCGCCGGAGGCAAGTACCGGAAACTCGATGAGCCCGGCCTGACCCGCCACGCGGCCGACCGCGCGTATGCCATGGCCGGCATCGGCCCGCAGCAGATCGACGTCGCCGAGGTTCACGACGCAACTTCATTCTGCGAAATCTACCAAGCCGAAATGCTGCGCTTCTGCGAACCCGGCGAAGGCGGTCCGTTCGTCGCCAGCGGTGCAACTTCCCTGACCGGCAGCCTGCCGATCAACACCTCGGGCGGGCTGGTGTCCAAGGGCCACCCGATCGGCGCCACCGGCCTGTCGATGTGTTATGAACTGGTGACCCAGTTGCGTGGCGAAGCTGGCGCACGGCAGGTCAAGGATGCTATCTTCGCCCTCGAGGAAAACGGTGGCGGCGTCATCGGCATGGAAGAGGCCGTGGCTGCCGTCGTCATCTACGAGCGCGTTTAGCCACCCAGCACAAGAATTTCCTGCGGCGGTGGCTACACTTCCCCCATATGGCATGAGTTTTGGACTGGAACATGGTCAAGATATTTCTGGTGCGGCACGGGCAGGCTTCGTTTCATGCGGCCGACTACGATCAACTGTCGGACGCAGGCCACGAGCAGGCCCGCCTGCTCGGTGAATGGTTCGAAGAATGCGGCTGGCCGGTGCACCACATCGTTGCCGGCGGCATGCGCCGTCACCTCGAGACGGCGCAAGGATTTTTTTCCAAATATTCCGCTGCGCCTGATTGGCAGGCACGGTTGAAGCGTGATCCGGGTTTCAATGAATTCGACCACCGTGAAATCCTTGACCGCTGGCGCGCCGCCGAAGACCCCGAGGCGGCGTCTAAATACAGCGGTTTTGAAGGCCTGACCTTGGAAGAATTCGAAGGGAAAATGTTCAGTGCGCTTTCCCGCTGGGCCGACAGCCGCCATGATCAGGACTACGCCGAGCCCTGGCTGGTGTTCAGCGCGCGCTGCATGGCCGCCTTGAACTCGGCGGCGGATTTGGCGCAACCCGGCGAGAATGTCATGGCGTTCACCTCCTGTGGCGCCATCAGTGCCATGTGCCGCAATATTCTCGGTTTCTCGCAAGAGCAGATGGTGCACATGATGTGGCAGGTCGTTAATGGCTCGGTCACCTGCATTACCCGCAATCGCGGCCGCTTCGGGTTGTCGACCTTCAACTCGACTCCGCATCTTGATCGCACCGGCAGGCCCGAGCTGCTGACCTTCAAATAAAATTCGTCCCCGGATCACACCATGGAACCCTTCTTTAAGCTGGATGGCAAAATTGCGCTGGTCACCGGCGCCAGTCGCGGCATCGGCGAAGCCATCGCGCGCACCCTCGCCGCCTGCGGCGCGCATGTGATCGTGTCCAGCCGCAAGCAGGACGCCTGCGAAGCGGTCGCCGCCGACATCCGCAAGAATGGCGGCAAGGCCGAAGCCATCGCCTGCCATGTCGGCGAGATGGCACAGATCGAAGCGGTATTTGCCGCCATCGAAGCACGCCACGGTCGGCTCGACATCCTCGTTAACAACGCCGCCACCAATCCCTACTTCGGCCACATCGTCGACACCGACCTCGGCGCATTCCAGAAGACGGTCGACGTCAACATCCGCGGCTACTTCTTCAGTTCCTCGCTCGGCGCAAAACTGATGGCGAAAAATGGTGGCGGCAGCATCATCAATGTCGCCTCCATCAACGCGGTGGTGCCGGGCGCCAAGCAGGGCATCTATTCGATCACCAAGGGCGCCATCGTGACCATGACCAAGGCCTTCGCCAACGAGTGCGCGCACATGGGCGTGCGCGTGAATGCCCTGTTGCCCGGCCTGACCGACACCAAGTTCGCCGCCGCGCTGGTGCATGATGAGGAGATGCGCAAACCGATGCTGTCGCGCATCGCGCTGGGGCGCGTGGCGCAACCGCACGAAATGGCGGGCGCGGTGCTGTATCTCGCCTCCGATGCGGCCAGCTACACCACGGGTGTCTGCCTCAACGTCGACGGTGGCTTCCTCGCCGGCTGAGGACATGGAAGTACGCCTGTTTCGCCTAACCGAAAGGATGTGCAGTGGACTTTGAGTTTTCGCCCAAGGTGCAGGAACTCCAGAAGCGCCTCAACGCATTCATGGACGAGCATGTCTATCCGAACGAAGCGCGCTTTTACCAGGAGGTTGCAGCCGGCAATTGCTGGCCGTCGGTGGTCGAGGAACTCAAACCCAAGGCACGCGCCGCAGGATTATGGAACCTGTTCCTGCCCCACTCGGACAAGGGCGCCGGCCTCACCAATCTCGAATATGCGCCGCTGTGCGAAATCATGGGCCGCGTCCTCTGGTCACCGGAAGTGTTCAACTGCTCCGCGCCCGACACCGGCAACATGGAAGTCTTCGCCCGCTACGGCACCGAAGCCCACAAGCAGCAGTGGCTGATGCCCCTGCTGGCCGGCGAGATCCGTTCCTGTTTCGCCATGACCGAGCCGGCGGTCGCCTCATCGGATGCAACCAATATCCAGAGTTCCATCGTTCGTGACGGCGACCATTACGTCATCAACGGCCGCAAGTGGTTCTCTTCCGGTGCACCCGATCCACGCTGCAAGATTTTTATCTTCATGGGCAAAACCGATCCGAACAATCCGGACCGGCACAAGCAACAGTCGATGATTCTGGTGCCGCGTGACACGCCGGGCATCACCATCGTGCGCTCACTGCCGATCTTCGGTTTTTCCGGCGCACCTGACGTGCCCGGCGAAGTGCTGTTCGAGAATGTGCGCGTTCCCGCCGAAAACATGCTGCTCGGAGAAGGCCGTGGTTTCGAGATTGCCCAGGGTCGTCTCGGGCCGGGACGCATCCACCATTGCATGCGCGTGATCGGCGTCGCCGAGCGCGCGCTGGAAGCCATGTGCAAACGCACGCGTTCGCGCGTCGCCTTCGGCAAGCCAATTTCGGAGCAAACGGTGACGCTGGAGCGGATCGCCGAATCGCGCATCCTGATCGATCAGGCCCGGCTACTGGTACTCAATGCCGCCTGGATGATGGATATGGTCGGCAACAAGGGTGCAAAAAAAGAAATTGCGATGATCAAGGTGGCCGCGCCCAACATGGCCTGCCGTGTTATCGACTGGGCCATCCAGGCGCATGGCGGTGGTGGCATCACCGACGACTTCGGCCTCGCCATGGCCTACGCCAATGCGCGCGTGCTGCGCATCGTCGACGGCCCCGACGAAGTTCATCGCAACCAACTCGGCAAGCTCGAACTGGCCAAATACAAGTAGGGATCAGGACTTCGGAATCGTCAGCTATCGGCCACGAGCGGACGGTCGGGAGTGTCATTTACTCATTAGTCGGCAATTAAGGCGACACGACGTGTCTCTGAAAGCCGCACCAACACTGGGTTTAGAATCGACAATTGTGTTTCAACTTAGCGATTTATGAGTAATCTGAATAGTTTCAGAATCAACTAGCCGGAATTTCACATGACCAACTTACCAAGACCCCGACGTGTCCTTGAGGATGTCTTCGTAACTGAAGGTGTTCCCGAGGAAACCTACGTCGATCCGCCAAATTTCAACCAAATATTGCTTGATATGCGGCACGCAGGGAAACCGGTAGTTGTTGAGGGGCCATCGGGTACTGGGAAGACCTGCACAGTCAAAAAGGTGTTAGAGCGACTTGGAAGATCCAACGATTGGATGTATTTGTCAGTTCGTAAACCGGAGGACGTAGAACTTATTCATGAGTTGGCGGATCGCCCGTCTCCAGGCGTGTTTATTATTGACGATTTTCATCGACTAGGAATTCATCATCAGCGAAAGCTTTCTGACATAGCAAAGCTCGCTGCGGAAGAAGGTGATGCTGCAAGGCATCCCAAACTTGTCCTGATTGGAATCAACCAAGTCGGGACAGCGTTGATCGAGTTCTCGCCTGATGTTGCCAAGCGTTGTGGAATCCACAGGGTCCAGCCCGCAACAGAGGAACAAACTACCAAGCTCGTAGAAAAAGGTTGCGATGCATTAAACGTTAAATTCGCCAATCCTGCGCTTTTTTTTCGGGAAAGCCATGGAGATTACTGGTTGACGCAACGGCTATGCAGTGCTGCCTGTTCTCTTGATAACGTGTTGGAGACCCAGGTTGAACTACGAACGCTATCGCCCAACTTTGATCGTGTTCGTCGAAGTATTATTGAACACCTCGAAGCTGCTTACTATGAACCTGTGAAGGAGTTCTGTAGAGGTCGAAGATTTCGCCCGAGTAACGATCCGTACTACCGAATTTTGAGATTTATCGCGACGAAGGCGGGGCTAACTTCCAGTGTAGATCTTGTTGAATTGGCAAACGCCAACCCAGAGATCGCTGGGAGTATAAACAACGTAAAGGATACGCGGCTAAGTGTATTGCTTAATGAAAAGCCCCGCGCTGGTCAATATTTTTACTTCAACAAAGAGACGGCGCGACTCTCAATTGAAGATCCGGCGGTCTTCTATTTTCTGCGAAATCTTGATTGGGAAAAGTTGCGTTCCGACTGTGGATTCCGGGATGTAGGCCAAGCGCTTCAGCCAGTAGATATTGCTCTTAGCTTTGCGGGTGAATACCGCGAATTGGCAAGATTGATTGCAAGCCGCTTGCGTGAATTGGACGTCAGTACATTCTTTGACGAAGATTACGAAAATCGATTTCTTGGCAAACAGTTAAGCGATGAGTTTGAAAGAGTCTTTTCGCAGCAATCGCGATACGTAGTTTGCCTGCTCGATAGTTGTCATCGGAAGAAAATTTGGCCGACATTTGAGCGCAACGTATTTTCGCCAAGAGTGCAGAATGGGCAAGTGATTCCAATATATCTTGACGACACAGTGTTTCCTGGAATACCGAACGATTTGTACGGCATCGAATTCAAATTTTCACTAGCAAACGAAGACTGGCGAGCCTTAGTCGACGAAAAAATAATTCTTAGGTTGATTGATCGAGTTGGGTAGAGGATGTGATGATTCTGGTGGGGACTTTGATGTTTTTGGTTTGGAATGTCCGTTCCTAGACGGCTTGAATGGCCGCTTTGGGTCGATAGCGGATAGTTTTCTGACGGCATACAGCCGATCGATAGAGACTGTTCTACTCGGAGACAGCGCTCCGCTGCATGGCAGGCCGCAATCAATCCGACAATACGGATGCCCCAAGAAAAAAGGCCTCCGCTATGGGAGACCTTTCTGTTCAGCTCGATACCTTGAACCTCTGACTAACGCGACCAAACCGGCCGCCGGTAGGCCAAGGCTGACTGCTTACATCTTGACTTCGCTGATCTGCACATCGGCCTTGATGTCGGTGTAGTTGGGGCCGTCCTTCGAAAACTCCGGTACATGCGGCACAAAGGAAGTCTGGAAAGATTCGATGGAATCAAAAATTAAATGCGCCATCGCCACGAACGCTGGCTTCGATCCCGGTGCGCCACCACCCATGCCAAAGTCGACCGTAACGCTCTTCAGGGCCGGGCCGAGCGCCTTTTGCACCATCGGAATATGTGACTTGCAGTAGTAGTCGATATCGAACCGCTTGCCTTCGCTGTAGGGATACATCGCGGTGACCTTGATCATGTTTTCCTCCTTCAGGTTATTGGTGAGTGAATGCCGCCTTGACGACTGAAACATTATAGGCAGCATCCGCACGATTCCGTTAATGCGGCCGACAATATCACTGAGCTCGATGGTCAGAGGATTCAGTTGATCCGTCACTTGCAATTTCCGTCCCGATAGTTTTAATATGGTTCACATGTTAACTATCCAGAAATTACCGAATGCGTGGCAATGAACGATTGGCTGTTGTAAAGCGAAGCACACCCGCCATGGAGGCGGCGTTGCCCAACCTGCCGATGCAGGAAACCGTCATGGTCCGACTGATGCGGATCAGTCTCTCCGGCATGACGGATTTCTTCGAGCCGGTATTTCGCAAACTCGGATTGACCGAAAACTCATTTCACGTGCTGTGTCTGCTGGTGGCGAATGGGCATGGTCAGGCATCCCCGAGCGAGCTCAGTGAACTGATCGGATCGAGCCGCGCCAACATGACGCGCATTCTCGATTCACTGGTGAATGACGGGTTCGTTTCTCGCACCATCGAGACGCGTGATGCCAGACGCCACGTCATCCAGATCACCCGCGCCGGAATCAAGGCCGCCCATGATGCCGTTCCGCGCCTGGTTGAGCCGCTCAAGCGGGCTTTTTCTGATCTCAGTCCGGAGGAGTTTGCACTACTGGAGAAGTTGCTGCGCAAAACCATCGTGTCATTCGATAAAGGCGCGCTACCGTTGCGCGCCAGCGCATGAAACGCATCAAATGCATGGAAGAATCTGCAACACACCGATCATTAAAACCACGTGAGGAGAAAGCAACATGGATGAAAAGACCAGTCTCAGATATCAACTGATCAGCGCCTGGTGCGGTCCGGCATTTCTGATCACGTTCATCGTGTTCTGGGTCATCCTCGGACACAACTTTCCCAATCCGTCGCCGGCATTGAGCGCCGCCGAGCTGACGGCACGCTATGCCGACAACCTCGGCGAGATCCGTCTCGGCTTCATCGTCTCGTTGATCACGGTGGTGTTTTACCTGCCTTGGACGGCAGTGCTGTCGGCGCAGATGGCGCGCATCGAAGGAAAGTTTCCCGTCCTCGCCTTTCTGCAATTGTTGGGCGGTGGCCTCACCGTGATGGTGGTGTCCTTCAGCGCCTTTTTCTGGGTCGCCGCGGCATTCCGTCCGGAACGCGATCCGGCCCTGATCCAGCTGCTGACCGATCTGGGCTGGTTGTGCATTGACCTGCAATATGCATGTACGACCCTGCAAATGTTTGCGGCGGCTTTTGTCGGGCTGGCCGACAAGAGCAAGATCCCCCTCTTCCCGCGCTGGGTGTGCTACCTCACCATCTGGTGCGGACTCAGCTTCCTGCCGGCGAGCCTGACCGGCGTTCTCAAGACCGGCCCGTTCGCATGGAACGGCTTGCTGAGTTACTACATTCCCTATTTCTGCTGGCTGTGCTGGTACACCATCGCGAGCGTCTATATGATCAAGGAAGTCAATCGCCGCATCGACGATGCTGCGGCTCCGGCCACATCACGCCATCTTTCCCAAGCCATGGGAGCGTAGTTGGAAACGCCGGATCGAATTGTCGAGGAAGACGCCTCGCAAGACTATTTGCAACCGACGGCGACGATCAACGCCGACCATCCCGAAGTCATTGCATTTGCCCGGAATGCAGTTGGCAACGCGACGGACCCGTTGGAGCAGGCGACCCGTCTCTACCTGGCGGTGCGTGACGACTTTGACTACGACCCGTATAAGTTTGATTTTTCCGTGGCGGGCATGCAGGCCAGTCGGATACTGGAGCAGGGTCACGGCTGGTGTGTGACCAAAAGTGGCCTGCTGGCGGCGACGTGCCGCGCGCTGGGAATTCCGGCCCGCGTCGGCTACGCCGATGTGCATAACCATTTGTCCACGCGGCGGCTGCGGGAAATCATCAATTCCGATACCTACTACTGGCACGGTTATGCGTCGCTCCATCTGAGCGGCAAGTGGGTCAAGGCCACCCCTGTGTTCAATATCCAGCTATGCCAAAAGCTGATGATGATGCCGATCGAGTTCGATGGTCTGACCGATTCAATCATGCAAGCCTGCGATGCGCAGGGCAACCGCCACATGGAATACCTCAACATGCGCGGCGAATATTTTGACATCCCGGTGAAAGAAATTGAGGCCGCCTTTGCCAGGTATTACCCGAAACTGGTGCAACTGAACGAGGCCAATTTTCACGCCGATGTCGCGGATGAGACATCGGTCGAATAGACTGTAAGCGCAGCCTCGACGTGGCGATCAGATATTCGCTTGAGAAAAATATTTTTAGGACAGACAAAATGAACATGCCAGCCACGGATGAAAATCTCACCACGACCAAGACGTTCTGCCGCATCTGCATCGCGTTTTGCGGAATCGATGTCGTCAAGGACGGCGACAAGATTGTCCGCATCCTCCCCGACCAGACCCATCCTTACAACTGGCGCGACTATTGCGCAAAAGGCGCCAATGCCCACCTGGTGCGCGATCATCCGAAACGGCTGAAAACGCCGATGAAGCGTGTCGGCGACAAATATGTCCCGGTCAGCTATGCGGTCGCCATCAAGGAAATTGCCGCGCAGCTCAATGCCATCCGCGAGAAGCATGGCGCCAATGCGATTGGGACCTATATCGGCAACCCCGGACTATCGAACTCTCCGAATCACTTTTTCCAGGGAGGCTTTTCTGCCGCCATCGGTAGCATGAGCCAATACACCGTCGGCTCGGTTGATCAGAACAGTTTTCATCTGGTTGGCCAGGAAATGTATGGCTCTGAAATCGCGACGCTGATTCCCGATGTCGACCATGCGAAGTGCTTTCTGTTTCTCGGCATGAATCCCGCCGTTAGCAACATGGCGTGGATGGATACGGTTCCCGAAGGATGGAAGCGCGTTCTTGCGGCGAAAGACAAGGGCGCGGATCTGATTGTGGTGGACCCGCGCCAGACCCCGACCACCCGCAAGGCGACCACCCATGTCGTGATTCGCCCCGGTGAAGACTGGGCGTTTCTGCTCGGCATCATCAAGGTCGTCTTCGAAAACGGCTGGCAGCATCAGCAGGATTGCGACGAAGCCAATGGCATCGATGTCCTGCGCACGCTCGCAGCAGGCGTTTCGCTGGAGCAACTGGCGCAACGCTGCAATGTGCCAGCGGCGCAGATCGAGGACGTGGCGCGCCGCTTTGCCACCGCAGAAACTGCCATGTGCGTTGCGCGTACCGGCGTTTCGCAAAACCGCAACGGCACGCTGGGCGAATGGCTGACGCAGGCGCTCAACCTGATCACCGGACGAACCGACCGCAAGGGGGGGCGCTACCACCACACCGGCATGTTCAAGAACACCATGAAAGTCGCCAACATGCTGGGACCACCGGTGCTGCGCCGCAGCCGCATCGGCAATCACCGCTTTGTGGGTGGCGGTTATCCGCTGGCGATTCTGCCCGACGAAATTCTCACGCCGGGTGAAGGCCAGGTTCGGGCCTTGATCATCAACTCAGGCAATCCGGTGGTCAGCGGCCCTGATGGCGCCCGCCTTGACGCGGCGCTGAAAGAACTGGATTGCCTGATCGCGGTCGACATGTTCCAGCGCGAAAGCCATCGCCATGCCCATTGGCTGATCCCGGGATGTCACTTCCTCGAACGGGAAGAGTTTCTTGCCCTGTTCGGCGGCTTGTTCGAAACACCCTTCGCCCAACTTGGGCGCGAGGCGATAGCACCGCTCAACGGCATCAAGCCGGAGTGGGAATTTTTCCGCGATCTGGCGGTGGAAATGAAAGCGCCCTTCATGGGCATGCGCGGCCTAAATACGGTGATTCGTGCCAGCCGTTGGGTGTCGCGTCTGACCGGTAATCCGCATCACGCATTCAACCCACGTTGGGTATGGAAACTCCTGCTCACGATGTTTGGCGTCGTGGACTGGAAAACGGTGAAAAAAAATCCTCAGGGAATTATCTATCGCAAGGAAAAGACCTACGGACATTTTCGCCCCGCCTTGCAGACCAAGGACGGCCGCATTAATGCTGCGCCGGACGAATTCGTGGCCGTGCTAAAGCAGCGCCTGGCTGAGCCGTTGCCGCAAATCAACAACGTCTACCCGTTTCGGTTTGTCAGCCAGCGGCGCGCTTCAATGATGAATTCATGGCTGGTGGAAACGGCCACGCATACCCGACCTTATGGCGAGGTGGTGGAGATCAATCCCGCCGACGCAAAGACTTGCAAAATAGCAGATGGTCAAACCGTTGCGCTGACTTCCAGTGTCAACACCATCAAGGCAAAGGCCCGGATTACCGACGAAGTTCCGGCTGGCATACTGAGCATGGATCATGGCTGGGGATCGCGCCTGTTCGATCCTCAGGGCGGCGCAGAGCCAGAAGTGCAAGGCGTCATGCGCAATCTTCTCGTTTCGGCCAATGAAATCGACGAGCTTGCCGGCGCACCAAATCTGACAGGTGTCTACGTCAATATCGCGGCCGTCGGTTAAAAATAACCAAACTATTCGCCTCCCCAAATCCGCCCACCATTCTCCCGAAAGTTTTTTGCCGGTGGTGGCAGGCAGGCGACTAAATACGGCGCAGGGGTTTGCTCAAACAGCGAGCCCCGCTCGCGGTTGTAGTGGGGTATTGATCACTGCAACCAACGGTCCAGCCACCAGTGAAGCTAAACAGCGCTCGGTGTTGGCCTCGTCGTACAGCGTGGTGCGCTGGCGAGGAGTGCGCTGGGCGCCGTTAATGATTTCCATCATCCGTTGCGGCGCCGTCTCCTGCCCGTGTTGGGCACCTGCGGCGCGGGTAATGCTTTCGTTCATCAGCGTACCACCCAGGTCGTTGCAACCGGAGTTGAGGCAGGCAATGGCACCTTCGTGACCCATCTTCACCCAGGATGCCTGGATGTTGTCGATCAGACCATGGAACACCAGGCGCGCCACCGCGTGCATCAGCACCGCCTCACGGAAGGTCGGCCCCTTGCGCGCGGCGCCCTTGCGATAGATCGGCGCTTCCTCGGCCACAAACGGCAGCGGCACAAATTCGGTGATGCCGCCGCTGCGCGCTTGCAGTGCGCGCACCCGCAGCAGATGCCTTGCCCAGTGATGCGGTTGCTCGACATGGCCAAACATGATGGTGGCGGTGGTCTTGAGTCCAATTTCGTGTGCCGTCTCGATGACCTCGATCCACTGCGCGGTGTTGATCTTGTCCGGGCACAGGATGGCGCGCACTTCGTCGTCGAGAATCTCGGCGGCGGTGCCGGGCAGGGTGTGGAGTCCGGCGGATTTCAATTCCTGCAAGAACGACTTCAACGGCAAGCCTAGGGTCTTGGCGCCCTGCCACACTTCCAGCGGCGAGAAGGCGTGGATGTGCATGTGCGGCGTGGCGGTGCGTATCGTCTCCAGGATATTCAGGTAGGTGCGGCCGGTGTAATCAGGGTGGATGCCACCTTGCAGGCAGACCTCGGTGGCGCCGCGCGCCCAGGCCTCGCTGCAGCGCCGGGCGATTTCGCGCTGGTCCAGATCGTAGGGTCGGCCCCGCAGGTCTGCGCTGGTTTTTCCTTTCGAGAACGCACAGAACGTGCACTTGAAATAACAGACGTTGGTGTAGTTGATGTTGCGGTTGACAACGTAGCTGACGGTGTCGCCATTCACCTGCCGGCGCAGGTGATTCGCCGCCTGGCAGACGTAGCCGAACTCGGCGCCGCGCGTTGCGAACAGGCGCACAACTTCACCTTCTGTCAGGGCCATGCCGGAAGACGCGCGGACGACGATATCGACGAGGCACGGATCGATTGTTCGTGCGTCGATGGGCGCGTTGATCAGCGCGAGGTCGGCACGAGCCGGCGGGTGCGGCTGGCCCGCTACCCAATCGTCAGTGCGCGGAAAACCCTGCGCATCGACTTTGCGCAGCACAGTGCTGCGCAGGTTCTTGTCCAGCCATGTGTCGCCCTGCGCGTAGGCCGGATAAATAGTCAGGCGTTCCTGCAAAAGCTTGCCCGCCTGTTTGGTGAGTTGTACCAGTTGGTCGAGATGCGGCCACGGCGCTTCCGGATTGACGAAATCCGGCGTCAGCGGCGATACGCCGCCCCAGTCGTTGATGCCGGCGTTGACCAGCTCGGCCAGCACGCCGGGGTTTAGATTGGGCGGCGCCTGGATACTCATGGCCGGACCGAAGATCAAACGCGCGACGGCGATGGTCCACAACAGTTCGTCAAGCGCGGGCTCCGGCGCGTTGGCCATTTTCGTTCCGGCCTTGGCGCGAAAATTCTGGATGATGACTTCCTGAAGGTGGCCGTAGCGTTGGTGCAAGTCGCGCAATGCGAGCAGGGATTCAATGCGCTCCAGTCGCGTCTCGCCGATACCGATCAGGAGACCGGAGGTAAACGGCACCGCCGCTTCGCCCGCCAATCGGATTGTTTCAAGCCGGCGCCGCGGATCCTTGTCGGGTGAGCCGTGGTGCGGCATGCCCTTCTCGCAGAGTCGGGCCGAACTCGATTCGAGCATGATGCCCATGGAGGCCGACACCGGGCGCAGCAAGGAAAATTCATTGGCGTCCATGCAGCCGGGGTTGATATGCGGCAGTACGCCCGTCTCCTCAAGCACGGCGCGCGCGACTTCGGCCAGATAGCTCAAGGTGGAATCATGACCAAGCGCGGTCAGCGCCTCACGCGCTGCGCTGTAGCGCAACTCGGGCCGTTCGCCGAGGGTAAACAGAGCTTCTTTACAGCCGAGCGCCGCGCCCTGCTTTACCGTTTCCAAAACCTGATCAATACTCAGGTAAGGCGCAGCGATCTTCTTTGGCGCCTGGGCAAAGGTGCAGTAATGGCAAACGTCGCGGCACAGTTGCGTGAGCGGGATGAAGACCTTGCGCGAATAGGTGACGATCCCGCCGAAGCCTTCATCACGCAAATCGCGCGCTTGCGCCATGAGCGCGGCGATGTCGACCTTCGCGGCGAGATCCAATGCCTGTTTGCGATCGAGACTGGTCATGCGTCCTCCTGCGCGAGCAGCTGGCGCGCGATACCGCTGGCGGACAAATAGGCGCGGGTGCGGATGGCTGCCGCGGCATTGGGGTGATTCAGGAAGGCGAGCAGGTCATCCGGTGCGTCAATGTCACAGCTCATGCCGGGCAAGCTCAGCACATTGCACGCCATGCCCAGGGTCTGCGCCTGATGCTGGTGCCAGCGGCAACTTGCGGCGCCGTAGCCGAAGGTCAAAGCGCTGCCGGTCGAACACATCAGGCCGTTACTGCCAGTGCCGTGACGGTCGATGGCAAGCGTGAGTGCTGGCTGCGCGGTGTGGCGGTGATGCTGGATGAGTTGACTGATTTCGGCCGGGGTGACCAAGGGCAAGTCGCCGTGGATGATCAGTGCTTCGGCGATGCCCCGTTGCGCGAGGCGGGCGACGCCGGCCTGTACCACCGGGTTGAGTCCCTGCGCATCCAGTTCGGATTCGCTGATGAAGTCGGCCCCGTACCGCAGCGCCAACTCGCGGGCGCGGGGATCGTTGGAGACCACCAGCGTACCGTCGAGTTCGGGGTGCCCGCTCAATGCCTGCAGTACATCGTTGGCCATGGCGTCGAGCAGGCCGATACGCTGTTCGGGGCCGAGCAAACCGGTGAGGCGTTGCTTGGCGCTGGCGAATTCCTTCAAGGGCAACAAGGCCCAGAGCGTGCCGTCGTTCATGGCGCTATTGTCGCTCAATAAGCACGGAGGACTTCAGCGCCATGCAGATCATCCGGCGCATGTCGCGACGATCAGCTCTCCTCCTACAACACGCGATTGCGTGCTTCCGTGATGAGCGCCGCCTGCTGCGCTGGCGTAGTGCCATGGAGCAGAATCTCATCAGCGCCGGCCGCAATGTATTCGCGCAGTCGCCCGATGCAATGATCGACGCTGCCGATGGCGGCGCCACTGGTGAGCCATTCCGGTGGCAACATGGCCACGGCCTCGGCCATGCGGCGGCGCTTTTCTTCGACGCTGGCAGAGGTGCCGTAATCCAGTTGGTTGACACCATTGGCGGCCAATCGGTCCATGGGGCCCTCGTCCCACCCGTTCATGGTGACGATCGGGAGGCCGAGATCGCGGTGCATGAAATACGAAACGGCGCGCGCTTCCAAAACGTTGCTCCGTTCGGCTGGGGTCAGTGTGTCGGGTGCGGTGACGACGATGGCGTAGACCTTCACCGACTTCGGGTCGCGGCCGGCCTCACGCGCGGCATTGCGCACGATGTCAATGGAGCGCTTGACGCCGTCAATGGTGAGAAAGGGATGCAGCACGACGCCATCGAAATGGGCACCGCCGAGCGCCAGTGTCTTGGGTCCCACTGCACCCAGGATGATGGGCGGCGGGTTGTCGCAGGAATGCGCGAGTTGCATCTCGGGGTATTCGCCGGCAGGGCCGCTGTAGGTGACCGTCTCGCCCGCCCAGAGTTGACGCAGTATCGCCACGTTGTCGGCCATTCCCTGATTGCTGACGACAGGTATGCCCAGCTTGCGAAACGGCCCTGCGATTCCCCGGCCGAAACCAAGAACGAAACGCCCGCCACTGAGCTTTTGCATGGTGGCACCCATGCCGGCAAGTACCAGCGGATGACGGGTGCCGAAATGGGTGAGCCCGGCAACCAGCTTTACCCGCTCTGTCACTTGCGTCAGGGCGCCCAATACGGTGCCGAGCTCTTTTGTCTCCCAGCGCTCGGAGAGAAAAATACCGCCAAGTCCCAGCCGCTCACCATCCCGTGCCTGCGCAAGTCCCTCGCGGGCGTCGGCGGCGTGTCCCGGCAAAATGTACGAGTTTAGAATATCTGCGAGTACCGCCATGATCTGCTCCTGTTGACGACTTCACCGAACATCGGATCGACAAGGTCTATGGGTTAACCGTTTTTTCGGGGCATGACCCAACCGCTTGTTTCTGGTTGAATATCGCCGCCTGATGTGGGTCAATTATTACAAACAACGGCAAATCTTTCACCTGCGCTACCAACATGCTGACATGCTGACATGTTAGCATGTGCCGACAGGAGGCCCGGTCTGTGCAAGCCTCGGCGCAGATGTACTGCAAACCCGGTACCCTGCCACTTTATAAAAGCAAAAGGCGGAGCAAAGATGGTCAAAGTCACCGAGCTGGGCTATTTGGGTCTCAACATCTCCAACGCACAAGCATGGCGAACTTACGCGACAGAATGCGTGGGGCTCGAAGTGCTCGATGAAGGCGAGAGTGATCGCTTTTATCTGAGGATGGACAATTGGCACCACCGCTTCGTCATGCATGTGGGAACGCAGGACGATATGGCCTATATGGGCTGGCGGGTCGACGATTCGGGCGCGTTGAAAGCGATGGAACAGCAGCTCCGCGACGCAGGAATCGAATATCGCGTGGCCAGCGCCGATGAAACTGCTGAAAGGCATGTGCTCGGACTTTTAAAACTGAAAGACCCATCCGGCATCCCGACTGAAATTTTCTACGGGCCAAGAGTCGACGCGCATTTGCCCTTCCATCCTGGCCGCCGTATGCACGGCAAATTCATCACCGGCTCGGAAGGACTCGGGCATTGCCTGATTGCTGCAAAAGATCCGGCGGAAACCTGGCGCTTCTATTCCCTGCTCGGTCTGACCGGCGCAGTCGGCTATCACCTGCAAACCCCTGTCGGCGTGGTGAAACCTTTCTTCATGCATTGCAATAGCCGCCACCACTCCCTGGCCTTTGGCGTACCGAGCGAGAAGTTCCTCAACCACATGATGCTCGAGTACACCGAATTGAATGACCTCGGAATGGCACACGACATCGTTCGCAAGCGCGGCTTTCCGGTTGCACTGCAACTCGGCAAGCACTCCAACGACGACGCCCTGACCTTTTACTCCGCCAGTCCCTCGGGCTGGTTGATGGAACTGGGATGGGGATCAGGCAAGTCACAGGCGCAGGAGCAATACCACCTGCTGGATGTGTTCGGCCATGGTCCGGAGGCCACCGGCATGGGCCTTGATGTAAAGCTGTGACTCCGACATCTCTGCCCGAGAGTGGAGTAACAAAACAACTTGGCGCGAACGATAAGGAATATTCGCGTCATTGAAATTGCAGGAGGCGAACATGTTTGACTATCTCCGTTACTACCTTTCACCGATCACGATTTCCATCGCGGTCGTCGGCCTTTATCTGGGCGGCGGATATGTCTGGCTGGGGCTGATCACGCTTCCCGGCCTCGCGCTCGGTGATGCGTTGTTGCCCAGAGATCTCGCGGTGAGAAAAATGAGCAACCAGGCGCTGGCCTTTATCCCCGTGATCATGTCCTCGTTTCTGGCATTCTTGACCTATGCGTTGCTGGCTTGGCAGGTCGGCGCAGTCGGTCTGACGCCATTCAATATCCTTGGCGCGATTCTGACTACAGGCTGGATTGCGACCATCGTCGGCGTCCCCGCCTTTCATGAACTGTTTCACCGCCGCAGCGCATTCCTGCGCAACCTGGGGCTGTGCCTGCAGGTGATGTACATGGATGCCACGCGCGAAATCGCGCATGTGGTCGGACATCACATCGACGTTGATACGACCGAAGACTCCGATACCGCCAGACGCGGCGAGTCGCTTTACTATTTCGGACTAAAGGCGATGCGCGGCAGCTTTCTCATGTCGCTGAAAATGGAGTCGGACGGCCTTGAGAAAAAGGGCAAGGGTCGCTGGTCGATCGGCCACCGCGTATGGCGGGCGCTTGCAGGGCTAATCGCTTTCGAGGCAATCATGTTCCTGATCGGCGGCTGGGCGGGGGTCGCTGCCTGCTTCGTCGGCCTGCTGCTCGCCCGCTTCCTGCTGGAAACCTTCAACTACTTCCAGCATTACGGGCAGGTCCGGATCATTGGCTCGCCGATCGAAAAACGTCATGTATGGAATCACCTTGGCATGCTCAGCCGCGCCATGACATTCGAAATCACCAATCACGCCGACCATCACCTAAATCCGTATCTGGCCTATTACGAACTAAAACCTGACAAGGATGCGGTCGTGTTGCCGAACGTATTTTTGTGCTTCATGGCCGCATTGGTGCCACCGCTGTGGCATCGCCTGATCATCATGCCGGCACTCAAGGAATGGGACATGCGCGCGACACCGGAAGAGCAGGTACTCGCCCGTCAGCTAAACAAGGCGGCGGGCTGGCCTGACTGGTTCTCGGCCAACATTCCAAAAGCTCCGAATTTTCACGCGACTTAACAATCGGCAAGCAGCATCCACGACCCGGCAACGACTGGCTCGGCGACGAGACCGGCGGCCAACAACAGGAGAGACGACCTTGAGCAAAAAAATTCGCGCAGCAGTTTTACGGGAAATCGGCAAACCCTGGACGATTGAGGAAGTCCAGCTCGATGCACCACGAGATGACGAAGTGCTGGTCCGCATGGTCGGCGTCGGCATCTGTCATACCGACAGCGCGTGCAGGTCCGGAACCTTCCCGGTGCCGCTGCCCATCGTGCTGGGCCACGAAGGCTCAGGCGTTGTCGAGGCCATCGGCTCCAAGGTCTCGAAGCTGAAAGTCGGCGACCATGTCGTGCTCAGCTTCGACTCCTGCGGCCACTGCCGCAACTGCGAGAAGGACAATCCGGCCTACTGTTTCGAGTTTTTCCCGCGCAACTTTTCCGGCACCAGAATCGCCGACGGTTCAACCGCCATCGAGCAGAACGGTGCCGCTATCCATTCGGTGTTTTTCAGCCAGTCTTCATTTGCGACCTACGCGATTGCCCGCGAAACCAATGCGGTATCCATCGCCAAGGATCTGCCGCTCGATATCATGGGTCCGCTCGGCTGCGGCATACAAACGGGTGCCGGCGCTGCGGTAAATTCGCTCGGCGTCACCAAAGGGGATTCCCTGGCAGTCTTCGGTGCGGGCAGCGTGGGCCTGAGCGCGCTGCTTGGCGCGCGTGCGGTCGATGCCGGCACCGTGATCATGATCGAGCCCAACGAAAGCCGCGGTCGCTTCGCTCTTGAGCTCGGCGCGACGCACGTCATCAACCCAACAACCACGCCGGATGTGCTCGCCAAAATCCGCGAACTATGTGGCGGTGTGAACTTCGCGTTCGATACCACGGGCATTCCCGCAGTGATTGGTGTCGCCGTTGAAGCGCTCTTGCCAGGTGGAGTGCTCGGCATGGTGGGAGGCCCGCCTCCCGAGGCGATGATGCCGGCCAACCTCATGAGCATGCTGGTCAGGGGTATTTCCACCAAGTACATCATCGAAGGCGACTCTGATCCGCAAACCTTCATTCCGAAGATGCTCGACTGGTACCGCGCCGGGAAATTCCCCTTTGACAAGCTGATCAAGAAATTCCCGTTCGACGAGATCAACAAGGCGGCACATGCGGCGGAGACTGGAGAAGTCATCAAGCCGGTTCTGACTTTCTAACGGCCCCCTGAGCGGATGAATAACAATGGATGAGAACGAACTCCGCAAGCGTCCCTCGGCCGAGTGGATCGCTGAATTGCGCGCGCGCTATCCGGTGGAGCGGACGGTCGATCTGACGCTGACCAAAAAGCTGGAGCGCAGGGCAAGTGGGGCCGCTACGCCGGCCGACCTTGGCGACATCAAGAAAAGGATCGACGCTTTTCTTGGAAAAAAAATTCAGGGCGCTTTCGAAATCAGGGATCTGACTACGTTGACTGGTGGCGCATCCAAGGAGCAGTTTTCGTTTCGGCTCGACTGGACTTGCAACGGCGAACAACGACGCGGGGAACGGATGGTTTTGCGGCGCGAACCTTCTGAGTCGGTCGTCGAGACCAATCGTCTGCGGGAGTTTCAGTTGATCGCTGCCGCGGAAAAAATCGTTCCGGTGCCGAAGGCGTATTGGTTGGACGAAACCGGAGAGGAACTCGGCAGGCCAGCGATGATTTACGGTTTTGTCGATGGCGTGCAAAAGCCGACCAATGGAACCTCCAACGTGACGGGGGTGGGCATACAGTTCAACGCCAGCCAGCGCAGCGTGATCGCGCCACAATTCATCGGCTATTTGTCCAAGATACACAGGTTCGATCCGGGGACGGCGAATCTTTCCGCATTTGACATGCCTCGTGTCGGCACCACCGACGACGTCGACTGGCAGCTCAACTGGTGGACTCGCGTGTGGCGCGAGGACATGTTCGAGGCCATTCCGCTGCTTGCCCTGGCCGAACAATGGCTGCGGGCGAATCGGCAGCCACTGGATCACCTGTCGATGGTTCACTCGGATTATCGGACAGGAAACTATCTGTTCGACGGCGACACGCTGCAGATCACGGCCATTCTGGATTGGGAGTTAGGCTATTTCGGCGACCGGCACCACGATCTTGCGTGGATCCTGATGCCGTCATTTGAAACGCCCGCCGAAGATGGCCGTCGCCTGTCCTCCTCGCTGTTCATGCGGGACGAGTTCATCGCAGCCTACGAACAGGCAAGTGGTCTCAAGGTTTCTCTGGAGCGTCTACGTTACTACACGATTTTTGTGCTGTGGAAGGGCTCGATCATGACGCTGGGAACCGCCTTGCGCGCCGCGCACGGCGCCAAGTCACATCAGGATGTCGTGCTGACATGGTTTGCGGGGCTGGGCTATACCCTGATGGAATCGCTCAGGAGGGAACTGGTTGAGGTGATGTCACCAGGCAAGTCATCGGCGCGAAATTAAGGAGAAAGCAACATGCAACCCGGAATAGATCTTCGCATGCGTGCGATGGTGAAGGCCTTGGCGGAGGTGGTGATGCCGGCGCTGGATTCCACAAATCGGACCGCTATTGAACAGGGCAACATCGTGCTCGGATCGCTCGAAATCCTGCGCCAGCAAATCGACTACGCGCACTGGTACGAGGTGGCCGACCTGCTTTCACTCAGCAAGCTCGCCCGCCAGTTGTCGGAGATTGAGGGCCTGGACGCCGATGCAAAACTTCACGATGCCATTGCGGCGGGCGCCGCGATGGCTGCACGCTGGGATGTATCGCTATCGCAATTGCATCAGCCGAATTTCGCCCTGCGGGATGCGATCAGCGCAGCGGTGGAAAAAGGATTCAAGTCTGATCAAGCCGACATACCGGCCAGGGTTCAGACCCTGGTTCTGGCCCACAGCGAAGAACAGCTCGGTCGTGAGCGGGCCTACGTGGCCGGAATGAAGTGGGACATCTATCCCGAGTCGCTGCAGACGATCGAGGCATCTTTGGCGCACGCTTCGGCGAAACGTTGACGCGTATGCAAGTACCGTCTGCATGTCTGAATAGGGTCTTGCTTACGCGATGAAAATCTTCAACACAGACGGGTCCATCTTGATGGAGATCAAAGCCGTGGAACGCAACGGCAACAATATCGAGTTTCGCGGAACCGTCATGGGCGCCATGCCGGTCAAAGGCCGCCTCACGCCGCAAGAGGCCCGCGCTGTTTTCAAGCTGATCAAAACCCCATCCCTGTGGTTGTTTTTCCTGACCTTCCTGTTTCGCGGATGAGCAGCTCCAAGTCGCAGTAGGGTGGGTATATGGCAAGCCCAGGCGCGTTGCCCGCGTTGAACAACATCACCATTACGGCCGCTTGTCGCGGTGGCGGAGACTGAACAATGAATAAGACAATAAAACAACAATACGACGTCGTGGTGGCCGGTGGCGGCTCGAATTCCCTTTCCGCTGCCGCCTATCTTGCCAAAGCGGGAATGAGCGTCTGTGTGCTTGAGAAAAACGAGGTCATCGGGGGCGGACTGGTTTGCCGCGAATTGACACTGCCGGGTTTCAAGCACGAACCTCATGCAACCGGCCTGATCATCGTGATGGCGAATCCAATGATCAAGGAAGATGAGCTTGAACTGAAATCCAGATTCGGCCTCAGGTTCTTCACACCGGAAAAAACAATTGCTACGGTGTATGACGACGAAACCTGGATGAGCACTTGCGTCTCGCTCGACAAGACCTGCGAGGCCATCGCGAAATTTTCGCAGCGCGATGCGGAGTCCTACCGATCTTTCGTCAATCGCGTGATCCAGATGGCACCGCTGTTGAAGTCGGCGATGTTCAAGCCGCCGGTTCCCTACGGGCAGTTCGCGATGATGCTGGATCAGAGCCCGCTCGGCCAGGAACTGCTGCGCGGCATGATGATGAGCTGTTCTGCGCTGCTCGACGAGTTGTTCGAGAGCGAAAAAGTCAAGATCCATTTCATGAAGTGGATGGGAATTTTTCTGCTGCATCCAGACGAGCGTGGCACCGGGCTGATGTTTTACAGCGCCACCGCGGTAGCCCACACCCAGGAAGAATCGGGCGTGTATGGCGGGGTGCAGGCATTCTCCGATGCGCTCGGCCAATGCATCGAATTCCACAGTGGCGAAATACACACCAATACCTTCGTCAAGCGGATACTCGTGTCCGGTGGGAAGGCGACCGGTGTTGAACTGGCTGACGGACAGCAAATACTTGCGAAAAAAGCCGTGATTGGCTGTATTCATCCGCATCAACTGGGAGACATGGTTGCCGGCCTTGATCCGGACATGGTCGACGCGGCACGACGTTGCGAACTCTCCAGCCACAGTGGCGTGATGACGCACTGGGCGTTACACGAAGCGCCGAAATATAAATGCCCCGAGGTCAATGACGCGCTTCTGGTTCAGCCGGTGCCATCACGCCTCGCCGATCTGCGGCAGATTTTCGACGACGTGGGCGCGGGCAAGATGCCGGGCAGGCTGGCGTCGATCGTCGCCCATATGACGGTCCATGACCCATCGCGCGCGCCTGCCGGGAAACACACGCTTTACTTTTTCAGCTTCGCGCCCAAGGTACTGCGGGATGGCGGCTGGACGGCGGAGGCGCGTGATCGGACCCGTGACTGGATGATGCAGGAATACAGCAAATACTGCACAAACATGGGACCGGACAACATCATGGCGGGAATGGCGGAGTCCCCCGCCGATCAAAACGAATGGTCTCCCTCTTTTGCCGGCGGTGACTTCATGGGCATCGGCATGTTCCAGCATCAGCTTTTGGGCCGCAGGCCGACACCGCGTCTGGCGCAATACGCTGTCCCTGGCGCCGATGGCTTGTATCTCACCGGCCCATTCATGCACCCGGGCGGAGCGGTGACGGGCGGCGGGCGGGCGACCGCGATGAAGATCATGGAAGATCTAATGATGGATTGTTCAAAGTACATGTCCATATGACCAGCAGTTCCTGGTAACTTGACCCAACATCCAACTTAAACCATATGGGAGTCCCCTTTAATGTCCCCTGAGCTTTCCGATCCGCTCAAACTACCCTGCGGCGCGACGCTGCCGAATCGTCTTGTCAAGGCCGCCTTGACCGAAGGGCTGTCCAACGCCATGAACCACGCGACCGAGCGCCATGTGAGGATTTACCGTCGCTGGGCCGAGGGTGGTGCGGGGTTGCTGGTGACCGGTAACGTGCAGGTGGACCGCACCCATCTGGAGCGGCCCGGCAACATCGTCATCGACAACAACGGCGGGTTCGAAGAGCTGCGCACATTGGCCCGGGCCGGCACCGCTGCCGGCAATCATTTCTGGATGCAAATCAACCAGCCCGGCCGCCAGACACCGGCGAACATCAACCCCACTCCCCTGGCGCCATCGGCGGTCCCCGTTAACGCCGCCGATACCGCCTGCGGCAACCCGGTGGCGATGACCGAGGCGCAGATTCTCGATGTCATCCGGCGCTTTGTTCACGCGGCCACGGTGGCCCGCGAGTGCGGTTTCACCGGGGTACAGGTCCATGCCGCACATGGCTACCTGATGTCGCAGTTCCTCAGCCCGCTGTCGAATCTGCGTACTGATGCTTGGGGTGGCCCGCTGGAGAATCGTGCACGGATTCTTCTCGAGATCGTGCGGCAGATCCGCAAGGCGGTCGGCAGTGATTTCCCTGTCTCGGTCAAGCTGAATTCTGCCGACTTCCAGAAAGGCGGTTTCAGCGAGGAAGAATCGATGCAGGTCGTTCGCTGGCTCGGAGAAGAAAAAATTGACCTCCTGGAAATTTCCGGTGGCAACTACGAGCAAGTCGGTCAAATGATGCGCCGCTCAGGTGGCAATGGCGGTGGCGAAGAAGAAGTCAAAACCAAACGCATGGCGGAAAGCACGCGTCGCCGCGAAGCGTATTTCCTCGACTACGCGGACAAGGTACGCCCCGTATTCAAACAACCTCTGATGATCACCGGGGGCTTTCGCTCGCGCGAGGTGATGGTCGGCGCACTACAGGCGGGTGAAGTGGACGTCATCGGTCTAGGTCGCCCGCTCTGCGTGATGCCTGACGTGTGCACTCGATTGTTGAAAAACGAGCTGGAAAGCGCACCAGCGCCCGAACGCCTCTTGTCGCTGGAACGGGACGCGCTAGGCCCGGGCATGGACGACAAAATGTTCCATTCGATGGAAACCTGGAGCCAGGTTGCGTGGGCCTGCATTCAACTGATACGGATGGGCGATGGCAAGGATCCGGATCTCGACATGACGTTGATGGAAGCGCTGGGTGGTTTTGATGCGCACGAACGAGCCGCCCTTGAAGCATGGCAGCTAACGAACTGAAGCACTGGGACTCATCAGGCGGTGCGTTTTATTCAAGCCCTGAAATATTCAGAGCTGTTTAAGGCACCACCCGTGGCAGATCGATGACGTCCCTCCGAGGATGCCCATGTATGGGCATGCCAATGACCGCTCGGGCCGCCTCAAAATGATGGTTCTCGATATTGAACGGAGAGAAATCCTTTCCGGCATCCTGTTCTATGGAGTCGCGTATCGCCAACAGTGCAGCACGACGGCACAAGGCTTCGAGTTCCGCTCCAGTCATTCCTGCCGTCGCGTTTGCCAGCATCTGTAGTGAAACATTGGCGCCCAGATTGCGTTTGCGGCAGTGGATTTCAAGAATCGCGAGGCGCGTCACCGCGTCAGGCTCAGGAAGCTCGACGACCAGATCGAAGCGTCCAGGCCGCAACAGCGCAGGATCGATCAGGTCCGGCCGATTGGTGGCACCGAGCACCAACACGCCGTTGAGTTCATCGATGCTGTCCAACTCCAGCAGGAACTGGCCCACCATGCGTTCGCTGACGTGGCCACCGCCGCCGCCCTGACCGCGCTTCGGCACAATGGCGTCGATCTCGTCGAAAAAGATGATCGTGGGCGACGCCTGGCGGGCCTTCTTGAAAATCTCGCGGATGCCTCGTTCCGATTCGCCCACCCACTTTGAAAGCAGCTCGGGGCCCTTGACGGTGATGAAGTTCACTCCACTCTCCGACGCCAGCGCCTTGGCCAGCAGGGTCTTGCCGGTACCCGGCCCGCCGGTCAGCAATACACCCTTGGGCGGACTCGCGCGAGCATGGGCGAAGCGTTCGGGATATTTCAGCGGCCATTCAACAGCTTCGCGCAGGATCTGTTTGACCGCATCGAGACCGCCGACTTCGTCCCACTTCACGTTGGGTATTTCAGTGAATACTTGCCGCGTGGTGGAGATTTCGATCTCGTTCATGGCCTGCTCGAAATGCTTCATCTCGACCCGGATCGAAGCCAGTGCATCCTCCGGCAGGCCGGTGTGGGCGAAGTCCACTTTTGGCAGCAGATCGCGGGCGCAGAGCATGGCTGCCTCACGGCACAGGGCAGCAAGATCAGCGCCGAGGAAACCGTGGGTCGCTGCCGCGATGCGTTCCAGGTCCACATCCTCGGCACGGGGCATGCCGCGAGTATGGACCTGAAGAATTTCCAGGCGGCCGGTCTTGTCAGGCGGATTGAGGCCAATCTCGCGGTCAAAGCGGCCGGGACGGCGCAGCGCCGGATCGATATTGTTCGGCAGGTTGGTTGCGGCGATGATGATCACCTTGCCACGCGAATTGATGCCGTCCATCAGCGCCAGAAGTTGCGCGACGACGCGCTTTTCCACGTCGCCGAGCACGGTGTCGCGGTTCGGCGCGAGGGCATCGATCTCGTCGAAAAAGATAATGGTCGGCGGTGATTCCTGGGCTTCCTGGAAAATTTTGCGCAGCAGGGCCTCGGATTCGCCATAGCCCTGCTGGATGATTTCGGGGCCGTTGATATTGACAAAGCGGACGCCCGCTTCATAGGCTACAGCGCGGGCGATCAGCGTCTTGCCGCATCCCGGAGGACCGTAGAGCAACACTCCCTTGGGCGCATCGACACCGAGACGCTCAAAGACTTCCGGGTAGCGCAGCGGCAGCTCGATCATTTCCCGTACCCGGGCGATTTCCTTGCCCAGTCCGCCGATGTCTTCGTACGACACCGCAGGTCCGTTGCTGCGGGCGGCGCCGCGGGCGTCGATCCTGATCGCGGTCGATGCGTCGAACACCACCGGTCCCTTTGGCGCCGTCGCTGCGACGGTGAAATCCAGGGGACGGCCAAAAAGGCTGGCACGCAACCGGTCACCGCTGACCACAGCCCTACCTTCGAGGACCCGCCTCAGGGCCAGCGTGTCCTGGCTGGTATCGGAGCGTTCAACGCCTATCCTCAGCTTGGCCTTCAGTCGGGCGAAGAATCCTCCCTCCTCACGATGGAAGATCGCCATGGCATTGCCGGCGGGGACCAGCGTGACATTGCGGGCCGACTCATGTGAAGTCTTCGCGATTATTATCCGCTCGCCGATGCCGGCGCCCGCGTTGTCGCGAATGATGCCGTCAATCTGTAGCGAGTGATCTTCTAGCGTGCCCGGCTCCGCCACCAGGGGGCGGGCCACGGTACGTCTTGCTCCCTCCAGGGCAAGAACATCGTTTTCTTTCAGGCCGAGACGGGCCATGTCCGAAGCGGACACGCGGACGATGCCACTCCCTGCGTCGCGCTGCGGCGCTTCGCACACGCGCAACGTCGCTTCTGGATGACTGTTGCCTGACACGCGGCACCCTTTCTCCATCACTCAGGTCGCCGCCTGGAGTTAATTGCCGATGGCCTGCCCGATGGGCGAAGTTGCCAGAATACGGTTGCGTCGAATTTCCTTGAACATGTAGTGGGTGAAGGTGATCAAGAAAGTACCAAAGCCCCCGACAACCAGATGAAAGGCCCACCAGCCGTTGATCGCGAAGGGCCCGCTCTTGAAATAGGGCAGAAATGTCAGGGGAGCAAAGCTGATCCCGATCGCGATTGACAGCCAACCGGTCCATGCCGGGAATATCGCCGGCTGCTTCTGGTCGATGATGGCGAAGATCCCGATCGCCACGCACTGGATCGTCGTGATCATCCAGGTCATGTTGAAGATGTACCACGCGACGAAGTGAAGCGTCTTGATTATTTCCGGGTTCCCGGTGTCCGCGATTTCAGCGCAATAGACCCAGATCGCCGGGCACATCACCAGGATCCATGCCGTCATCAACCCACCGCAGAGTTGCATCAGCGCGAGCAATGGTCTTTTTTCGCGGTCCATCATCTGGACTGACAGCAGGCAGGTCCATGGCATGTAGAGCATGCCAACGCAGGTCGCAAGCGACATGCCGAGCATGATGTCCGAGCGGTACTTGCTGTAGTAGTTGGCAACAAGGTCGGCGGCGCTATAGGCCGGGTCTGGTGGCTCGGGGAAGTTGTGTCCGAGGATGACCCAGGAAATCATGAACGTCACCAGACAAACCGGTCCGGTCCACGCAACGTAGTAGTGCACTTTCCTCAATGCCTTGTCTGTCATGGTCATCTCCTGTTTGAAAGTCACTCACACCAGCTGGCATGCGTGCTTTATTTTTTTAATCTTGTTGCCGATTTCAATTACTGGTAAAAACCGCGCCCGCTCGAAAGATACGCCGCATTCAAAATCGCGTTGAGGATCATCTGGTGATCGGCGCGACCGGACCCGGCTATTTCATAAGCCACGCCATGCGCCACGGTGGTATGTACGTAAGGCGGGCCAACCATGACGACACTGTTGCCGGAGAAACCCCAGGTTTTGATCGCGATATGCCCCTGGTCATGATACATGGCGATCACGACATCGTAACGGCCCTCAATGCATTGGCGAAACACTGAATCCGGGCTGATTGGACCGACCACGTCAATCCCCTCGGCGCGCGCCATTGCGATCGCGGGAGCGATTGCTTCATCCTCTTCTCGTCCATAGGCATGCGGATTGAGTCCCGCTACCGCGATGCGTCGCCCGGCGATGCCCCACTTTCGCATTGAAGTATCCATCGTTCGGATCAGGTGTATGACCGACTCCTGCTGGATGAGCCCGGGAACTTCGCGAAACGGTACATGGTCGGTCAAATGCGCGATCATCAGTGGCGCCGAACGTAACAGCAGACAGGCGCCATTTGGTTTCTGTGACGCGATCGTTTCCAGCGTCCCGGCCATTTGCATGGCGGTCGAACTGATCGGGCCCATCACGGTAGCGTCTAACGTGCCCGCACGGGCAAGCCGGTCGGCATACTCAAGCCACATGCCACTTGCCCACCCTGAGTGCTCCACGTCGTGCCCATAGCGCACCGAACGCATGTCAAACGCTACGGGGTCGATCACATCCAATACAGTGCTGCGCGCAGCGCACTGGTCGGGCGTCTCGATGACCCGCAAATCCAAGGTCAGTCCGGCGATGCGCGCCGCATCCTGCATGACCGCACCACTTCCGATCAGGACGGGACGACAGCAACCATGCAATTGCCCTGTGTGCCAGGCCTTGGCAACGACCTCAGGTCCGATGCCGCACGGATCGCCGATCACAATTCCGACGACAGGCAGGTCAGATTGTTCATCGGTCATGTTCGATGGGGATCTTTCCTCAATGGATTCGGCGCCGGGCAAGGTTTTGGCGATCCGGCCAAAAATTCAGACTGAATAGATGTCGAGAACATTTGGAACGACATCATTCGCAACCACGATCTTCCGGTTGGCGATTCGCAGTGCACCGTTGCTCATGCGAAGGATGTGCTGCTGCTGGCCGAAGAAATTTTGCGTCTGCTCTTGCTTGTAGCTGTAGGTGACCCAGTTCGACTCCACACAGATGTCGCCATTTTCCATCAGCGCGACACTCGCCACTTGCACGATATGACAGGTTCTGGGCAGTGGCGTCGAGGCGAGAGAGCGCTTCGTGCGTATGCGAAAAACACGATCCTCAAGCCCAGCCCGACTTGCGTAATAGATCAGCGAAATTTCCTTTTGCGGGTCGTCAGTCAGCATGTATTCGTCTTTCCAGCAGGGAAGCCAGTATTCGGCGTTTTCCAGATACAGGGCCAGCCATTCATCCCATTTGCGTTGATCAAGCAACCATCCTTCGAGGACTACCAGATCTTTGGCGGCTGCAATCAGGTCACTTGCCATTGACCGCCTCTTTGACTTTTTGGTCCCGCGCCAGCCCTTGCAAAAGCAACTCGCGCCAGCGGTGGTGCTGGTTCAGGTAGATACCTTCATCTTCCAGTTGCATGCCGCAATATTTCGGCTCAAAGCCCAGCCGCTTGGCGC
>JAYUGL010000170.1:0-5071 GCA_043738385.1 Sterolibacteriaceae bacterium
GTGCGGCCGCGCATGAAGTTCAGCGATTTGACCTTGATGCGGCTGCGGATCAGATCCATGGTCGCGGCGCGGCCCCAGTCGCCGCCGTAGGTGCCGCCGCTTTGGCTGGCGGGCTCATCGTGCGGCTTGTTGAGCACGTCGAGATTGTCTTCCAGCGCACCCATCCACGGCGTCATTTTTTCTTCTTCGGTGCCGGGCAGGAAGCCGATGTCCTCGCCCACGGGGACCGTAACACGGGTGATGATGATCTCCGAGAAGCGCTTGGTTTCCAGCGTCAGCGTCAGCGCCGCCGCCAGCGTTAGCAGCGTTTTGCCAGTGCCGGCCTGGCCGAGCAGGGTGACGAAGTCGATATCGGGATCCATCAACAGATTCAGCGCGAAGTTCTGTTCGCGATTGCGCGCGGTGATGCCCCAGATCGCATTCTTCAGGTGGCTGTAGTCGGTCAGAGTGGAAATGACTGCGGTCTTGCCGCTGCCTTCCCTGACAATGGCGGTGAAGGGACGTTCCTGGTCCGCATCCAGATAGACAAACTCATTGACCAGCAGGCTGGGGCAGAGCGGCCCCTGGATCTGGTAGAGCGTCTTGCTTTCCTGCTTCCACGACTTCATGTTCTGGCCGTGGGTTTCCCAGAAGTCGGCGGACAGTTCCTGGCTGCCGGTGTAGAGCAGGTCGGTGTCTTCCAGTACCTTGTCGTTGAAGTAGTCCTGCGCTTCCAGCCCCAGGGCGCGGGCCTTGATGCGCATGTTGATGTCCTTGGACACCATGATCACCGGCCGCTTGGGGAACTTCTGCTGCAGGAACATGACTACCGCGAGAATGTTGTTGTCGGCGCGTGAGGTTGGCAGCGAGGCCGGCAGCACGCCATTCATGGCTTCGGTCTGGAGGAACAGCCGGCCGCTGGCAAGGCCGCGCGACGCGGTTTCCAGTTCTGTGCCATCGCTGATGCCATCCTCTACGCCAGACACGATCTCGTCCAGCATGCGGCTGGCCTGGCGGGCGTTGCGCGCCACTTCGGTCATACCTTTTTTGTTGGCGTCCAACTCCTCCAGCGTCATCATCGGCACGAAAATATCGTGTTCCTCGAAGCGGTAGAGGCTGTTGGGATCGTGCATCAGCACGTTGGTGTCGAGCACGAACAGCTTGGTCGTCTTGCTTGCGGCCTTGGCGCTACGCTTGGCGTTCATTCAATCTCCCGAAGGTTGAAGATAAAAGCGGATTAAATCGTTTTCACTGCTTCCAGCATCGCGGCGGCATGACCATCGGCCTTGACCCCGCGCCACTCATGCCGCAGCACGCCCTTGGCATCGATCAGGAACGTGCTGCGTTCGATGCCGCGCACCTGTTTGCCGTACATGTTTTTCATCTTGATGACAGCGAACTGATTGCACAGCGTTTCGTCGCTGTCGGACAGCAGTTCGAAGGGCAAGTCGAGCTTGGCCTTGAAATTCTCGTGGGATTTGATGCTATCGCGCGATACGCCCAGAATGATGGCGCCGGCCTTGACGAACTTGTCGTGCAGATCGCGAAACTGCTGGGCCTCTGTGGTGCAGCCGGGGGTACTGTCCTTCGGATAGAAGTAGAGCACGACCTTGTTGCCTTTCAGGGCGGTTGACGAGATCGATTCTCCGCCGGTGGCGGCAACAGTGAACTCCGGAATTGGCTGGTCAAGCATTGTCTTCTCCTCTAATCAGTGTTTTTCTTGTTCGCCTGCAATAGGGTTAAAGCGCCCAGCAAGCCTTGCAGTGCGGCGAACAGCCCATACAGAATTGCGGTAGCAATCGCCAGATCGCGCGGCCCGCCAAATACGCCGAGGGTCACCACGGCGGCGGCTTCCCGCGTGCCCCAGCCGCCGATGGACACCGGCAGCGCCGCAAGAAGGAAGATGGGGCCGGAAGCGATGAAATAAACCCACCACGACAAATCAAATCCGACCGCATGCCCGCCACAGGCGAAGGCCATGATTGACAGAAACTGCACGCCGGCGGACCAGAGCATCTGTGAAAAATACAGGGCCAGTGGACGAGGACGTTCGTGCAATGCGTTCAGCATTTGCGCCAGCTTTGCCGGCAGGCGCCGTCTGGCCGAATCGGACACCTGCCAGGCGAGCAGGGGAGCGACCAGCGTCAGCAGTGCGATTGCCGCAATCAATGGCGCAGAAACGGCCGGCAGCGCGCCCTGCAGCATGTCCAGCGACGAGGCCAGTGCCGTGGTGCCGAGTGAAATCGCCGCCAGCATCCATAAGCCGCTGAGACGATCCAGTGCGACACTGGCTGCGGCGCTGCCTAGCGAATGTCCGGCGCGTTGCAGATGCAGCGCTCGCAGCGCATCGCCGCCCAGATGTCCGCCCGGTAGCACGGTATTGGCGGTAATCCCGCGCCAGTAGGCGAAGATCAGCTTGCGACGCGTGGCCTTCATGTCGAGCCAGGCGGCCAAGGCATGCCAGCGCAGGACGCTGGTGAGCGATGCGGCGACGGAAGCAGCAAAGCCGGCCAGCAGCCACAACAGATCGGGTTTGCCCAGCGCCTTGAACACGCGCACCGGATCGGCAAAATGCAGCACCAGCGCGAACAGGCCAAGGCCTGCCAGTCCGCGAAGGAGAAAAGACTTCATGAAGGATCGGGTGGTGGGCGCAGCCGGTATTGGTCGCGGCCTTCGGGCTCGTGGTAGATGCGGATCAGGATTTCGCCGAGCAGTCCCATCGCGATCAACTGTGCGCCCATCAGCACCAGCATGATGCCGAGCAGCAGCAGCGGCCGGCCGCCGATGCTCTCACCCATGATCTTGAGGGCGGTCAGATAGCCCAGCACACCCACGCCCGGTACCAGCATCCACAGGCCGACGCCGCCAAAGGCATGCAGCGGACGATGCAGATAGCGCAGCATGAACTTCATCAACAGCAAATCGAGCGCCACGCGGAAGGTGCGGTCGATGCCGTATTTCGATTGGCCTTTGGTGCGCGCGTGATGGCGCACCGGGACTTCGATGATTTTGGCGCCGGCTTCGGCGGCCAGCACCGGGATGAAGCGATGCAGTTCGCCGTAAAGGCGGATACGACGGACCAGCTCGGTGCGATAGGCCTTGAGCGCGCAGCCGTAGTCGTGCAGCTGCACGCCGGTAGCCCACGAGATCAGCCGGTTGGCCAGCAGCGACGGCAACTTGCGGTTGAGGGCGGCGTCCTGCCGCTCCTTGCGCCAGCCGGAAATCATGCTGATATCGGGCCGGCTTTCGAGGGTGCGGATCAGTTCGGGGATATCGAGCGGGTCGTTTTGCAGGTCGCCATCGAGCGTCACGGTGTAGCGTCCCGACACCGCGTCAAAGCCAGCCTGCAATGCCGCGGTCTGGCCGTAATTGCGCATCAGGTAAAGCGGATGCAGCCACGGGGTTTGTGCTGCGAGATCGCGCAGCACATGACTCGAGCGGTCACGTGAGCCGTCGTCGATGCAAATCAGTTCGAAGCTGAAGCCGCTGCCCAGCATGGCTTCGCCAACGCGGGCGACCAGGTCGGGCAGATTCTCTTCCTCGTTGTAGACGGGAATGACGATGGAAACGTCGCAGTTCAATTTATCGGTCATGTCGAGTGTGATGCCAGCAATTACGGATCAACAATATCAGTGCGGCCACAGCCAGCAGGGGATCAAGCAGAGTGTCCCAGAGATTGGTCGATTCCTGCAAGCCGGCGGCGAAGGCTAACAGATCAACGGCCAGCAGCCACAGGTAGAGTGGCTGGCCGCGCCACCATGCCGCAATGGCCGCCGCTCCAAGCACGTCCACCAGCAACCAGGGCTGATAGCCGAGGCGGTAGGGGTCGACATCGCCGAGGCCCAGGGCCATTGGATAAAGCAGAGCGGCGATTGCCACAATGAAGGCAGGTCCACGCCAGCCCCGGCTGAAAGCCGTTGGCGTGAATCCCAGCAGCGACAGGATGAGCAACTGTACGGTGGTGATGCTGGGGTCGCCCCATAACCCGCGCAGGGCTATCGCCGCAGATACGCCTTGGGATAGGGGGGTCAGCGTCAACAAGCCGATCAGGAATGCAAGGGATTTCAGGCGACGAGGCATCAACAGGGCCATCGCCCATGCGACCAAAAGTGCCTGTGCCAGCATGATCATGGCGTCGTTTCCATCCAGCTTGGGAAAAAGCTGATCGCCTTGATGGTTTTTCGCTGCCAGGTGTAGGCGAGATGGATGACTCCTGAACGATCCTGTAGCAAGGCTGGATAGGAAAACTCGTCTTCGCCTTGTCCTTGTTCAACGAATTTCGGGGTTGACCAGGTCTTGCCCTCATCACGCGAAACCGACAAGGCCAGTTGGGTACGATTCGATTCCTGCGGGTTCCAGGCCAGCAGGAGGCTTCCGTCAGTCAGTCGCAACAGGGCGATGCCGGCATCCGGATTGGGCAGGGCAGTGGCGGTCGCAGCTTGCCAGTGTTGGCTTCCATCGTCGCTGGTGCTGGAATGGATGCGACGTGTGGGCCCGGCATCGCGCAGCAGTGCCAGTGCGTGCTGCGCATCAAGCGCCGCAACTGCGGGCTGGAAGATTTTGTTCGTTGAAGGAAACCGCACTTTGTCGACGACATGGTTCTTATCGTCGAGCCGCAGCCATTCAGCGCGTTTGGCAATGAACTCATGGTAGACAGGAAAACCAATGCCGCCGTCGCTCAATGGCAATGGCGGATTGCGTACCAGCGTGCTGAGGTTGAGAAAGGGTGAGGTGATCAGTCGCGTGATGGGACTCCAGCTGGTGCCGCCATCTTGCGACGCAATGTGGTTGATGGAACTGCCCGCCCAGCCGCCGTAGGAAACGCTGACAAACCACAGATGCAACATGCCCTGCGGGTCACTCCACAGCACCGGGTTGCCCAGTTTGCGGATCAGACGACCGGTGCTGCGCTGAACCTCAATGCGGTCGATGATCGGTCGCGGTGTACTCCATGCATTGCCAGCCAGGACCGACATGACGATCACGACATCGGCCGCGCCTTCGCGGCTGCCGGCAAACCATGCGGCCGCAATGCGGCCATCCGGCAGTGCCGCAAGCGATACGCCGTGGGCTGAAGCACCGTAGGCGGGCA
>JAYUGL010000171.1:0-1627 GCA_043738385.1 Sterolibacteriaceae bacterium
ACCATTTTTGACTACTGCCCATGCTTTCATTGTTTTCTCCTATGTGTGTTATCCCGACGAGTGACTCGCCAGGCCGCGCAAGTGCGCAAATGAATTCAGACGATAACCTGGATTATCAACCCGGATTTTCAACCCGGATTTCCGCACGGCCGGTCGGCGGTGCCACTTCGATGTCTTGTTGTGCTTGCATGGTGATCTTCTCTGGAATTTTTTTACCAGTCTTTTTCACTGTCGATCGGGGTGCCCACTGATACCCACTGACCACCCTGCGCCACCACACGTTGAATCGTGGTGGCGCCGAGGTGCCGTTCTGGCGAGTACGACACCGGTGGAATGATTCCGGTGTCGAAATTGCGAATCGAATGCATCGCGTTGACCAAGGTCTGCCGGTTGACCGGCCCCTCTATGCGTCGGACAGCTTCGACCATGATCTTGGTCAGCGCAAAGCTGATCAACGAAAAGTAATCCGGCTTTTCACTCGGGAAGTACTTGGCGAGGGCGTCCCGGTATTCCTTCACCGCCGGGGCATCGGATGTTACCGGCACGGTGAAGGAAGCCGACTTGATGCCGTCCATTGCCGGCCCGCCAAGTTCCAGCGTCGAATTCGCGACTGCAGGCGCATAGGCATACAAGGCACCCTTGTACCCTTGCAGGCGCAACTCCTTGGATGCGGCGATGACCTCCGGTTGGCCGAGAATAAATATCACCGCATCGGGTTTCTTTTTCACCAGCTCCAGCGCTGCCGGGCCGTAGTCGGTAGATTGCAGCTTGGTTGCAAAAAGCTCCACTGTGGCATCGGACCGCGCGGACTTGGCGCCGGGAGCAACGTTGACAGCCACGTTCTCGAAGGCGGCCACGGCTGAGTGCACCACCACGATGTTCTTGTGGCCGTCCTTTGCCGCCCAGCGCCCGATCGCTCGCGCCTGGTTTTCGTACAGGACCAGCGCCCCGAACAGGTTCGCTTTCGGAGGGTTATACCAGTCGGCCGCACCGCCATAGGGGTTGATCACAGGGACCTTGGCTTCAACAAACAGGTAATCGAAGGCCGCAGCCGATTGGGCGGTACCGAACGGGACCGCGATCGCCAGCACTTCGTCGCGGGAAACCAGCTTGCGGGCAGCGGCCACTGTGCGTTGAGCGTTGTAGGCGTTGTCCTCGACAACCAGCGAAAACTTGCGTCCCTTGATGCCGCCGCGGTCATTCACCAGGTTCAGATAGGCCTCGATGCCAGCGCGGTGCGGCACGCCATAGGTCGCAAGGGAGCCGGTCAAGGGCATCCAGGTTCCCAACTTGATCTCTTTTTCAGTGACACCCGGACTTTGCTGGGCAAACGCGCGGTCCATTCCCAAGATCAAGGCGCCACTGGCAGCGACCCCGCCTAGAATCATTGCGCGTTTTGTCTTTTCAATTCGTGTCATGGTTAAGTTCTTTCTCTGGTTTAAAGTTAAAAACTGAGCAGTTTCCTGATCTTCGGGTTGGCAAATATTGATTGCTGTCAATCATCGATTTATTAGGGAGGCGGAAATGGTCAATATACCGTTTTTGGGTGCGCTGACGGGATGCAGTGCAAGGCGCTCTGAGCGCCGTGTGGCGAGCCACACAAGCGAGGAGCAACGCCGCAATGCGC
>JAYUGL010000172.1:0-13643 GCA_043738385.1 Sterolibacteriaceae bacterium
CCCATCGCGTATCACCAGCACCATGATCGCCGGCGAGAGCCTCGGGTAGACAAGGAGATTGCAGGCGTCGCAGGCCATGGCGAACTCCCCGCTCTTCGGCATCGTGGGTTTGCCGCAGGCGCCGCAGTAGCGGTGATTGCGCTGCCAGTCCAGCAATTGTGTGGCGCGTCCGGCAAGGGCGAAGGCTTCCGGACCCGCCAGGCCGAAGATGCCGAACAGCGGCGTCAGTTCGGCGGCGAAGGATTCCGGATGATTGTCGAGCTCAACGGCGTAGCAGGGCAGGCCCTGCCATTCGCCGACCAGCAAGGCGTTTTTGGGATGGCCGAAATCCGCCGCGTGTCCGTGCGGGAAAACCTTTCCGCTTTCCTTGTCCGACAAGGTGAGCAATGCGTTTTGGTAACGAAACACCCAGTAGCTCAATTCATCCATTGGTCGTCCCCAGCTCCCAGTTTTCGAAGTGCCTGTCGATCTTCTCGGCGGTGCAAATTGCTCAGGCTATTATAGGGCGGTGTCCATTAAAATTTGATGATCGTTCAAGAGGAGTCCCCGTGAATAAAACACTCAACATCAACGGCAAGCTGCAGGAGGTCGATGCCGATCCGGCGACGCCGCTGCTCTGGGTCTTGCGCGATCACCTGGGTATGACCGGCACCAAGTTCGGCTGCGGCATCGCCCAGTGCGGCGCCTGTACCGTGCATATCAATGGCGCGGCCACCCGATCGTGCCAGGTGCCGCTTTCTGCGGTATCCGGTACCGGTGTAAAAATCACTACGATCGAGGGGCTGTCGCTTGATTCCAGCCATCCATTGCAGAAGGTTTGGGTAGAGGCCAACGTGCCGCAATGCGGTTATTGCCAGTCGGGCATGCTGATGGCCGCGGCAGCTTTGCTCAAGGACAAGCCCAAACCGACGGATGCGGACATCGATGCGTATGTCAGCAACATCTGCCGTTGCGGCACCTATGTCCGGGTGCGGGCTGCGATCCATAAAGCGGCGGCGATGATGAACGGGAGCCATCATGGGTAACGTGGCTAAAGCCGTCAATCTTGGTCGACGCCGCTTCCTCGTCGCGACCGCCGCAACGGGCGGCGGGCTGGCGCTGGGCTTTTCGACACTTGCCGCGGCGGATGTTGTCGACGCTACGGCGGCACCGGGCGCAGCGCCGGAATTCGATGCATGGCTGGTGATCTCGCCGGACAACGTGGTGACCATCAGAGTGCCGACGCCGGAAATCGGCAACGGCGCGGCGACACAGCTCGCCATGACGATCACCGAGGAACTGCATTGCGACTGGACCAGGGTGAAACTGGAATTCGCTTCTGCGACGCGTGACTACGTCGAGGACAACGTCTATTCCAAGCCGACGGGTGCACTGGCGTTTTTCGGTGGCCGGTCAACGGTTGCCGGCTGGAACTCGACCCTGCTGCGAGTCGGCGCTAGTGCGCGCGAGCGGCTGAAGGCAGCGGCAGCGGCGCAGTGGCATGTGCCAGTCGCTGAAGTGGAAGCCAGCAACAGCGTGGTGAGCCACCGTGCCACCAAACGCAGCCTCAGCTATGGCCAGCTTGCCCACAAGGCCGTGTTGATCAAGCTGGAGCAGGAGCCGGCGATCAAGTCGCGCAGCGAATGGACTTTCCTCGGCAAGGCAACACCTTCCAAGCTGCATCTGCCAAAAGTGGTGAATGGCACGGCGCAGTATGGCATCGACTTGCGCCTGCCCGGCATGCTCTACGCGGCGCTGATGCAATCGCCGGTGCAGGACGGCAAGCTCAAGTCGGTCGACTTCGACAAGATCAAGGACTGGCCCGGTGTGCATGGCATTGCAGTGATCGAAGGTGGCGAACCATTGCAGAAGCTGCCGCTAATAACGCAACTGCCCAGGGAAATGAACGGGCCGCGTACCAGCGCCATTGCCGTGGTGGCCGACCACTACTGGCAGGCGCGTACCGCGTTGGCCGCGTTGCCGGTGGAATGGGAAGACGGCGACGGTGCGAAGTGGAAGACCACCGAACAGGTATTTGAGGCTGCGCAAGTACTGATCGAGCAGCCGGGCGGCATCGTGCAAAAAAGTCTCGGCAATGCGGCCGAGGTGCTGGCCAAACAACCGAAGATCGTCGAGGCGATTTACACCTCGCCGTATTGCGACCATGTGGCGATGGAGCCATTGAACGGCACCGCGCTGGTGACGGCGGATCGCGTGGAGATATGGCACCCGACCCAGGCGCCCAAGCATGCTCATCGGGTAGCGGCCGAAGAGTCGGGCCTGGCACCGGAAAAAGTGTTCGTGCATCCAACCCTGGTCGGCGGCGGTTTCGGCCGCCGCATTGGCGGCGATGATGTGCGCATGGCGGTTGCCGTTGCGAAGCAGTTTCCTGGTCGCCCCATTCACACTATCTGGTCGCGCGAAGAGACCACGCGTCAGGGCCGTTATCGGCCGTTGCTGGCGGTGAGCATGAAAGCCGGGCTCGATGCTTCGGGCATGCCGCAGGCGTTTATTGCCCATGAGGCGGGACGTGCGATTGATGCCGGCCAATACACCGACTTCGGGCCGCTGGCGAGCACCATCGGACTTTCCGATGCGTCCTACACCAGCGGCATCATTCCGAACGTTCAGGTGGAATCGCATACGCTGCCGATCCACATTCGCACCGGACCTTATCGCGGACCGGGCTACAACTCGAATGCATTCTTCCTGGAAAGTTTTATCGACGAATGCGCCCATGCCGCCGCTATCGACCCGCTCGAGTATCGACTCAAGCTGCACGCCAGCTGGCCCGACCCGGGCTGGACCCTATGCCTTAAGGAAGCCGCCAAGCAGGCGGGCTGGGGCAAAAAACTGCGCAAGGGTATGGCGCAAGGCATCGCCATCGGCAATTTCGGCATGCTGGGCCAGCCGAAGACCGGCACGGTGGTTTGCGTGGTAGCCACCGTTGAAGTGAGCAAGAAGGGCGTGCTGCGCGTCGACACCCTGGATGCGGCGTTCGACTGCGGCCGGATGATGAATCGCGATGCAGTGCGTGCGCAGATGGAGGGTGGCCTGACCTTCGGCCTCAACATGTCGCTCAACGAAATGCTCACCATCAAGGACGGCCGCATTGTCGAAGGCAATTACGACCAGTACCCGATGCTGCGCATCGGCGACATGCCGAAGCTCCGGATTCACTTTGGCGGCTTGTCGGATCACGATCGCTATTCGGAGACGGGCGAACCGCCGGCGGGTCCGGTGGGACCGGCCATCGCCAATGCGATCTTTCGCATTACCGGCAAGCGTATTCGTTCAACGCCGTTCCGGGTGCATGACCTTAGTTGGACTTGATCAACTGACTGTGCCGACGATGCTCGATCACGACCAGTCCGCCGCTGCTGATGGCGATGATGATCATGCCGACGATCGCGTAGCCATTGGGCCAATGATCGAACAGTAGCCAGCCCAGCAGAGTTGCCCACGCCAATTGCATGTACATGGTGGGCGACAGGGTCGAGGCGGGGGCATGGCGGAAGGCCTGGGTCAGAAACAGGTGGCCGAGCGCGGCAATGGCACCCAGGGAGAGCAGCAGTCCGCCCGTCAACCCATCGAGCGAAAAGCTGCTCCAGTAGAACGGCGCGCCCAGCGACATGACGACGGTGCCGGTGAGCGCGGTAAAAAAAAGCAGGACATAGGGATTCTCGCTGCCGGCGAGTTTTCGCGTCTGCAATTGGTAAATGCTCAGGCCGCTGGCGGCACCAAGCGCGTAGAACAACCCGATGCCGACGATGCCGCTGCCGGGGCGAGCGATGAACAGAACGCCACAAAACCCTGCGGCGACGGCCAGCCAGTGAGGCCAACCAATTTTCTCGCCCAGCACTGGTCCGGCGGCGAGACTGACGATGAGCGGCGAAAGAAAGATGACGGCAGTCGTCTCGGCCAGTGGCATGGTGTGGAATGCCGCCGTGCCCAACATTGTCGTGATCACCAGGGTGAGTCCGCGCAGCGTGAGCGCCCAAGGTTTGTCGGTCCGAATCAATCCCCGACCCACCGTGGGACCGAGCAGGATCAACATGAGGATGCAATGCACGGTGTAGCGAAACCAGACGATGATGAGCACCGGGACATGAGTCGTCAGGTGCTTGACCATGGCATCGCCACCGGCAAAACAGACGACGGCGAGCATCATGAGAGCGATGCCGCGCATAGGGTGAAATTCGTGCATGGGTGGAAGGCGGACTGTTACGGGGTTACAGGGAAGGATGTCAACTTGGCTGGCTTCGCATCGTACCGTAAGTTCCTGCTGAAGTCGGCTCTGGATAAGGATTCCCAAGGGATTTGTCGAATCCACATTCGACAAACGAGGAGGAATTCCTTGTACCATTCTGCTCGCGTAACGACTGATCCCGATTGTTTGAATGCATCTAATAAGCACACCTTCAAATGCCCATGACTCGCGCTGAACCCACCCCTGAAGAAGGCGCAGTGCCCAGTGGCTGGCGAGACTATGCGGACGACTACCAACTGACGAGCGTGCTCGAAGCGGGGCTTGATGCGTTCGTCGAATTCGGCTATCACGGGACGACGGTGCGAACCATTGCCGCGCGTGCGTCGCTGTCGGTGCCGGGGCTTTACCACCACTGCGGCAGCAAGCAGGACCTGCTGGCCTCCTTGCTGGCCAGGTCCGGCGAGGAAGTCCTGCGCCGCACGCGTGCCGCGGCTGCGGAGGGTGGCAATGATCCGCGCCAGTGCTTCATGCTGATCGTGGAGAATATCGTGCTCTACATGGCGCACCGCGAGCGCCTTGCCCATTTGCAGCGCGAGATTCGCTGCCTCGACCCAGCGCATCGGCCGCAGCAGATTGCCTTGCGCGATCAGGTGGAAGACATGCTGCGCAAGGCCGTCGCCGAAGCGAGCGTCAATGGCGCATTCATGACGCAGGACCCGATGGGCGCATCACGGGCGGTATTGCTGCTGTGCCGTGGCGTGGCCGACTGGTATTCGCCCAAGGGACCACGGACTCCGGAACAGATCGCAAAGGACTATGTGCAGTTCGCCCTCGGCTTGGTCGGCGATCGCGTGCTCACGCACCAGCGGTACAACGCCAGCGCATCGTAGGGACAGTCCTCAACGAAAAACCACGGATGCACGAACGTGCTTACCGTATTCCGTTTGACCTACGATCATGCAATTGTTTGCACCGGCATCTCCGGCTTCACCGGAGAAAACCAGTGTGTCGCCCGGACATACCGGGGTCTCAAGACGCAGTGAAATTTCGCGTATCGGGTTGTTGGCCGGGAAGAGCTCTCTTGCCGCTCGCGCCACAAGTCCGGTAGTGGTGATGATGCTCATGATGATGTCGCGCAGGCCTTGCGCCTGGGCGACCTCGCGATCGTGATGCACTTTTTCGAAATCGTTGGATGCCAGCGCGCCGGCAATGACCAGCGTCGTTGTCACCGGGATCACGACGGATCCCGGTGAACGGGGTAATTCGCCTGCAGGTTTCTGTTGAGCTTTTTCTGAAAGTGCGGGCTTGAAGTAGAAGGTCTGCACACGCAGTCGACCAACGACATGGTCTGACTGGTTGGAAAACTCGAACACGATGGTGACAAAGTGACCGGCCCCCAGCCGGGTAAGTTTCAGCGCGGAGACCGACTCAACATGTGACAACTCTTGCAGGCGGTCGCCGACTTTCACGTCTGCCAGATACTCCTGCGCATAGTCAGTCGCGACCACCGCGCTCAAACCTGTAGCAGCAAAGGCTGCGCGCACTTCCGCGTGCAGGCTCGCCGCCGGTTCGTATTCGACCATCAGGCCGGGGCCGACCCAGGATTGCAGCATCGGCGGTGGTGCGATACCGGTCGCCCGGTCGAGGTACAGCGGATTGAGATCGCCAATGGCGGCGCACCAGGCACGGATCGCCCATGCGTTGACAGCAACAGGGGCGACACGCAGGCGCTTGCCGCGTTTGAGCAGTGCTTCGAGCGCCGGGAGCGGCGGACTACTCATCGCGTGGCTTGAGATCGCCACGCGGAATGCTGCGCAGGCGGGCAGGATTGTGAATGCCGTAATCGGCTCCGGCACGGCCGATGATTCCCGATTCTGTCGTGTAGGGCGAAGCCATGATTTGGGCGTAGTCCTTCACCTGCCCGACGAGGAGGCCTGCGCTTTCCAGCAAGGGCAGCCATTCGGTGGCGGTGCGTTTGGCGAGCAGTGCATTCAATGCAACAGTCAATTCAGTCCGATTGCGAATGCGCTCGGCGCCGGTGGAAAAGTGGGGGGCATCGCGCAAGAAATCGCCGCCGATGATTTTCAGAAACACAATCCAGTGGGCTTCGAGATAGGCCGACACCACGATGGCGCCTTCGGCGCAATGAAACAAATCCGCCGGTGCGCTGAGCGGAGCGGCGTTGCCGCAACGTGGCGCCTGCGTGCCCGTCATCAGGTATTCGACGATGGGTCCGGATTGCAGTTGCAACCCGAGGTCATATAGACTGATCTGCACCACATCGCCTTTGCCGGTGCGCGCGCGCTTGAACAGCGCCGCCAGGATGCCGTGGCAAAGTGCATGGCCGCAGGCTGCGTCGACGACGGTGAAACCGACCTTCATTGGCATATCCGGCAAGCCGGTGGCGGACATGATGCCGCTTTCCGCCTGAATGATCAGATCGACCCCGCGTTTGTCGCGCACCGATGCGGTCCAACCGAAGCCGGATACCGAGGCGTAGATGAGCCGAGGGTTGAGTTTGGACAATTCATCCGCGCCGAGGCCAAATCTATCCATCGCACCGGGACGCGATGCTTCGATGACAACGTCCGCATCGGCCACCAGTTCACGGGCGGTCGCAAGGTCGTGCGGGTTACGAAGATCGAGACGGATCAGTCGCTTGCTGCGGTTGTAGGCGAGAAAGACCGGCGAAACCGGCAGGTCTGCGGCCGCCCTTGTGCGCAACTGGCGGCAACTGTCGCCTTCGGGCGGCTCGATCTTGATGACTTCGGCGCCGTAATCGGCGAGCAGTAACCCTGCCGCAGGTGCCGCGACCATCTGCGCGAACTCGATGACCTTGATGCCGCTGAGCGGAAGGTCAGCGCCGACGCGATCGTCTTGCTGGGTCATTGATTTATTCGAGTCCAAGCGCGGGAATGCGGCCGCTCAACACCAGCGTCATGCTGCCGGTGCCGTGACTTTCCGGCGAAGCGCCGAGGCGTGCATGAACCGCGACCGGCTGAATCCGGTGCCAATGCTCATTGGCCGAGCCGTTGGGATATACGATGCGCGCCGGGGCAGAGACATCCCAGACATCGGTTTCAACGAGATTGGGGCCACGCCACACGCCGAGTCCCTTGCGGTCGTCGTAGCCGCCGCTGTAGCCCAGGCCCTGCATGGCGATGGCCGAACCAATGGCTTCGCTGTGCAGTACAAAATCATTGCCGCCTTCGAGTCGTGCGGTCAGGGTGGCCATTTGAAAACGCCGCGTCCCTGGGTATAGCGTCGCTCCCAGTTGCAAATCCTTTACTGCCCATGTTTCACCACTCTTGAGGTCGTGGACAACACCGGTGGTGTAGCTGGGTTCCCCTTCGCGCTTGCTCAACAGGACATGACCTGCATGGGCATCGGTCGAGAAGAACAGGAAGGCCATGGTGAAACCGCGCTCATCAAGCGGCTCGGCATGACCGGTGACAGGCTCCCTGACGCCGATGCGTGGTCGCACACCCCACGAGTGATCGCGACACGCCCACCATTGATTGACGTCGACACGCTTGCCGGCCAGTTCAAGCCAGCCGTTGGCGCAACCGATTTGATCGAAGCGCTGATAGTCTTCGACAACTCTTCCCTGCACCCGTTTGAAATGAGGTTGCTCTTCGTGCGCGGGAGCAATGCCGTCCCAGGTGATTTCACCGCGCATGTGCGCACCGGCATCAATGGACAGGCCAAACTTCTGCAAGGGCTGCACGATGTCGACCGAGATCGGGCCGCATTTCGGAACCATGTCGGCCCCGAGGGATCGCGACACGCGGACGTTGTACTGCTTGCCGCCGCAAACCGCGACCGCGGCGCCATCGAGGACGTCCATGTTGCGGTAGGCGCCCATCGTGAACTGCGCCGCAGCAGAGCCATCCGGCGCGTACAAGGCAAACCAGTAACGGTCGAAAAATCGCGGGTCGCTGGTGCCGACATGGTCGAAGGTCGTCGGGAGTTGGTGCCAGAGGGTATCGTCGAGTGACGTGAGCATGATTGAGCGAGTTTGACTAGTGGGCCTAGCTGGGCTGTTTGGGCGTTGCACCGGAGAGGCGCATGGGATAGCGCGTGGTGCGGTCGAACAAATGCTGCAAAATCTTCTCACGCACGGGCGGCATAACGGTATCGGCCAGGCACTCGGTGGTGAGTTGGCGCAGTCGCTCGTTAAAAGCGTCGACGGCGAGAATGTCAGTTTGATTCATTGGAGCGCCAGCCAGTGCGGCATCAATGCGGTTGCGCAATGTTTCGCTGACGCTTGGGCGTGCGGAGGACAGAAGCTCAACCGTCACGCCATTGTCCCAGTCGAGAAACCCGGGAACGCTATGCCAGTTCCTAGACAGCATGCGCACATTGCTGACCAGGCTTCTCAATATTTCGAGCGCATGGCCGCTGTGAACTTCGGGCGCAACCGTTTCCTCAAGAACGCGGCACATGCCGTCAAGCTGCTCGATGATGCTCGGTCGCATCAGGTCGCCTCTTTCATCAGGGTGAACATGTTCTGGAACAGCCACACCGGCGTGTGATAAATGCGATTCAAGGTTCCCTCTACGAAAGCATGCATACCGGTAAGAATGATGACCGAAAGTTTCCAGCACGAGAAAACATTCCACCACAGCAGCTCGCGCGGATCGACATAACGACCGGTGGCTTTAGTATAGGCATGAACGATCTGCTCGCGTTCCCAGATTCCACGGATCTGATGCTCGCGCGCGCGCGCCGGGTTTGTGATCCACCCCAGATCTTCGAGCGGATCACCAAGGTGCGCGGTTTCCCAATCCAGCATCGCCGTGATCTCGTTGCCCATCAGCAAGGCATTGCCGGGCTTGAAGTCGCCATGCACGAGCACCGATCCGGCCGAAACCGGAGCGCGTTGACGCAACCAGTCCAATATCAGTTCCATCTCGGGGAGTGGTTCGAGTTGAACGCGCCGAAACTCGGCCTCCCATTGCCCGAGCTCTTTCGCGGCCCCATTTTTTCCCGGATCGCCGAGCGTTTGCGCAAGACCTGTTTTGGGTACATTAACTTTTTGGATCCTGGCCAACAATTCGATGAAACCTTTGGCCAGATGCAGGCGCTGCTCCAAAGGCCGCGAGCCATTAAGGACGAACCAGTCGCAGGTGCCTTCGACAACATCCATGATCATGGATGGGCTGCCGAACACGGTACCTGCAGAATCGACCCACCGCACCGGCGGAGCAGGGATAGACGTCGTCTCCAGCGCCCGAAGCACTTGAAACTCCCGCTCGCGATCCGTCACCAGAAGGCTGCCGGCCGGATCACGACGCAAGAGCATGCGCCGCGACTGTATGACATCGTGTTCCCGCCATTCGGCAACGAACATCCAGTTCTCGCGTGACAGGCCGGTGGAGGTGCGAACGAGTTGACTCACTCGAACGTCGCTTGCCTTCGGCATTTCGCTTTGAAGGACGGCTACCAGTTTTTGCGCCAGCAGTTTCTGCTGATCATCAATCGCCGCGCCATCGGCAACTTCAAGGGATTGAGATTTCCCCAGGGGCAGCGCGGTGCGCGCGTCAGCGAGCATCGTTATCGCCGCCACCCAGCGCCAACGCTGTCCGGGCGGCAATCAGCCCCTTGTTTGCAAGCATCTCAGGCCGCCACTTTTTGGGCGCTACGCGCCTCGGTCGGCAGGAATTCCCTTGCGGCTTCCACGCGCATGGCGAGCGTGACGACATCGGCGAGCGCCGGCTTTTCAATTTTGGGACGGTCAAGTTCGTAGACATCCTCGCCCAGCATGATGCCGTCTGCGTTGTAAGGCCAGAACATCGCCAGGGGACTGCTCTGTACATAAATTGTCTCTGCTTCGAGCGGTTCCGTATGGCCTTCGGTGGCAAGCTTGGCGCCCGACACGAAGCGCACCAGGGTGGAGTAGGACGACACGCCCCAGTCGTTCACCATCAACTGTTCGTCATTCAACATGATGACTTCACGGTTGACAGCGTCGTAGTAACCCTGGACTGCGTCCAGCCCTTCATAGGTTGCCATTTCCGCACCATGGCGCTTCACACGATAGAGCGGATTTTTTACCGTACGCTTCGGGGTAAGAATGTCCTGATCGCGATTGGAGAATTCGAAGGCGGCATGTTCGTAGTAATTGTTCAGGATCGCTTTTCGATGCGGGTTGGTTTCATCGGCGACCGCCTTTCGTGTCCTGCGCATGTACTCGATGAATTTGTCCAGATACTTGCTCATGATTTTTGCTCCTCCAAAATTTGATAGCGATCTTTATTTTTAGCGACCATAGCGACCTTAAAGTTACGCCTACCGATCGGTCGCTCGGTATTGATTATTCCGTATCGAAGCACGCGTTGTCAATGTAAATTCTAGTCTTATAGAAAGCCTTTGGGAGCACATCTCGATATCAAGGGAAAGTGAGCTAAAGCCCAGTCTTGATAAGGGACTTGAGCGGACAGATGCTATACTTTTCGTCGTCCAAACAGGCCTTCCGCATCCTCAAGGAACCGAGAAGACCTGCGACAAGATTCACCACCCATGAAAAATAGCTGCACGACCAATCAAAGACATCAAAACAATGGGTGACATCATCCAGTTCCCCCACGGGGTCTTCCGCCTGCATCAGCCTTTTCTTCCCGCGGGCGACCAGCCGCAGGCCATTGACAAGCTGGTTGAGGGAATCGAGGACGGACTGTCCTTTCAAACCCTGCTCGGGGTCACCGGTTCGGGCAAGACCTACACCATGGCCAACGTCATCGCCCGACTCGGCCGACCGGCGCTGGTAATGGCGCCCAACAAGACGCTGGCGGCGCAGCTCTATTCGGAGTTTCGCGAGTTTTTTCCCGAGAATGCGGTCGAGTACTTCGTTTCCTATTACGACTATTACCAGCCGGAAGCCTATGTGCCGGCGCGCGACCTGTTCATTGAAAAGGATTCGTCGATCAACGAGCACATCGAACAGATGCGCCTGTCGGCCACCAAGAGCCTGCTCGAACGGCGCGACGTGGTGATTGTGTGCACGGTATCGGCGATCTATGGTATCGGCGATCCGGTTGATTACCACAGCATGATCCTGCACCTGCGCCAGGGCGAGAAGATGGGCCAGCGCGACATCATTCGCCGTCTCGCGGAAATGCAATACGAGCGCAACGACGTGGAGTTCAAGCGCGGCGTGTATCGGGTGCGCGGCGACGTGATCGACGTGTTTCCCGCCGAAAACGCGGAGAGCGCGATCCGCGTCACGCTGTTCGACGACGAGATCGAATCGCTGACGCTGTTCGATCCGCTCACCGGCCACAACAAGCAGAAGCTCGGGCGTTTCACCGTGTATCCCTCCAGCCACTATGTCACGCCGCGCAGCACGGTGCTGCAGGCCGTGGACAAGATCAAAGTCGAACTGCGCGAGCGCATCGAGTTTTTTCAAAAGGAACAGAAGCTGGTCGAGTGCCAGCGCATTGAGCAGCGCACCCGCTTCGATCTGGAAATGCTCGACCAACTGGGCTTCTGCAAGGGCATCGAGAACTACTCGCGCCATCTTTCGGGCCGCAAGCCGGGCGAACCGCCACCGACATTGATCGACTACCTGCCGGCCGATGCGCTGATGTTCATCGACGAGTCGCACGTCACCATCACCCAGTCCGGCGGGATGTACAAAGGCGATCGGGTGCGCAAGGAAAATCTGGTGAATTACGGGTTTCGTCTGCCATCGGCCCTCGACAACCGGCCGCTCAAGTTCGAGGAGTTCGAGCGCTTGATGAATCAGGTCGTCTTTGTCTCGGCCACGCCTTCGGAATATGAGCGGCTGCACCAAGGGCAGGTGGTGGAGCAGGTGGTGCGGCCGACCGGGCTCGTCGATCCGGAGGTGATCGTGCTACCGGCGTCGACCCAGGTGGATGATCTGCTGACGCAAATCAAGAAGCGGGTCGCGGTGGGCGAGCGGGTGCTGGTCACCACGCTGACCAAGCGCCTGTCCGAACAACTCACCGAATACCTGGCAGACAACGGCATCAAGGTGCGCTACCTGCATTCCGACATCGAGACGGTGGAACGCGTCGAAATCATTCGCGACCTGCGCCTCGGCCAGTTCGATGTGCTGGTGGGCATAAATCTGTTGCGCGAAGGGCTGGATATTCCCGAAGTGTCGCTGGTGGCCATACTCGATGCCGACAAGGAAGGCTTCCTTCGCTCCGAACGCAGCCTGATTCAGACCATGGGTCGCGCCGCGCGCCACCTCAATGGCACTGCGATTTTGTATGCCGACAGGATGACGGGTTCAATGGAACGCGCCATCGCTGAGACCGAGCGCCGGCGCACCAAGCAACTCCAATTCAATCTGGAGCACGGCATTACCCCCGTCGGCGTTACCAAGCGCATCAAGGACATCATCGACGGCATTTACGACGCCGATACTGCGGGCCGTGAACTCAAGGCTGCGCAAGAATCGGCGCGCTACGAGAGCATGAGCGAAAAAGCGCTGGCCAAGGAAATCAAGCGGCTTGAAAAAACCATGCAGGATCATGCGCGCAACATGGAATTCGAACAGGCGGCGGCTGCGCGCGATGAATTGTTTCGCGTCAAGAAACTGGTGTTCGGCGGCGAAGCGCACGACGTGATCTGAAATGCAACGGCTGTCTTCAGCCGGTCTTGCGCACAATCCATCCACAACATTTCCACCGCTTACGCACAGGTTTGTCCACAGCCTTCGGCATGACGACAGAGTAGACTGCGCGCTTGTCACACGGAGGTAATCTCATGGCTCAGGCCCGCGCATTCAATGCCCAGCAAACCGCTGACCCGCAGATAGCGGCGCTCAAGCTGCCACCGCATTCGATCGAGGGCGAGCAATCGCTGATCGGCGGGCTGCTGCTGGACAACGGCGCCTGGGACAAGATCGGCGACATGGTCAGCGAGTCGGACTTTTACCGCGACGATCATCGCCGCATTTTTACCCACATCCGCAAGCTGCTGGAAATGGGCCGTCCCGCCGACGTGGTGACCGTGTTCGAATCCATCGAAAAGTCCAATGAGGTGGAGCAGGCCGGCGGCTTGGCCTACCTCGCCGAGATCGCCAACAACACGCCCTCGGCAGCCAACATTCGCCGCTATGCCGAAATCGTGCACGAGCGCGCGGTGCTGCGCAAGTTGATCACCGTGGGCGACGACATCGCCGCCAACGCGCTCAACCCGGCCGGGCGCGACGTCAAGCAGCTGCTTGACGAGGCCGAGGCGCGCGTCTTCGAGATTGCCGAGAGCGGCGCCAAATCCACCCAGGGCTTCGTCGCCATTCCCACCGTGCTGGGCGAAGTGGTAGACCGGATTCAGGCGCTTTATGACCGCGACAGCCCCTCCGACATCACCGGCGTGGCCACCGGATTCATTGACCTCGATCAGAAAACTTCCGGGCTGCAGCCGGGCGACATGATCGTCGTCGCCGGACGACCCTCAATGGGCAAGACCGCGTTCGCGCTCA
>JAYUGL010000173.1:0-5030 GCA_043738385.1 Sterolibacteriaceae bacterium
CAAATTCGAACCTTGGCAGGCCACGAGTGAAGCAGACGTTTTGAGACGTTTTGACGTCGGCATCATGCCGCTCGACGACAGTGAATTGTCCCGCGGGAAATGCAGCTTCAAGATGCTCCAGTACATGGCGGCAGGCGTACCCGTGGTTGTTTCACCTTACGGAATGAACCGCGATGTCTTGGGGTACGCAGAGGTTGGCGTCGGCGCCGTTTCCAACACCGATTGGACTGATGCACTTGGGCACTATTGCGCAAACCCAAACATCCGCACGCTCCATGGTGCGGCTGGCCGGGCGCTCGCGCAAACGCGATTTGATACTGCATTGGTTGCAGCACACATAGCGAATATTTTTGGTCGATATTTGTGATTGCGCAACCTGGCAGGAACTCTGGCGCTCCGAACTGGAGTTCGATGAATTCGATATGAAGATAGTGCGGAACCTAGAGTTTTCCCACGACGCACGGTCGGCGTCCCGTTGCGCGGCATGTTCAACGAATATTCGAAATCGTGGGTCAGCCATCCTTCAGTTCTATGGCGCCACTTTCGGCACCGCGACCCCAGCGCTCGCGCACGATCGCGCTTGCACCGGGACTGATGCAAAGGCCGCGCGACCCATTAAAGAAATCGCCTGCAGCAGGAATACGTATATCACAAGCTTCACGATCGAATAGCCCTGTTGAACAAAATAGTCGTGAAACGGCGTTAGTACAATTGCGGGCCAAAGTGCGCAGTAGATAGAAAGACAGAGCGGTGACCTGAGCCGGTTTCTGTAGCTGACACCCGACACAATTCCAATTGCCATCAACGTAATAATTCCACCGAAGAAACCCAAGTATTGATAATATAAACCAAATGCGGAATACACATTAGTACTCAAATCGTGTGGAAGATCGGTGTATTCAGCCTTTAGTTCGCTTAGATCGTAGTTTCGGAATGGTAATCCAATCGCGCTGAGCTTATTTGAAATTGCCTCTACATCCTGCCAGTAAATTGTAATTTTATTAGAGATGACTGGGTCCATCGAACCAAGTGATCCGCACAGATAGACAAGCGATTGTCTAATCAAAGCCACAAGATCGAAGTCTTCGGCCTCTGGCCTGAAGATCGAAAACGTGGCGGTAAAGATCAAAAAGACTGCGACCGATATAAGTCCTAACCTCTTGACACTTAGCCGTCCGGTTGCCAAATTCAGCGCCGCCAAAGACAAAAGGTTCACCAAGAAGAAGCTTCTTGATCCATCGATAAGGGAGGCCATCAAGGTAACGAAATAGAGCGTATATAGGATTACTTTGTATTTGGCGTGCGCAGTACGCTTATTTCTTTTTACGTCGCCCAACAAAATCGTTGCAAGACCGAAAATTGCTAGCAGCGAGATGGTAGTATTTATTTGAAGAAAAAAAGTATAGTTATCGATCAATGGCGCTCCAGAGAGAGCGGCCAGCCTAACATTTACCAAGTACAGGACTAAGCCTTGAGAAGTCATCAGCAAAGCACACTGATACAGATAAAATATTTGAATTGGAAAGAGGGCAATACAAATGAACGTTATCGAGGAAAGACTGGTGTCGAAACCGCTTCCGACCCGTACTCTGAAGTCAACGGAAGCACCTAGGGAAAACACAGAAACGGCCGCGGCCACCCATGCGGTGACCTCGACTGATGGGATCTCGCCGAAGCTTCCCACGTAGGCCAAAAAGCAGCCGGCCCATAGAATGGGAAGGATTCGACATGGAGCGAGAGTGCTTCTTAGCAATTTCATTACGTTGTGAAGTGACAGGACTGGGCGCGGCCCTTGAGAGTGTATGCCGGGGGGCACTGTCGGCCAGAACTCGCGTACGCAAGGTGCGCCCAGGTGCACTCTCTTCCAAGTCGCGGGCCCGCTAGCGTCAAGGCTCGACTTGACGCGTTGACGCTGTCTAACACCAGCGTCGGCGTTCGCGAGGCTACTGGCGCCAAGTTCGACGGTGCACCCGCCAATTGCCGCTAGGCAGAAGGCGGGCTTCCGCAAGGATTGGCACGCGGTGCAAACAATCGCGTGATCAGGGCGTCAACGGGGCCGGCAGCTCCTCCTGCTGAGCAGTGCAGGAGCTGCAACAGAGTCAACGGCAACAAAGAACAAGAAGGAAGATTGAATGTGTGGAATAGGCGGGCTTTTCGCCCGGGGCGGCGGATCGATCTCTCGCGAGCAACTGGAGCGCATGACCAAGTCATTGGCTCACCGAGGCCCTGACGACAGTGGACTCTGGATCGACGCCGAAGCTCGGATTGGATTGGGCCACCGGCGGCTTTCGATCATAGATCTTTCACCAGAAGGCCATCAGCCAATGGTCTCGGCATCGGGCCGCTATGTCGTCGCTTACAACGGTGAAATCTACAACTACCAAGTCCTCAAAGCCGAGCTTGACCACACCGGTCGCTCCCCAACTTGGCGCGGCCATTCCGACACCGAAGTGCTCCTTGCTTGCGTCGAAGCTTGGGGCCTCGTTGCGACACTCCACAAGTTGGTCGGGATGTTTGCCATCGCGTTGTGGGACAGGCAGACCTCCGAGCTATCGCTGGCGCGCGATCGAATGGGGGAAAAGCCGCTGTATTACGGCAATGTCGAAGGTCACTTCGCATTTGCGTCGGAGTTAAAGGCCTTTAGGGCGATCTCCACGCGCGCGCTTGATATTGACCGCACTTCCCTCTCCGAATTCATGCGCTTTGGCTACGTGCCAGCGCCACGTTCAATTCACGTCGGAATTCAGAAAGTGCCCCCAGGTCAGTTCGTGACTTTCGCTGCTGCATCGGGAAGTGCTCGCGAGCCAGTCACATACTGGAGCGTCGAATCGGCCGAAATCCAATCACTGGGTCAGCGGATAGCGGGGTTCGACGATAGGCAACTCGTTGACCTGTTGCACGACCGCCTGCGTGAGGCCGTGCATTTCCAAATGGTCGCTGACGTTCCGCTCGGCGCCTTTCTGTCCGGCGGCGTCGACTCAAGCCTTGTCGTAGCTTTGATGCAGTCGCGCAGCGAGCGCCGCGTCCGCACGTACACGATAGGCTTCCGCGAAGGAGCGTTCGACGAGGCTCCGTACGCACGCGCCGTCGCTCAGCATCTCGGCACCGAACACACAGAACTGGTCGTCACTCCAGACGACGCGCTGGGGCTCATTGAGTTTCTGCCGAAAATTTACGACGAACCCTTTGCCGATTCTTCGCAAATTCCCACGACCTTGATCTCGCGGCTCACTCGACAGCATGTCTCCGTCGCCCTGACCGGGGATGGCGGGGATGAACTCTTTGCCGGCTATCCGAGGTACCAGCTCACGGCTGCGTTGTGGAGTCGGTCGAGCAGGCGCCCCCTGCTGCTCCGCAGGGCGCTGGCGGCGACGCTCCGCAGCGTCCCTTCACAGACTTGGGATGGTTTGCTCGGCTTGTTGCCTGCAAAGAGCCACCCCACGATCAATGGCCGGCGAATGCATCTACTCGCACAATTGATGGTTTGCTCAAGCCTTGAAGAGATGTACGTGCGCTTGATGTCGCGATGGCAGCCCGAAGACGACCTGGTTCTCGGAGTTTCGCAGCCGGCGGTGTCTGCAAAGCAATGGGACAGGACGCTGAAAGACGTCGATGCCATGCGCCTTTGGGATGCGAAGAACTACTTGCCTGACGACCTGCTTGTAAAGGTTGATCGTGCGGCAATGAGCGCCAGCCTCGAAACTCGCGCGCCATTGCTGGATCATCGCGTGGTCGAGCTCGCCATGGCGTTGCCTATGCACGCACTGGTAAGGCGTGGCGTCGGAAAATGGGCGCTTAGGCGCGTTTTGGACCGCTATGTCCCCCGAAACTTGATCGACCGTCCGAAGGCTGGGTTTGAGGTGCCGTTGGGCGATTGGCTGCGAGGGCCCCTGCGGCCATGGGCTCAATCGCTGCTCGATCCCGCTAAGCTCAGACGTGAGGGTTACATCAACGCCGAGAAGATAGGCCAAGTTTGGAAGGAACACCTGACTGGCCGTTCCGACAGGAGCCTCCACCTGTGGAACGTCTTGATGTTCGAAGCATGGCTTGACGCTGGCAACAGCCTCGCGACATGAAGATCGTTATAAATGCCTTCTCGGCGCGGCTCGGCGGCGGGCAGACCTATCTTCGGAACCTGATGGCGCACCTGCCGGAAGACCTTGACCTGGGCATCGTGGTCTACGCCCCAGCTTCATTGCCGCTGCCCCAGGATCCCCGCGTCAGACGCGGCGTCACTTCATGGCCTACGCAAAACCCGCTATTGCGTAGCGTATGGGAGCGATTGGCCCTGCCGCGTGCGCTGGCCCGTGAACGGGCCGACATCCTGTTTTGCCCCGGCGGTGTAGTCGCCACGCGTGCCCCGAAAGGCTGCCGTGTGGTCACGATGTTCAGAAACATGATCCCGTTCGACGCGCGCGTACGCCGCAGCGTGCCGTTCGGCGTGCAGCGCCTGCGCAACTGGCTACTGCAACGCGTGATGCTGCGAAGCATGGCCGAGGCCGACCTGACCATATTCATCTCGGCGTACGCGCGTGCCACGATCGAGTCACTGATACGCGTCGGCCGTGCGGTGACGATCCCGCACGGCATCGGTTATGCCTTCCGTTCGGCAGGCAACGTGTTACCGCGGCCCCCTGGCGCGCCTGCGGCCCGCTATCTGCTGTATGTCTCGCGCTTCGATGTGTACAAGCACCACCGTGAACTGATCGAGGCCTATGCGCGGCTGCCGGCTGCCTTGCGTCGCGAACATCCGCTGCTGTTGATCGGTGAGGCCGATATGCCCGCGGCACAACGGGCAAGAGCGTTGATTGATCGGCTGGGGCTGGAGGGCCAGGTACTCGTCGCGGGTTCGGTTCCTTACCGCGAGCTGCCGGCCTATTACCACCACGCGCAGGCGATAGTGTTCGCCTCGTCGTGCGAGAACTGTCCGAACATCTTGCTGGAAGCGCTGGGGGCGGGCCGGCCGATAGCCTGCTCCAATGTGCAGCCGATGCCCGAGTTTGGTGGCGATGCGGTTGAGTACTTCTCGC
>JAYUGL010000174.1:0-1614 GCA_043738385.1 Sterolibacteriaceae bacterium
GCAAGTTCAGGAATATCGTTCAAGGATTTTCCTGTTCCGAATTCGTTTGGAAGAGGTCCACAGCAACGGCCTCTTTGCCGTGGATCGCCCATCTTTTTACGAAATGAGAAAAGCACACGTTCGCGAATTTTCTGATAAATAACCCATGGGAGCGCGACCAGGATGATGAGTGCTCGCATGGCAACTTAATGAATGGCTTTTCTCTGCCGCAACACTTGCAGCGAAGCTGCTTCCTGCAGTTGCGGGTCCCGGTCTGCCGACCAGTTTGACAGCCTGACGTCGCGGGCAGGGAGCGGATTATTGAAAACGTTGACTCTCACCGCACCAGCACCGATAGTAGCCCAAGAGCTAAGCCGAGAGACAGAGGCGCAGGCGCAGCCGAAGTCAGAAGCGAGCTGTGCGAGCGTCCGACCCACTGCAACTCTTCCGCCGAACTCTTGAACCAACCAGACCAAAGGTATTTCTCCTCTAGGTACGCACCCAAGATTGCCGTGACGGCGGCGACGACAACCAAGATGAAGAATGCCGAAGGATAAGACGAAAAATGCTTGGCCACCGCGCCGCTAGTTGCATAGCCAAGCCAGAAAGACAGAGCGGCGCACGCAAGGTAGGCGGCAACTTTGAGAACGCGCGGAGCCTGAGAAATCATGAGGTTTAACGTTTGAAATGACCGAACCACAACACCAGCAGCGAAGCGGCCTCCTGTTGTTGCTGGGCCGTATCGACTGACATGTTAAACCTCACGCTTTTGTTCCTCACTTTTACGCCAATAGGCTCGAACGTCGGAATACTCCCAGACGACATTGCAGGCTTCGCATTTATGTTTTGAGCGGAAGCGCATCACATGATGCGTAAATGCCAGGACAGCACCGAAGGCAATCAAACCGGCGAGCCAGCCCCATGCACCCGCACCCATACCGCCCAGGAAGCCGACATAGGTGAGAAACTCGACTATCGCAAAGACGGCGAAGTTGCCGCCGGCATCACCGTTGCCATTGAACTCAAGTAAGCGCCTTTTGCAGCGCGGGCAGGTCAGTCTTGCCATGAGGATTAACGTTGGAAATGGCCCGCAACCAAGGAGAGGAGCGGCGAAGCGGCGACACGCCCTTGGGCGCCCGCGTTGGCGGACCTGTTAACTTGTGATTCACACATCCTGCTTGCTCCCCTTTTCTCGATCAATCGTCGCGGAAATCTCGAACGCTCGCGCTATGTCGCTGGCGGTCGACGGTCTGGGCTCGGGACGGGCAGGCACTTCCGCTGCCTTTGACACTCGCGCGGAGGCCACAAGTGCCTCGAAGCTCTCACGGCTAGCTACGCGGACGTGCGTACGATACCAAGTCCCGTGATCCCAAAAGGCGTCTTGCGCCACCCATAAGGCTCCACACGAAGGGCATCCATACAGGGTGAATTTGTCCGAGCCGCAGACGTGCTCGTCTGAAAGCTCCTCAAGCCGAAGTCCGTTCCCAGGAACTTGGATTAGCGCGCAACAATCGACCATTGAGCTACTTAACTTTGGAGGTAACTACTCAGCCCCCATGAGACGGATGAGCGAGAATTCAGGGCAATGCAAGAACTACCCGATCTGAGTCAACTCTGCGACAGCGAGAAGGATGA
>JAYUGL010000175.1:0-5004 GCA_043738385.1 Sterolibacteriaceae bacterium
GTGTATTGCAATCGGATGCTCCGCAGGAGCATTGGCGCAAACGGCGCGCAACACTACGTGGAGACGCGCCCGTGTTCGGGACACAATTGCCGGACTTCCACACCAAGCGCGGCGATAAATTTCCGTTGTTCATGCCAATCAGTGTCCAGCGCATTCAGAATCTTGGCCTGTGAGCGCAACGCCACAGCCAAGAACTTTCTATCGCTCGCATCCAGGCTATTGGCGGGAAGTTCCTCAAAGCCTCTTTTGGGGTCGCTGATTTCCGAAATGACGACGAGCGCAACGGCACTTTGTGAGTACATGTTGTTGTGGAGATGCTTGAAAAACATATCCCCCACACCAGGTTGCCCTCTAAAGTTCAAATGGCTTGCATATTCGCGCATCAATTGACCCCCGGCATCCAGCGCTATTGCAGCTGCACCATCGCTCGAAATCAAAAGCTGTAGTTCCTCGACGCAGCGCAGCTGGCAGGCGGCGCTTGCGTGCGTGGCACGACCGTTTGCCGCAATCGGAACGTTGGTGTCAACGACGACACTCATTGATGCTCGGCCTGAAGTTTCCGGCGCAATGCCGCTTTTCGCGTTTCCGCTATCTCGGTCATTTCGTCCCCGAAAAAATTCTTTGGCCAATTCCGAATATCCCCAAAGATGTCCATTTCCAAATCAACGAGCTTTGATTCGCCTTCAGCGCTATCGCAAAAATATAATTTCACGAGATCCGACTTGACTTCGCCCTCTGCGACTCTTCGTTGAAAACGCCTAAGCATATGCTCGCTATGACTCTCAACTATCACTTGTATGTTTCTGGTTTTGGCTACCGTTAGAATGACATCGGCTAGGCCGCTTTGCACAGAGGGATGCAGATGAATTTCAGGCTGCTCCATCACGACCGTACTACCTTCCGGGACGTAGTAAAGCAATACTAACGCTGGCAAAACTTGCGATACACCAAATCCTACGTCGGTCAGCAGTGCTAGCGGACTGTACTCGTCGCGTCTGACAACTGCACGATACAAATTAGCCCCGGAGCCAATCTCCTCAATGCCAAATGCATGAATCAATCCAAGCTCCTTAAGCCAGTAGGCCACGATTTCCTGGAATGGCTTGTAACGGGTTTTCCCGCCTAAATTCCGTTTCTCACCTCGCTGCGTAGCGGAAAGAATCGCCTCGACAGTCCGCTCACCACGACGCCCTACATCAACCGGACTAGCCCCGGCCCACGGATACTCCCGGCGCGGATATTCGCGCAATGGCCCAAGATAGAAGATAGAGTCCATCAAGGACTCGTATTCCGTCTCAAAAAGACTCAGGAATTCAGAGTTTTGAAAATACGTTTTTGCCTGATCCGGAAACAAATGTGTCTTTTGTGGGCCCGGCAACGCCCATGCCCGAGCTTGGTTGCGTACAAAGCGAAACTCAGAACCGACTGGAAGGTCGGCTCGTAGTGCAAAATCAGTCGCCCCGGTTTTTTTGGGTTCGATTAGAAATGCATGGTCTGTACCAAGCGAATACTTGAGGCGATCACAGACCAGCAACTGCTCCTGCATTCGTGCATGCGACTCAATTGAGACCAATGAATCACTAACCAAAACCTCTGTGCGTTTTTTGGAAGGGTCGTTGATAGTTATTCTGGATGCGGTTAGCCATCGGAGCTTCCAGTGGATTGTTTGAGTCGAATCGTGACGATGAACAATGTCTCGAAAACTGCCCAGATTCACCAGATGGTCCGGGCCACCAAAATCCAGTACCAAGCCTCGGTCGGTCGCATTCTTTGTTTGCTTTAGCATCAGCAAGAATTGCAGAATGCTGCTCTTTCCGGAGCTGTTAGTGCCGAACAAGCCGGTCACCTGCCCAAATCGTAGCTTGAGCGATTTCCACGCCTTGAACTCTTCAAGAATAAGGTGTCTCAGCATTCTGGAATTTCTCTATCTGGCGAATGGGCAGATGATGGAAGCCTTCTCAGTACGCATTATTCACACGCGATCTTCAGAGGAGGTGCTCTTGAGAGGAGAGGACAGGAGGGGGCTTGGATATTGTAACCACCGACATTCAATATGATTCCATTCTCCATCCTGAGAGCTCCTCAGCGGGCACAATTTAGAGAGACACATTGCTCAAAAACGGCTCACACCAACGGTTTGCGGGCGATGCCCGTTAGACAATTCCCGCGTTGGGCACAAACTCGGGGTCTTCCTGATGCTTGCGCTCGAACTTGATGAAGTCGTAGTAGCCGCACTTCTTGCCGTCGGGATATTCGCGGCACACTGACGGGCGCGCCTGGTAAATCGTGCAGCGCCGCTCGTCGGTGTCGAAGAACATGCAGATCGATTTGTAGACCGTGTCTTTTTGGTGGCGCAGGATGCGCTCGGTCTTGCCTTCCCAGGTATAGGTCTTGGTGAAACGCTTGGTGGCCTGCGCGATCGTCACGTCATGGTATTTGGCCAGACGCGCGATGTCGGACGGTTTGGTTTCAATCCGGTCGTAGGTACAGCAATAGCCGGGGCACTTGGCGCAGTCGAAGGTGATGTTGGCGGTGGACATGGGAATGGGAAATGAGGAATAGGAAATGGACCTGAAGAGTGGCGGCAGCAGCGTGAGCGGTAACGTAAGCGAAACTGTGCGGTTGTGGGCCGGGCGGTGCGCAAATTTGCAGGATCAAGGGAGCGCATGTTAGCCTAAGCGTATCGGCATTGGCACAGGTAAAAAAAGGGGAAACGCGTGACGCAAGGGGCATCACCGGCGGACTTACCCGCCGCGCAGGCAGTCGCACCAGCAGCCGGGCCAGCAGTTGCGCCAGAGGTTGCGCAGCCGGGTGCGGCCACCGGTCTGGTGTTGACCGGCGGCGGCGCTCGCGCTGCCTATCAGGTCGGCGTGTTGAAAGCAATTGCCGAGTTGCTGCCCGACAAAACGCGCAACCCGTTTCCGATCATCTGCGGCACTTCGGCCGGGGCGATCAACGCCGTGTCGCTCGCTTGTTACTCGCGCGATTTTGGCCAGGCGGTGCAGTATCTGCGCCAGGTGTGGGAAGGCTTTCACGCGCATCACGTCTACCGCGCCGACCCGCTCGGCATCGGCAAAACCGGCGCGCACTGGCTCGGCGCGCTGATGGCCGGCTGGATCGTCAAGACCGCGCCCAAATCGCTGCTCGACAATGCGCCACTGGCTGATCTGTTGCGGCGCACGCTCAACCTGAACGATATCGATGCGGCGCTCAAGGCGGGCGCGCTGCGCGCAATCTGCATCACGGCATCCGGCTACAGCTCGGGACAGAGCGTCAATTTTTATGATGGCATCGACACGATTCAACCGTGGATGCGTCACGCGCGGGTAGCAGCGCGGGTCAAGCTCACGATCGAGCATCTGCTCGCCTCATCCGCGATCCCGTTCATTTTTCCAGCGGTGCAGTTGAACCGCGAATACTTTGGCGATGGCTCGATGCGCCAGCTCGCGCCGATCAGCCCGGCGATTCATCTGGGGGCGTCGAAAATCTTGGTGATCGGGGCCGGGCGCATCACTGAACCGGCCGAGCGGATTCGCGGCGCATCCTACCCATCGCTGGCGCAGATCGCCGGCCATGCCTTGTCGTCGATCTTCCTCGACAGTCTCAACGTCGACATCGAGCGGGTGCAACGCATCAACCACACCATCACCCTGCTCTCGCCCGAAGCGCGCGCCGCCGCGTCGCTGCGGCCGGTGGAGATTTTGGTGATCGCGCCGTCGCAACGCCTTGACATGCTTGCCGCCAAACATGTGCAGAGCCTGCCGTGGCCGGTGCGCGCGCTCCTGCGCGGCATCGGCGCGATGAACCGCAAAGTCTCGGCGCTGGCGAGCTACCTGTTGTTCGAGCAGGACTACACGCGCGCCCTGATTGACCTCGGTTATGCCGATTCCATGGAACAGCGCGATGCGGTCATGCGCTTTTTGGAGACATAGGCTATGCTGCGCATCCCTCTGCCTCAGAATAGGTTCGCATGGCTCCACTGACCTTAAATCGTCTGGCGCGCGCAGGCGCGGCGGCTGTGCTGGCGCTGGCCGGGTTTGCCGGCGGCACGGCTGCCACGCTGGCCCTGACCACTACCCCGGTGCTGGCCGCCGATATCGCCCTCGCCGATCTGCCCAAAGAAGGCAAGACCGCCCACGCGCTGATTCTCAAGGGCGGGCCATATCCGTATCCGAAAGACGGTGTCACCTTCGGCAATTTCGAGAATAACCTGCCCAAGCAAAAACGCGGCTACTACAAGGAATTTACGGTGCCGACAGCGGGCGCGAAAAATCGCGGTGCGCGCCGCATTGTGTGTGGTGCCGAGTCACGCGAGTGGAGCAAAAACAATCCGGCCGCCTGCTGGTACACCGGCGACCACTACCAGAGCTTCCAAAAAATCAAGGGATGATTATCATGGCCGCTTCTTCTACTGTCGTGCTGCGCGCGGCTTCCCGTGCTGGTGCCGCCGCCGCTCCTGTGCGCAGCGTGCGGATTGACTTCACCGGTGCGCGCTCGAAAGACGCGATGCTCGCCGTGGCCGCCAAGGCACTCAAATTCCCGCGCCACTTCGGCATGAATCTCGATGCCCTGCACGACAGCCTCACCGACATGACGTTCGGTGCCGGCACTACCGTGATGACACTGGTCAAGCTGGCGCACACGCCGGGCGGTGAATCGGTGTATGGCGTGTTTCGCGCTGCCGCACGCTACTGGGCCAAGCAGGGCGCGCGGGTCACGCTCACGCGCGAGTAGGCGAGTAAGTGGGCAAGCGTGGCCCGCGCTGTGCTGCTGCGGCTCCGCGCCAACACGCTTCTCGCCAACATCCTGCGTCAGCCCACCCCAGCCTGCTCCAGCCCCCAGCGTCCCCGCCGTGACACGCGCCCCGCTCCTGTTCAAGCCGCGCATCACCCACCTGATTTATGGTGCGGTGCTGCTGCTGGTGGCGATCATTGTGCTGCTCGCGCAAGGGCGCTACCGGCAGCTCGATGAGTTGGAGCGCGATTTCTCGCAGTTGGAGCGGGT
>JAYUGL010000176.1:0-4954 GCA_043738385.1 Sterolibacteriaceae bacterium
ACCACCAGCTTGCGGCCGGCCACCGTCATCGTGCCCTGGGTGGCGTAGTCCAGCCCCATGTTGAAGCCGACGATGGTCTGCTTGGCATAGGCCTCCAGCGGGCCGCTTTTGCTGGCGATCAGCGCGATCTTGATATCGGCGCCCTTCTGGGCGAAGGCGGCGGGAACTGCGGCCAGGGTTGCACACAGCAGGGCAGCCGCCGCAGCCAGGGCATGGAAATCACGTCGGATCATCAGCAGGTCTCCAAAAGATAAAAGCGTGGGCACGATGGGGCCCTCAGCGCAAGGCGATTGCAATCGCCGTGCCACCCGCACCAGGTAAGAGCAAACCCTTGATTGACAGGTTGAAAGCGACTGATAGGACAGGCGTTGTTCACCGGATTGACCCTCTGTGCATGATTTTCAGTCAATATGCATAAAATAAAAATGTATGTTTTTCAGGCAATAATTCGATTCGCATGAAAAGCAGGCACCTCCCATCCTGTATCAACTCACCCCCGCCTCACCGACGGCGTGAGGTGCAAAGTTTACCAGCGGCGCCAGCGATGGGTGGTGCGAATTAAGCCGTGAGGACAGGAAGCGGAGCAGATTGGCGCAAAGGTGCTGGCCCTGCGCTTGCAACGCGGTTAGGTGGCGCATTTGCCGCTGCTTGGGCCATCGCAGGACGGCGGCCCTCATGGGCTACCTGCAGTCCGCTCCCTGGCAAATCCCGGCGACGGTGATCGTAGACAACACGCTCGCCCTCGAAGCGAGAGAGGCGTTCTATACACCGGCACACTACCTGGGCAGATGGAACGACCGTTTGGCCACTAGATGCGGTAAGAGGAGGACGAGGTGCTGTTTGCAAGGATGAAAGCTACTGCACAGGGTTGATCGATGTGTCGGGAATTCTTACGGGTGACAGGGCCTTGGCCCGGTGGCGGCCGGGACCATTGTTGCTGGTTCGAGACGAGCGCCAATGATTCTGGCGCCGATGCCGCCGCTTCACTGCGGCGTAGCCAGACCGATCCTGCTGCGGGCAATCATTCGCTGACAGGTCCGTACGCTGATCTTGACCACATAGCGCTCTTCCAGGTGCACGGCGAGCCGCTTGCCGTTCCATTGCCGATCTCGGTACCCAAAGGCGCTTGGCAAGGCCAGCAAGTCGCGGCGCAGCGCCTGTCCCTGCTCGTGGCTCAACTTGGCCGGGCGCCCCCCTTTTCGGTGTTCCAGCAGGCCGTCTATCCCGCTCGCATCGGCAGCATGCACCCATCGCTGGACTGATCGCTTGCCAACGCCGAACCAATCTGCGACCTCACTGACACTGCGGCCCTCGGCGATCAGCAGCACGCAGTCGAGGCGGTGCATCAAGCACGCGCTCGTGCCCATTGCGAGCGCGACACGAATCATGTCGCGCACTGCTGGACCGTCCCTCCGGCCCCGGGGATGGAGCATCGCGGAATTCTCCCTAGGCACTCAACGTACCGACTATCGCGCGCCAAAGGTTTCGTCGCATCGCTCCATTTGACGAGGCGCGGCACGCTTCATGCGTCTGTTTGGGTGTGTTACCGGAGGTCGGTGTGCCGAACTTTGAATGTAGTGCAACTGGTCTGTGCCTCTGGGCCAAGGTTAGGTAGGCGGTTTTCATCCTGCAGTTGGGTCCGGCGAAATGCGGCGATACCACGTGGCGCCTTCCCGGACGTCCCAATCCGGGTCGCATCGTCCTGCTGTTGGTCGCGCGGGCCTCATTCGTCCACGCGGCGACGAAGGCCGAATGGTCGCGGCGGCCCGGCGCGCAACTGCATGCTGAAGGCTTCCGTCTTACCCGCAAGGCCGGGAGCGGGTTCAAGACACTCGCTGGGCGCTCGGCAAACCCTGATCCGAAAACTGGAGGAAACGCATGAACGATCTTGCGGCAAATCAGCCTGACTTCCATTCCCGGTCATGGCCTTCGTTGAGGGTTTCGGGCATTATTGGCCCCTTGCTTGCCCTGACATTGATGTTCGGAATGTGCTCGGTCGCAGAAGCCACGCACTTCCGTTACGGACATCTCTCATGGCGCCCCCGTCCGGATATCTCCTCCACGACCGCGACATTCACTTTGGTTGATGCATTCAAGCGCGACGACTTCCGCGGGAGCGGTTTCGACGGGTTCCCAATTACAGGGGACGTCGTACTCGAGAATGTCGGCGGCACAGCGTTACGTTTTGGCGACGGAACGCAGACGCAGGAGCTGAAGTACCGCGTCACTGCCTACAGTGTTACCGGCAACTGGATCATCGGTGTTGCGCTGAATCCAGGCACTCCAGGGGTTTGGAGCGGCAAGACTATTGCTGAAGCGGAAACCAACGATGGACCGTTGAGCGCAAATCAAATCGCCATCGGTGACGATTTTTCGGGAGATATCGCCACTACCAACTTTTCGCAACCAAACGATGTCGACTGGATATCATTTATTGCACAGGGGGGCGAATCGCTGACAGCTTTGCTCGGCCCCGGGGGAACTCTCTCATCAGGATTATTGAATGTGACCCTTTACGACAGGGACGGAATCACTCCCCTGCTGGCCACTAGAGTCGGGATGTTTGGAGGTGGGCCCCAGATCACCCTGCCGCAGACTGCGGGCACGTACTTCTTCAAACTACACGCTTCCTCTTTCTTTGGCCCACCATCGAGTGGCTCCTACACTTTCCAACTGCGCTCCTTGAGCATTGGGGCGCCAAACATCGATCACACCTTCCCGACCCTCAACAACGCTGGATCACCCTGGACGACTCAGGTTGCGACGTGCTGTCGAACGTTCTTGGAACAGAACAATCCAGGCAACGGCTATGGGTTGATCACGTCGGTGGAACTGAACAGCGGAAATCGATCACCTGTGAGCAGCTTACCTCCGATCGTTCCTTGCCCTGTGAATGCCGTGTGCAAGTTCGCGGTGCCGGCGGTCGACGGCGACCCCAATACGAAATTGAGATGGCGATTGGCCACACCAGGCGAGGCAAACTCCTTTAACAATACCGGGTTCGTCCAACCCCCCGGGCTGCAAGTTGATCAAAATACAGGGGAGGTGACTTGGAATACGGCGGGACGTGTCGTGGGACAATACTGGTCTATTCAGATTGTGATCGAAGACCGAGACGCGACGACGAATGTCCTCCGAACACAAGTCCCAGTCGACTTTCTGATTCTGATCGTCAGTAACTTTGGGGTAACTCCTCGGTGCAACATTGTACCCAATCCGGTCGGCGGCACTACCGTGACCGTCGGTGGTAGTTATTTGGTAACCGTGTTCGGCACGGACCAGGACGTGGGCGACTCTATAACCTTGAACAGTGCCGGCCTTCCTCCGGGCTCGACGACGAATCCTCCCCTTCCCGCCGCCTTTGTCACGCAGGGCTCGACTGTTTTCTCCTGGACTCCGACCTTGGCGGATGTCGGCCTGCATCCTCTCTTGTTCACGGTCACGGATCGAGTAGGGCTGCAGGGACAGTGCCTGTCCGTGGTGAACGTGCCCATCCCATTGAAGTGTGACGCGAACGGCGACGGCGCCATCGACACGGTGGACCTTTCATTGATCAGCCGCGCCCGAGGCAAGACGGCGCTACCCGGCGACCCACGCGACGCCGACAGCGACGGCGTCATCACGCCGGCCGACGTCAAGGCATGCATCCCGCGCTGCACACGGCCCAACTGCGCGACCCGCTAGGCAATGTCAACGCCGACCCGGCGGATATCGGCCGGGATTGTCTGTCCTGAAATCCTGAAGGAGCCAATCATGAAGCACACTCTCGAACACCTATCGGTCTTTGCGGTGGTGTTCGCAACCCTCGGAAATGCCCAGGCCACCCCGCTGACCACCCTGTTCAGTGGCGGAACCTTGACCACAGGCGACAAGCTGTTTGATCGATGGGGCTTGGTCTCGGCGACCACATCCGATGGCCATGTTGTCAACACCGGCAACATCGAGGTCACCACACTCGGCCCCCCTGGTCCGAATCCGCTCGACCCCGGTCCGGGCCTGCGTTTCAATGTGCTCGACAACGAACTGAAGGTGACCGGCGACGGGATCTACGCCTTCATCGACCTGCAGTTCCGATTCCGCGTTTCTGCGCTCAATCCGGGTCTTCGTATCAAGGATGGATCCCTGGTCAGCGAGAACTTACTGAGTCGTGCGGCCGACGGCGCCAACGATTTGGGCACCTATATCCTGGAAAGCGTCGGCAGCGCGGCCGGACTGAACGATCTGGGCATTGCGGCTGTCGAGTTCAGCGTGCTCGACGATGTACTCACCAACAGCATCACGGCCTCGACGACTTTCGCACCACAGGGCGAGATATGGGTGACCAAGAACATCCTGGTCTGGTCACAGGACGTGACCGACAGCGCCACGCTGACTGCGTTTGAGCAGCGCTTCTCCCAAACCCAGGTTCCGGAGCCCGGCACCTTGGCACTCCTCGGGATGGCAGGATTGGCGGCTTGCCTGACCCGGCGCCGCACTTGACACGGGCGCGGTCGCCTTGATTTAGGGCGGCGCGCGAACCTGAATACCGAGCACTTTGCCCGACAAGCGCCGGGCTTGGGCGGTTTCGGCTGAGCAAGTGGCTAGCGAGATCCCGGCACTGCTGTCTGCCAGCAGTTGCTCCCGGCGGAGGACCGGTGAAAAGGGCGTTTTCACCGGGGCCAGACCGCAAGCAGCATCAGCCCGCCTCGCCCCCCAACCCCCGCACCGCGTCAAGCCAGCGTCGGCGCACCTTGGGGTCTGGCCCTTCGACCAAGCCAATCAGCGTTTCGTGGATCGGCGCGATGCCGGCGCCGGGGTCCGGCGCCGGGGTCAGGCGCCGGGGTCACAGGCGCCGGGGTCAAGTCTTGCGTTTTGTACCCGAAGTTTTTGTGCCCTTGTCCTCGGGGTTGATGAACCCGATCGGCCGCTTGGGCGGATCGGGCGGCGTCATGAGTTCCCGCAGGGCGTCGAAGAC
>JAYUGL010000177.1:0-1588 GCA_043738385.1 Sterolibacteriaceae bacterium
CGCCAACGGCCGCTGTGCAGCCTGAAGCAGTTGTGCGCGGCCCACGGCATGTCCTTCCCCACCGCGTCCAAAGCCATGCAGACCTTGGTGCGCCTGGGCCTGGCCCGCGAGATGACCGGCCAGCAGCGCAACCGCGTGTTTGTCTACGACGCGTACCTGAACATCTTGAATGAGGGAGGGGCACCGCTGTGAGGCAAGCCGACAGGCAGCACGAAGACGATGCGGGTGGCGAGGCATCTGGGGGCGATGGGGTTCGTATGGAAGTAAGAGAGCCCGGCGCACGGTACCAAATTGCCGCGCTTCAGCAACGGACCGATGTCGGCATCCTGCCCGCAGACTGGTGTGTTGCGCGGCTTTTCGATATTGCGACAGTAACGAGTGGCAAACGTCTGCCGTTGGGCCGAAGTCTCACCACAAGCGAGACCCCGCATCCCTACATTCGCGTTTCCGATATGCGCCGAGGGACGGTCGATGCGACCGCGATCCAATACGTTCCGGAGGACGTCTTTCCTACAATTCAGCAATACCGGATCTACAGTACCGACCTCTACATCTCTGTCGCCGGAACACTCGGACTGGTAGGTGGTGTTCCGAGCGCGCTGGACGGCGCAAACCTCACGGAGAACGCAAATCGAATCTCTGGCATCCGCGGCTCTAAGCCCTACCTGTATCAGGTTCTGGCTTCCCCGTTAGTGCAATCGGTCATCGAATCTGAGCGGACCGTCGGTGCGCAGCCGAAGCTAGCCCTCGGTCGAATTCGCAACTTCAGCATCCCACTCCCGCCCACGTCAGAGGAGCAGGTAGTGATCGGGGATGCCCTCACCGACGCCGACACCCTGATCGACTCGCTGGAGCAACTGCTGACCAAGAAGCGCCAGATCAAGCAAGGCGCCCTGCAGGAACTGCTCTCTGGCAAGCGGCGGTTGCCAGGGTTTTCGCAACCCTGGCGCAACGTTGGGTTGGACCAGTTAGGTTCGTTTCTCAAGGGGGCCGGCATTCGACGCGATGAAGCCTCGTCTGGCGACTTGCCGTGTGTGCGATACGGCGAGATATACACCGTTCACTCAGACAGCATCCGAACCTTCCAATCCTGGATTTCTCCTGCCGTCGCATCAACCGCGACCAAACTGCAACGGGGTGACCTGTTGTTCGCGGGTTCCGGAGAGACCAAGGAGGAGATCGGCAAGTGCGTGGCCGTTCTCGATGATTTTGTGGCCTTCGCTGGCGGCGATATCGTGATCCTGCGCCCGAACAGCGAAGTGAACGCGATGTTCATGGGCTACTTGCTGAACACGCCTGTTGTGGTCCGCCAGAAGGCAAGCAGGGGCCAAGGCGACGCGGTGGTCCACATCAGTGCTGCGGCACTGGGACAGGTCAGCGTTGATCTTCCTGAGCCCTCGGAACAAACCGCCATCGCCCAAGTCCTCTCCGACATGGACGCCGACCTCACCGCCCTCGAAGCCCGCCTCACCAAAGCCCACGCCCTCAAACAAGCCATGGCCCAGGCCCTGCTGACCGGCCGCATCCGCCTGACCGAAGGAGCCGCCGCATGAGCCTGGAAGGCCAGCTGCGTGACCAGAAGTCGCTG
>JAYUGL010000178.1:0-4938 GCA_043738385.1 Sterolibacteriaceae bacterium
GTTCGCAGGCGCGATTGTGGCGGGCGGAATCGTCGGCCCGGTGTTGTTGATGCTGGGCCTGAGCGGAATGCCGGCATCGGGCGCATCCTTGTTGCTGAACGCCGAGGGCGTGTTCACCGCGCTGCTGGCGACCAACGATCACTGGGGTGTCGTATTGACCGGTGTCGCGTTTTGAGGCATCCACATGGATCACTCAGGGCTTGCTTGCGACGATGGTTGCCGATAATGTGCCGTCCGACTTGCGCGGCACTGCGTATGGCTTCTTCAATCTGGTGAGCGGGCTTGCCATGCTGATCGCCAGTGGTGTCGCAGGGCTGGTGTGGGACCAGCTCGGGGCGTCATTCACGTTTTATGCCGGCGCGGCTTTTTGCGGTATCGCCCTCGCGGGATTGGCTTGGCAGATGATTCGCCATGCGCGTAGAGAACTGGCGACTGGGTAGAAGGAGTCGACTGAGGCTAACGATTTCCTAATTCTCGACTGCTATCTTCTCAACCACGCGAATATCCGCGTGACGTGAAGGAGTGATCGTGATCAAACGCAGATTTCACCTGGCGGCGTTGGCCGCCCTTTCCATGGTTGCCATTGGCAGCGCCCACGCGGCCAAGTCCGTGGAGAACGATGCCCTGGCTGTCACAACCGCAAAGATCGGCATGACGCAAGCTGTTACAGCTGCCGAGCAGCATGTCGGCGGCAAGGCTTCTCGCGCAGAATACGAGCGCCACAAAGGCCAGTGGGTGTTCGATGTCGAAGTGGTCAAGGACAAGAAGGTCATGGATGTGAAGATCGATCCGACAAGCGGCAAAGTCGTCGCGATGACTGAAGACAAGACCGATCACGACGACGGTCGTGACCAGGACGATTGAATAGTGCCAACGCATTGATGCCGGAGCAGCAACATCTCCCGCGGCATCAATGCGTTGAGTGTCGCACGTGGCTAAACCTGCGGGAGAGCTTCATATGACAACACTGACGCGCGAAGGTGCCAGACAGATGCTGAACAAGGTTCCGGAAATCACGCTCTATTTCTGGATCATCAAGATCATGGGAACCACCGTCGGTGAGACTGCCGCCGATTTCCTCAACTTCGATCTGCATTTCGGCCTGACCGGCACGTCCGTTTTAATGGGCGTCTTGTTGGCGGTATTTCTGTTCGCGCAACTTCGCTCCGATAAATATGTGCCGTGGCTATACTGGTTGAACGTGGTCTTGATCAGCATTCTGGGGACGCTCATCACCGACAACCTGGTAGACAACTTTGGCGTAGCGCTGGAAACAACGACTGTCGCATTCAGCCTTGCCCTGCTGGTGACCTTTGTCGCCTGGTACGCGAGCGAGAGAACACTGTCCATTCATACCATCGTCACGGCCCGGCGCGAGCGGTTCTACTGGGCAGCCATTCTGTTCACGTTTGCGTTGGGCACTGCGGCGGGTGATCTTTTCGCCGAAGGCTTCCGCCTGGGTTATGTGACGTCAGCACTGATTTTCGGCGCCTTGATCGGTGTCACCACCATCGCCTATTACGTCTTTAGGGCGAATGCCATTTGGACGTTCTGGATCGCCTACATCCTGACGCGCCCATTGGGCGCATCCCTTGGTGACTATCTGTCGCAACCTGCTGAAAATGGGGGCCTTGGTCTGGGTACGGTTGTCACCAGCGCGATATTTCTCTCGGCCATCCTGGTCATGGTGGTTTATCTGACCGTCAGCCGAAAAGATGCGCATGGACAAGGTGACGATGCAACCATCTGCGCACGGTTGGCATAGTTGTAGTGACAGGACATTGCATAGCAAACACTTGATCCGGATCAGCAAGGTATTGTCACCACACCAACATGTAATATTCAACAAGAAAGAAACCCGAATGAAAAATACTTCCGAAAATACGTTGACCAAGGTTCCAGAGATTACCTTGATGTTCTGGATCATCAAGATCGCTGCAACTACCTTGGGGGAAACCGGAGGTGATGCAGTTTCCATGTCAATGGGACTGGGTTATCTGATCGGGATGGTCATCTTTGCAGCTGTCTTTCTGATCGCGGTCATTGTCCAAATCAGGGCGAAGGATTTTCATCCGTTCCTGTACTGGACGACCATCATCGCCACAACAACCGTCGGGACAACACTGGCGGACTTTGCCGATCGCTCCCTCGGGATCGGCTACGCAGGGGGATCATTGCTGCTGTTTGCTTTGTTGATGAGCTCCCTGGCCGTGTGGTATCGAACGCTCGGCTCGGTATCCGTTGGTACTGTCAGTTCTCCCGGGGCCGAAATGTTCTATTGGATAACCATCATGTTTTCCCAGACATTAGGTACCGCACTGGGTGACTGGACGGCCGATACGGCTGGACTGGGCTATCGAGGAGGTGCATTGGTATTCAGCGCGCTGCTGGCACTTGTTGTTGCCGCGTACTATCGGACAAAAATATCCCATACGGTGCTGTTCTGGGCAGCATTCATTCTCACGCGCCCGCTTGGCGCTGTCGTAGGCGATTATCTTGACAAACCTGTCACTGCCGGCGGGTTGGCACTAAGTCGCTACTCTGCATCCGCAGTGCTTCTGGTATTTATTGCGGCTTGCATCTTGCTCTTCAGGCAAAGAGCGGCAAAGCAAGGGCAGATATGTATTGCTGTCCAAAAGGTGTAAATACGGCAATGCGCCAATCCCGGTGTCGAGATTATTGATGCGTATTCTACTGATCGAAGATGACCGCATGATCGGTGAAGCCGTGTCGGTAGCACTGCGCGATGCGGCCTACGCCGTTGATTGGGTACAGGATGGCGAAAGCGCCTTGCGAACCCTCGCCAGCGACGAACATCAAGCGGTGCTGCTGGACCTGGGTTTGCCGCAGCAGGATGGCATGGAGGTGCTGGCAAAACTTCGCGCCGGGGGCAGAAAACTGCCCGTCATCATCGTCACTGCGCGCGATGCGATAGAAGACCGGATCAAGGGCCTTGATCTGGGCGCAGATGACTATCTGGTGAAACCATTTGATGTCGGTGAATTGCTGGCGCGGCTGCGCGCCATTATTCGCCGTCAAGGCGGACAAGCCGCACCTGTCCTCACCAACGGCAAGGTGAGCCTCGATCCCTCCAACCATGAAGCATGCTTCGGTGGAATCACGGAGCTTTTGAGCGCGCGCGAATTTTCGTTGCTGCATGCGTTGTTGCTGCGTCCCGGCACCATCCTCACCCGTACCGAACTCGAAGAACGCATTTATGGCTGGAACGAAGAAGTAGAAAGCAATGCCGTGGATTTTCTGATTCATGGCGTGCGCAGGAAGCTCGGCGCCACCGTCATCAAGAATGTGCGCGGCGCGGGCTGGATGGTGGAAAAACCGGCATGAAACGATCTCTGCAAAAGCATCTGTCGTTCATGCTGGGCGGGGCCATTCTGCTCGCCGGCGTGATCGCGGCGATTGCGTCCTTCAGCCTCGCTTATTCAGAGGCAAAGGAATTTCAGGACGATATGCTGCGACAGATCGCGACGCTGGCCGGTGGCAGTGCAGTCGGCACGGCATTCTCAGACATTCAAGGCGGGGATCATCCTGACAAGGCGATCAGCGATCCGGAATCTCGCGTCGTAGTGATTCATCTACCGCAAGATCAACGACCCGCATGGTTCACCAATGATTTGGCGCCCGGCTTTCATACACTGGACGCAGGCACTGAAGCGCTTCGGGTATTTGTGCGTGTCAACCAGCCGGGGCAACGCACTGTCGTTGCCCAGCCCACGGATGCGCGTGACGAGATCGCGATCAACAGTGCCCTGCGCACACTGATTCCGCTGCTGCTCCTGCTCCCGATATTGACCTGGCTGATCGTCCGGATTGTCCGTGGCGAACTTGAACCGATAGCACGGCTTTCCAGAAGCATGGATGAACATCCGCTGGATCGGCCCCAAACCATCAACGACGACGGACTTCCGGATGAGATCACACCTTTCGTACACGCCATCAACCGCCTGCTGGAAAGGGTGAATCACTTGATGGGGCAACAAAGACGCTTCATCGCCGACGCGGCCCACGAACTGCGCAGCCCACTTACTGCGCTGTCGGTACAGGCACAGAATCTGCGGCACGCAGGATCGCTGGATGCCTTGCGTGAACGCGTGGTCCCGTTACAGGCAGCTATCGAGCGGGCACGCCAACTGACGGAACAACTGCTGAACTTCGCCAGAACCCAAGCCGGAACGTCCGCAGAGTCACTGGTCAATGTCTCAACGATGGCACGCGAGCTGATTGCGGAATCACTCGCCTTGGCCGGGGCCAGGCGCATTGATCTCGGACTTGAGGAAATTGCCCCACTTTCCGTACGCGCTTCTCCAGAAGCGCTGCGGCTGATTCTCAAGAATGCGCTGGAAAACGCCTTGAAGTACGCCCCCGAAGGCGGGGAGGTGACGCTTCGGCTGCTGTCTGATGAAGATAGCGCCGTCATCGAAGTCGTCGACAATGGGCCGGGGATTCAGGTATGGGAACGCGAGCGTGTATTCGATGCGTTCTATCGGATGCCGGGCGCAGCCGGTGAAGGCAACGGCCTCGGGCTGGCGATCGCACGCGAAGCCGCGATGCGCCTGGGTGGTCAGGTGAGCTTGCATGCGCGACAGGAGGGAACCGGCCTTGTCTTCCGCTATCGGCAAAGACGCGCTGCCCTTTAATTGACATGCGCATTGCAATGCGCATAAAATAAGCACATTATTTACCACAGCGTGCTCACAGCGCGTCTGATCATGCCCGCAGCCATCGAGAAATCGTTGAAGAAACCAACCAACGTCAGCGTGCGCGCCGACCTGCTTGCCGAAGCCAAGGCACTCGGGCTGAACCTGTCGCGAACACTGGAATCAGCAATCGAACAAGCCATTCGCGAGAAGCGCCGGCAACAGTGGCTCGACGACAATCACAACGCACTTGAGGCCTACAACCGGCACATCGAACGCGATG
>JAYUGL010000179.1:0-1586 GCA_043738385.1 Sterolibacteriaceae bacterium
GATAGAAGAATCGGTGATCGGCTGGAAAGAGTTCGAGATGGAAGTGGTGCGCGACCACAAGGATAACTGCATCATCGTCTGCTCGATCGAAAATCTCGACCCGATGGGCATCCATACCGGCGATTCGATCACGGTGGCCCCGGCGCAGACGCTGACCGACAAGGAATACCAAATCATGCGCAACGCGTCGATCGCGTGCCTGCGCGAGATCGGCGTCGACACCGGCGGCTCCAACGTGCAGTTCGGCATCAATCCGAAAGACGGGCGCATGGTCGTTATCGAGATGAACCCGCGTGTATCGCGCTCATCCGCGCTGGCCTCGAAGGCGACCGGCTTTCCGATCGCCAAGGTGGCGGCCAAACTCGCGGTCGGCTATACGCTCGACGAGCTCAGGAACGACATCACGGGCGGCATGACTCCCGCATCATTCGAGCCGACCATCGACTACGTCGTCACCAAGATCCCGCGTTTCGCATTCGAGAAATTTCCGCAGGCCGATACGCGCCTGACCACGCAGATGAAATCCGTGGGCGAAGTCATGGCCATGGGCCGCACCTTCCAGGAATCGATGCAAAAGGCGTTGCGCGGTCTGGAAACGGGCATCGACGGATTCGACGAGATGACGATCGACCGTGAACTCATCGAGACCGAATTGGCCGATGCCGGGCCGGATCGCATTCTGTACATCGCCGACGGCTTTCGCATCGGCATGAACCTCGAAGAAGTGCAGCAGCTGACCCACATCGACCCGTGGTTTCTGGCCCAGATCGAGGACATCATCGGCCAGGAGAAAGCGCTTGCCGGCAAACGCGTGGGCGACCTGGACCGCAATGTGTTATTGACCCTGAAGCGCGCCGGATTTTCCGACCGCAGGCTGGCGAAGCTGTTGCAGGCCACCCAGGACGCCGTGCGCGCCAAGCGCTGGGAACTGAACGTCCGGCCGGCCTACAAGCGCGTGGACACCTGCGCGGCCGAATTCGATACCCATACGGCCTACATGTATTCGACGTACGAGGAAGAGTGTGAGTCGCGGCCGACCAGTCGCAAGAAAGTCATGGTGTTGGGCGGCGGGCCGAACCGGATCGGCCAAGGCATCGAGTTCGACTACTGCTGCGTGCACGCTGCACTGGCACTGCGCGAAGACGGCTACGAGACCATCATGGTCAACTGCAACCCGGAAACGGTGTCCACCGATTACGACACGTCCGACCGTCTGTATTTCGAACCGCTGACGCTGGAGGATGTGCTCGAGATCGTCGCGGTCGAAAAGCCTTTGGGCGTGATCGTGCAGTACGGCGGCCAGACGCCGCTGAAGCTCGCGCAGGATCTCGACGCCAATGGCGTGCCGATCATCGGTACCAATCCGGACATGATCGACTGCGCGGAAGATCGCGAGCGCTTCCAGAAAATGCTCATCGAGCTGAAGCTCAGGCAGCCACCCAACCGCACGGCGCGCAATCCAGAAGCCGCGCTGGTGCTGGCGCAGGAGATCGGTTACCCGCTGGTCGTGCGGCCGTCCTACGTGCTCGGCGGCCGGGCGATGGAGATCGTGCACGAGCAGCGCGATCTGGAACGCTACATGCGCG
>JAYUGL010000180.1:0-13411 GCA_043738385.1 Sterolibacteriaceae bacterium
GATCACGCAATTCCTCGACGATCTTCTCCAGATTTTCGTTGCTCAAAGCTATCTCCTCTGGCTGTCGCGCCTTGTTGGAGGGCGCATATGCATTTCACCCAAGCCAAGATCTTTTCATGAGGCCCAGCCGTTTGTATTTGCGAACGACCGCAGAGAATCAGCTTAGCCGAAAACCTTCATAACCCTTCTTGGCGCTGTTCCAGCATTCTTCAAGGAAGAGCGGCATGCCGCCCAGGTAATAGAGCGATTCGAGTCCCCGGTCGGGAATGTTACCGCCGAACCACCAGCTGCGGGTGCGGGACAACAGGGAGGCATTGGCGATCGTATTGACCTGCTCCAGCCAGTAGGCCTCCATCTCGGGCGTGGCGTCGATCCGGTTGTGCTGGTGTTCGCGCAAATATTTCAGACAGGCCACCACCCATTCGCCCTGGTGTTCCGCGAGGGAAGGGCCATTGGCCACAGCCGCGGGGGACTGTGGGCCATAGATGAAGAACAGGTTGGGAAAGCCGGCGGACGCAGTGCCAAACGCGGTACGGAAACCCTTGCTCCAGTGCTGGGCCAGGGTTTCTCCCTGAGTGCCGTGGATGTCGATGCTGGGAACGCCGCCCGTCACGGCGTCGAAACCGGTGCCGAGCAGGATCATGTCCAGATCGTAGAATTTGTTTTTGGTCTGGATGCCGTTGGGGGTGACGCGTTCGATGGGCGCTTCCTTCAGGTCCGCCAGCTCCACGTTGTCCTTGTTGAAGATGTCGAAGTACCACTGCTCCAGGCCCATTCTTTTGGTGCCGTAAAAGATCGGTTTTTTCTCGGGCGCGAGCTTTTCCGCGACTTCCGGGTCACGCACGCGGGCATGCACTTTCTTGCGCCAGAAGACATAGGCGGCCTCATTGGCCTCTTCATCGACGAGGATTTCCTTGAACGTCCCCAGCCAGGGATGGAATGCGCCTTCCTCCCAGACTTTTTCGAACATCGCCTGGCGTTCCTCGGGCGTGCAGTCATACCAGGACGTTGTCTGGAACTCGTAATCGAAGCCGGCAAAAGAGGTCCTTCGCAGGTGCATGATCCCGGGGTAGTCCTCTTTCATTCGCTTTTGGGTTTCCGCATCAAGCTTGACCTGTCGCAATGGCAATGCGAGGGCCGGCGTGCGCTGGAACACCGTCAGGTGTTTGGCTTTCAGGCTGGCCTGTTCAGCGAGCTGTACGCCACTGGAGCCGATGCCGATTACTGCAATGCGCTTGTCGGTGAAGTCCAGTCCTTCCTGCGGCCAGCGGCCGGCATGCGCAACCGGGCCGGCAAAGCTTTCGAGTCCTTCCAGTTTCGGAATATAGGGCTTGGACGCGAACCCCGTACAGACGATGAAAAAGCGCGCACGGACAGTGGCGCCGACATCCGTCTTGATGATCCACTGATTTTTTTCCTGGTCGAACCTGGCGGAGTCAATGCGCGTGTTGAGGCGCACGTCCTTGCTCAGGTTGAGCTTTTTGTCGACGTATTCGAAGTACTTGCGAATCTCGGTCCAGGCCGGGAAGAGCTCGGTGTACTCCCAATCTTTCCAAAGGTCTTCGCGCGAGAACTGATAGAGCGGGCAGGTACTGTCCACGCGCGCGCCGGGGTAGCAGTTCCAGTACCAGATGCCGCCGATTTGTGCGGCGTTGTCGTAAAGCTTGACGTTGAAGCCAGCATCGCGCAGTTGCATCAGTTGGTAACAACCGGCAAAGCCGCCACCGACGATAAGGGCGTCAAGTTCTTCCACCGTGTCCCGCGCGGCCCCGTTGCTGGATGTGTTCATGCTGCTGAATCTCCTCTAATCAATTATTGTGTTGCATCGACTAAATACCGAGGATGGGCCGGACCCATTTCGCCATTCTTTGCACGGCGTCATCCGCTTCGGGGGCCGTGCCGGCCATCAGTTCAAAGCAGTGCTGCATCTCCGGGAAGATGTCCAGCTTCACGTTTACGCCGGCGCGCCTGGCACTTTCGGCGGCGCGTGTACTGTCATCCATGACGGCTTCGTAACCGCCGACCTGAATGTAAATCGGCGGATAGCCGGTGTAATCAATGCACAGCGGATTGGCGAGCGGATCCTTCGGGTTGCCATTCGGCCCAAGGAACAACTGGCCGATGATCTCCGACATGCCGCGCGTGACGAGTACATCCGTTTTGCTATTCGTGTCGTAGCTTTTCCCCGAGGTATCGGCACCCGCCCAGGGCGACATGGGCATGGTCGCGGCCGGCAATGGCAGCTTCTGCGCTCGTATGGCGGCCACCGTGGTGAGCGCCAGCGCGCCGCCTGCGGAATCGCCGACCAGAGCGATGTCGGTCGATTTGAATCCCTGATCCAGCAACCAGCGATAGGCCTTGACCATGTCGTTGACGGGCGCAGGATGCGGGGCCTCAGGCGCCAGACCGTAATTGACGCTCAGTGCCTTGCAGCCCACGGCTTTGGCGATGTGCCCGAAGAGTTTGCGGTGCGTGTACATCGAGCCGGCCACGTAGCCGCCGCCGTGCGCGCACAACAAAACCTTGGTGGTGATGCAGCCTTTGGGAATGACCCACATCGCCGGTATCGATCCTGCATCGACCTCAATGTAGTCAACGCCACCCGGTTCGGCCGTCACGTCGCCCCAGTGATCGAACATGCGTCGCATCTCCGGCATCGACATGTTCGGGTTCGCTGTCTGCGCTGCCGCCCAGGTTTTGTAAAGCGTGATGAGCTCCATCGATTCCGGACTGGCCATTCTGCTTTTGCTCCTCTTTGTTGGATGGGTCAGTCTGCGCTGCCCGCTCATGTGATAATCGACAACAAACGATTGTTTGGCCACTATAAATGAGCCCAATGGCATGTCAACCGGAATCAAACAAAATGTCACTGCGGGCAAGAGAGACAGCACGTTTTGCCCAACAGGGACGCTGATAACTGAGGGAGACTCGCTTCATGGGCGAAAGATTGAAAGGAAAAACTGCGGTGGTCACCGGTGCCGCAACAGGCATTGGGCGAGCCATCACCGAGCGCTTTTGTCAGGAGGGCGCACGGGTGCTGGCGGTGGACTTGTCGGGCCGGCAGAACGCATTGGCGGAAAGCCTGGGGTCAGCCTGTATTCCCTTTCAGGCCGACGTATCCAGGGGTGAAGAGATGCAGGCGCTGTTCGAGGCGGCACGCACGCACTTCGGCAAACTGGACATCCTGTGCAACAACGCCGGGATCAAAGGACACCTTGCGCTGACCGAGGATTACAGCGAGGAACATTTCGATCAGGTTTGGAACGTCAATGGCCGCAGCATTTTTCTGGGCATGCACTACGGGTTGCCCCTGCTGCGCGCCAACGGCGGCGGTTCGATCATCAACCTGGGCTCCATGGCCAGCGTCGTGGCGGCGTCGCACATGATCGCCTACTGCGCCGCCAAGGGCGCCATTCGCATGATGACCAAGGTGACCGCCGTCGAATATGCCAGCCAGGGCATCCGTGCAAACTGCATTTGCCCCGGCACCATCGCCAGTGAATTGCTCTCCCGTCTGCCGCGCCGTACTATACAGAACATGGTGGACAACAGCCCGATGAAACGCCTCGGCCAGCCGGAAGAGGTGGCGGCGCTCGCCGTGTTTCTGGGCAGCGACGAATCACGCTTTATCACCGGCACGGAAGTGATGATTGACGGTGGCATCACTGCAATTTAGTTTGCAGGCTTGGACGATACAGTAGGGCAATTTTTGTACATCCATTAATGATTGATTCAACTTACGGAGAGAGATATGACAACAAGATCAGTGGTCGAGGCTTACATGAACAAAATGTGCAGCGGCGATTTTCCCGGCGCCTTCGAAATGTTTCATCCAGACGGCAAATACACCATCATTGGCGATACGCCGGCGTCGAAGACTTACATCGGCGTCAAGGGCGTCCAGGAAGGATTGTTTCCGTTGCTGGCCGAAGGATTCACGGGCCCGCCGACGATCAAACTGCAGGAACTGATCATCGACGGCAATCGCGGCGTCGCCCTGGCGAGCGGTTCGGCACCGGCCAAATACGGCACCTACACCCAGAAGCACTATGCCTTCGTTTTTAAGGTTGAGAATGAGAAAGTGACGGAGCTGATCGAATTCATGGATCCCACCCAGCTTCATACCAAGGTGTTTGGGCAGCAGCTTTCTCCGATCCCGGCTTAGGTCCTGAAACATTTATAGATGCATCGTTCCAGTAATCCGCACGCCTGGAGGTCAGCACGTCATCGGTAAATCCTACGAGCTGAAGCTTCCACCGACCTTTGGATTCTCCGGGCTAAAATGTCACCATGCTGACTTTCTCTCAGTCCCAGTATATTGCTTGGGAACTACGCGCAGAGCCGATGCTAAGCGGATTGTTGGGTGACGTCGACGTATGAGCGGTAAAAAAATCATCATTATTGCCGGACCTAACGGCGCGGGCAAGACCACCTTTGCGCGTGCGTTTCTGCCGAAGGAGGCGGACTGTCCGCGTTTCATCAATGCGGATTTGATCGCGGCCGGTCTCTCGCCGTTTGCTCCCGAGGTAGAGGCAATCAAGGCCGGACGGCTGATGTTGCAGGAGATTGCAGCCTGTGTTGCCCGTGGGGAAAGTTTTTCATTTGAAACCACACTATCCGGCCTGGTGTATTTGAAACACATTGAGGCATGGCGAGTTGCGGGCTATCACGTCAGCCTTTTTTTTCTAAAGTTGCCTTCGCCAGAAATGGCGATTGCGCGGGTTGCCGAGCGAGTACGCCAAGGTGGGCACGATATTCCTGAGCCGGTGATTCGGCGACGGTTTGCCATCGGGCGGCAGAACTTCGAACGTCGCTATCAACGGGCAGTGGATGCATGGGCGCTGTATGACAACTCGGGTGAGGAGCCCGTATTGATTGAATGGGGAGAGCAATCATGACGCGGAAAGAAATCAACATGGCCAAGGACAAGGATTTGGTCACCTCACAGACTGCCATGCGGCGTGCCGCGCAGATGGCGCGTGAGCAAGCCATCCGCACGGATACGGCCATTGTCGTGACGCGGAACCAGCAGTTGGTACGCGTGACAGCGGAGGAGCTGCGCAGAAAAAAATAGCCGGTGAGCTTTGGGCCGATCCGTCGTCGGACACTCGGGTCTGCGTCGGCCTCAGTGGGAGTCGCTCGAACGGCTGAGACGTTTTCTGGTGCAGGTGCAGGATGTGTTGAGGCGCAGTAGCGGGATTTTCCCGCCATCATGGCCCAGCGGTGGCCGGCATTCCCGACACAGCTACTTCAGAAACATTACTGTTGGGAAATAAAAAACGGCACCCGCAGGGTGCCGTTTTAGTTTGTGGCTATTGATGTGCCTATTCCATCGCTTCGTACAATGGCAGCGTCAGGAACTCCGGATACTCGGGTGACAGCGACATCTTGTCGAAGATGACCGCGGCTTGTTCATAAGTCGCCGTGGCTTCACCGGCAGCACTGACGGTGGCTTTCACCTTGGCCAGTTCTTCGGCAATCATCGCACGCACCATGTCGGCGGTGACTTTGCGGCCATCGTCGAGCTTGCCCTTGGGGCTCACCACCCATTGCCACACTTGTGAGCGGCTGATTTCGGCGGTGGCGGCGTCTTCCATCAGATTGTGGATGGGTACGCAGCCGTTGCCGGTGAGCCATGAGCCGAGGTAGTGGATGCCGACGTTGATGTTGTTGCGCAGGCCGGTTTCGGTGATGGGTTGCTCAGGCTGGAAGTCGAGCCAGTTCTTCGGGCCGAAGCTGCCGCTGACCTGCTTGCCCCACTGGTTGGGCTTGTCGCCGAGTACCTTCTGAAATTCTTCTGCGGCGATGGAGACGAGGCCGGGGTGGGCCACCCAGCCGCCATCGAAGCCGTCGTTGGCATCGCGGGTCTTGTCATGGCGAATGCCGGCAAGGGCTTTTTCATTGGCGACCGGGTCACCCTTGATCGGGATCAGCGCGCTCATGCCGCCCATGGCGGGCGCACCGCGTTTGTGGCAGGCCTGCACCAGGGCCAGGGCGTAGCCGCGCATGAACGGCACTTCCATGGTGATGGCGCTGCGCTGCGCCAGGCAGAAATCCTTGTTCTTCTTGAACTTCTTGATGCACGAGAAAATGTAGTCCCAGCGACCGGCGTTGAGGCCGGCGCTGTGGTTGCGCAGTTCGTAGAGAATTTCTTCCATTTCAAAAGTGGCGAGAATGGTTTCGACCAGCACGGTGGCCTTGATGGTGCCCTGAGGCAGCCCGATGTGGTCTTGCGCCATGACGAAGATGTCGTTCCACAGCCGCGCTTCGAGATGCGATTCCATCTTCGGCAAGTAGAAGAAGGGGCCGGCGCCGCGCGCCACCTGTTCCCTGGCGTTATGGAAGAACACCAGGGCGAAATCGAAGATGCCGCCGCCAACGCGTTGACCATCCACCGTCACGTGTTTTTCATCCAGGTGCCAGCCACGGGGACGGATCTGCAGGGTGGCGATCTTGTCGTTGAGTTTGTATTCCTTGCCGGCTTCATTCTTGAAGCTCAACTCGCGACGAATGGCCTTGTACAGGTTCAGCTGGCCTTGAATCTGGTTGTCCCACTTCGGGCTGTTCGAGTCCTCGAAGTCGGCCATGTAGCTGTCAGCGCCGGAGTTGTAGGCGTTGATGATCATCTTGGCTTCAACGGGGCCGGTGATCTCGACGCGACGGTTTTCCAACGCCTTGGGCAACGGCGCGATCTTCCAGTCGCCTTCGCGGATATTCTTTGTTTCGGGCAGAAAGTCAGGCATTTCACCGGCATCAATCCGCGCCTGACGCTCGATGCGCTTTTTCAGCAGTTCCTGGCGACGTATTTCGAAGGCGCGGTGCAGCTTCGCGACCAGCGCCAGCGCGTCGTGCGTCAGGATTTGTTCGTAACCGGGTTTGATGGGCGCGTTAATTTGCACGCCGGCAGGCAGCTTGAGACTCATGGAATTCCTCGGAAAGGAGCAGCGAAAACGCCATTTTATAACGGAAGGGATTCCGCGATGGAGCGGTTCGACTCAGGAGAGCGTCTTGCCGTCCCAATAGCGGAATTGCCAGTCATCCGCGTCGCAGGCCAGGCAGTTGCCCGCCGTGTCCGACCAATCGCCCAGCACCCAGCGCTGGCAGACTTTGCCGTCGACGCGGTGTTCGTGGCGAGCGAGCCGGTGGGTATGGCCGTGGATCATGCGGGTCACGCCATGCTCGCGAAAGGCGGCGGCCACCGCGTCGTCGTTGGTGTCCATCAACGCCATGGATTTGTGCTGCTTTTCCACCGTGCTGCGTTGGCGCAATCCTTCAATCACGGAGATGCGCTCGGCCAGCGGACGGGACAGAAACTCGTTGCGCCACTGCGGCGCGCGAACCATGGCGCGAAAGTTCTGGTAGTCGATGTCGTCGGTACACAGCGTGTCGCCATGGATCAGCAGCACGGGTTTGCCGGTGATGTCGCGGATCACCGGTTCCGTCAATAGTGTCGCGCCGCAGGCACGGGCAAAGTCTGCGCCGACCAGAAAATCGCGATTGCCGGCGAGGAAGAAGACGGGGATTGGTATTGCGCGATCCGCGACCGACTTGATTGCGGCGCAGATGCGCGCGTTGAACGGATCGCCCAGATGGTCGTCGCCGGCCCAGTACTCAAACAGGTCACCGAGGATGACCAGCGCGTCGGCCTGTGCCGCCGGGCCGGCGAGAAAGCTCAGCAACAGCTCCGTCGCGGCGGGGCGCGCCGGACAGAGGTGGAGATCAGAGATGAAGAAGGTCGTCAATCCTGCTCAGACAAGTTCGGCACGTTCGATGACGACGTCTTCCACCGGCACGTCGGCGTGGAAACCGGATTTACCGGTCTTGACCGCCTTGATCTTGTCGACCACATCCATGCCGTCAACGACACGGCCGAACACGCAGTAGCCCCAACCGCTGGCGGAAGGCGCGGTGAAGTCGAGAAAGGCGCTATCGGCGACGTTGATGAAGAATTGGGCCGTGGCGGAGTGCGGGTCGGAAGTGCGAGCCATGGCTAGCGTGCCGCGCTTGTTTTTAAGGCCTGCCTTGTGGCCGAGTTCGGCTTCGTTTTCGATCGGAGTACCAACTGCCTTCTGTTTCATGCCCGACTCGAAACCGCCGCCCTGAATCATGAAGCCGTCGATGACGCGATGAAAAATCGTGTTGTCATAGTGCCCCGCCTTCACATAGTCGATGAAGTTCTGCGCGGTCTTGGGCGTCTCCGCCGAGTTCAGTTCAATGGCGATGACGCCGTGGTTGGTGTGGAGTTTGATCATGTTGCGTTTCCTTAAAGGTTACTTTTTTTCGGGGAGAAGTTTCACGGATTCGATCGTGACCGGCGTGACTGGAACGTCCTGAAAGCCGGTGGGGGTCTTGCCGATTTTCTGCACGATATCGAAGCCCTGGGTGACCTTGCCGAATACCGCATAGCCGGCGCCCTGATCGAGAAAAGCATTGTCGATCAGGTTAATGAAGAACTGCGACGTCGCAGAGTCCGGATCGCTGGTGCGGGCCATGGCGATGGTGCCGGCGACATTCTTCAAGCCATTTGTCGACTCGTTGGAAATCGGATCGTGCGTATCCTTGTGTTTCATGCCGGGCTCGAAACCGCCGCCCTGGATCATGAAGCCGTCGATCACACGATGAAACAGGGTGCCGTTGTAAAAGCCGCTCTTCGCATATTGCAGAAAGTTGTCAACGGACTTCGGCGCTTTTCCCGCATTGAGTTCAATGAGGATGGTGCCCTGACTGGTTTTCATTTCCACCACCGGGTTGGCCGCGGCGGCCGAGAAAGAGAGGAAAAGAACAGAAATGGCACAGAGCAGTCGTTTCATGAGGGTTCCTGTTGAATGGGTTGGTTCAGACGGCGCCTTCGAAAAGGATCTTCCAGTTGCCGTCCTGCTTGATCCAGTATTGGCGCTTCTTTATGCGGTTGGAAAGGTTGTTGCTCTTGTAGTCTTGCTCGAAGGTCACCCCGACGTATTCTTCCTTGCCGGGATTGCGAAACATGCTGATGTTATTGATCCCGACCTTGATCCAGCTTTTTCCGGCATTCACCTTCTGCTTTTGCTGAACCCACTGCTGATAGTTTTGTCCATCGCTGGTGAATGATGGCGAATAGTGGCTGGCATAGCGTGCGACATCCCGGGTTTCCCAGTCGCTGCGCCAGTCGTTGATTTTCGCCAGTAGTGAAGCGCGTTCGCTTTGCCAGTCGTCCAGCGACAGCCACTCAATGTTGTTGCTGACGATGACCGGCGTCAGACCGATCTGAAGATCTTTCGAGATCGCGTCGAGATCGCGGTTGGCGAGCACCAGGCAACCGTCGGAGGCGAGCGGCGGGCGCGAAAACGTATCGGAGGGCGTGCCGTGCAGCCAGATGCCATGGCCGTTGCGCCCCATGCGCTTGTCCCACTCGTTGGGATAATTGAGCGGGAAAGCGCCGCTGCCATACAGATCGCTCAGTTTCTGTTTGGGCAGGCTGGAGGTAACGCGGTAAACGCCAATCGGCGTGCGCTGGTCGCCTTCCTTGATCTTGTCGGCCCAAGCCTTGCCGCCGCCTTCACCAAAAGCGGTCAGAGGTTTGGTGCGCGCCAGCAGCAGGTCGCCGCGAATCAGGTGGGCGAGGCGAAAATTGGGATAAGCCTTGATCAGCGCTTCGATGCGGTTGAGCGCCTCGTCGTAACGGTTCTGCTCGATGGACGTGAATGCCTCCGCCAACATGGGCTCCGGTCCGGCATCGGTGTGGCGCGCGGTGGCCGCGCAGGCAACCGAGCAGGCGGCAAATGCGGCGAGCGCGAGGAACCGTTGGAAGCAGAGCAGCATCCCCATTAGTTGCCGATTCGTTCCTGTTGAATCAGCCATTTTCCATTCTGCCGAACCATCACCAGCACCTTGTTGCTGGACGACTTGAGCGACGCGGAGGAATAGTGCTGGCGGAACTTGACAATGGCTTGATCGGGGCCGTTGACGGCGACATTCAGGTTATCGACGGTCACCTGAATTGCGCCGGATTTTCCGAGGCGGTTGCTGCGCTCGGCTTCCCATTTCGCACGGGATACGCCGCCCGGTGTGTTGAAGTTTGGTGCGTAGTAGGACAGATAAGCCTTGACGTCCTTCGATGACCACGCCGTCGCCCAGCTGTCGATGATCCTGGCGATCTCGTCATTGACATCGGCAGCCACGGGCGCTGCGGTCGAGGCTTTCCCCGGCTCAGCCGAGGCAGCCGCTGGCGTCACGATGCGCTTGGGCTCAGGCGCCGCCGCAACCGGCGCTGCCTGTTTCGGCGCTTCTGCGACGACCGCCGCTGCTGCTGGCGGAGTTGCCGCAGCCCACATTCCATGCGGCGCGACACTCATCAGGTCACGGATCATCGCCAGCTTGGTTTGTGCGGTGGAGTTGGAGGAGTCCAGTTGCAGCGCCTTGTCGTAGGCTTGGCTGGCCATGCGTGCGTAGATGTCGCCCAGGTTTTCGTGGGCGGTGGCATAGGAAGGGTTGGTGCGAATAGCCATTTCCAGGGCTTGCCGCGCCTTGTCGTATTGCTTCTGCTGGGCATAAATCACGGCCAGATTGTTATAGGGTTCCGGCAGTTCCGGATAGTCCTCGGTCAACTTGGTGAATACCCCGACAGCATCCTGCGTGCGGTTCATTTCGGTCAGGATCACGCCTTTCATAAATCGGCCATGGGCGTCGTTCGGATTGCCCGAAAGATATTTGTCGACCTGGTCAAGCGCCTGGGCATTTTGGCCCTGCTTCAGCGATTTCGTCGCATCCTGCAAAAAGTCCGCTTGAACCGGCGGCGCCAGCATGGCAATGGAGAGCGCCAGGGCGGCCGCAAGGGCATAGGGAAGGGAAGCGCGACGCGCGGTCATGTTATATTGTCGACACGGATAAATATTCAATCTGAGATTCTAACAAGAAGCCAAGGCTGATTCCAACCACAACGCCCGATTGGAAGAAAACCGACTCTCCCTGGGCTTTGCTCAACCCCCAGGGCGTGTTTCCATGCTGAAGCTCTTCAATTCCCTCGCCCGCGAAAAACAGGACTTTGTGCCGATCGAAACGGACAAGGTGCGCATGTACGTTTGCGGCATGACCGTGTACGACTACTGTCACCTCGGCCATGCCCGGGTCATGGTGGTGTTCGACATGGTGACCCGCTGGCTGCGCGAAAGCAAATATGAGGTCACCTATGTTCGTAACATTACCGATATCGACGACAAGATCATCAAGCGCGCCGCCGAAAACGGCGAGTCCATCCGCGCCTTGACCGATCGCTTCATTGTCGCCATGAACGAGGATGCGGCGGCGCTTGGCGTTCTCAAGCCCGACCATGAGCCGCGCGCCACCGATTACGTGCCGCAGATGCTGGACATGATAGCCTCGCTTGAAAGGAATCAATATGCCTATGTCGCCGGCAGCGGCGACGTTTGCTACCACGTGCGCCGTTTCAAGGATTACGGCAAATTGTCAGGCAAGTCGCTGGACGACTTGCGTGCCGGCGAGCGGGTCGATGTGGTGGAAGGCAAGCAGGATCCGCTCGACTTCGTGTTGTGGAAGCACGCCAAGCCAGACGAGCCAGCCGAGGCGCGCTGGGCGTCACGCTGGGGCGAGGGTCGCCCCGGTTGGCACCTCGAATGTTCGGCCATGAGTTCGCAATTGCTCGGCCGGCATTTCGACATTCACGGTGGCGGCATGGACCTGCAATTTCCGCATCACGAAAACGAGATCGCCCAGTCGGAGGGCGCTCACGGCGAAACCTCGGTGAACTACTGGATGCACAACGGCTTTGTTCGCGTCGATGAAGAAAAGATGTCGAAATCGCTGGGCAATTTTTTCACCATCCGCGAGGTGCTGAAAAAATACGATGCCGAGGTGGTGCGCTTTTTCATCCTGCGTGCCCATTACCGCAGCGCGCTGAATTATTCCGATGCCCATCTCGATGATGCGCGTCAGTCGCTGGCGCGGTTGTATACCGCATTGAGGGATTGCAAAGGTACAGATGCGGTTGACTGGCAGGAGGCGCACGCGCAGCGTTTCCGTGCCGCGCTGAACGACGACTTCGGCACGCCGGAAGCGGTGGCCGTATTGTTCGATCTTGCTGCCGAAATCAACCGTGCAGGTGACCCGAAACTTTTGTCGCAGCTCAAAGGTCTGGGTGGAGTACTCGGTTTGCTGGAACGGGAGTCCGCGCAATTTCTTCAAGCTGCCCCGAAGTCGAGGAGCGGCCTAAACAACGCGGAAATCGAAGCCCGCATCGGCGCGCGTGTCGCCGCGAAAAAAGTGAAGAACTATGCCGAGTCCGACCGCATTCGCGATGAATTGAAGGCGGCGGGTATCCTGCTCGAAGATTCTGCAACAGGTACAACATGGCGGCGTGCCTGATCTGTCTTCGGGAGAGCGCATGAATTTCATTTCTCGTCTCAACCACGCCTGGCGCAGTCGTAATTCCCTGCTCTGTGTCGGCCTTGATCCGGATCCGCGCCGCTTTCCGGCGCATCTGGCGAATCGTCCCGATGCCATCTTCGAATTCTGCCGTGCCATCGTTGATGTCACGGCCGATCTGGTCTGTTGTTTCAAACCGCAGATCGCCTACTTTTCCGCACAGCGTGCCGAGGACCAGCTCGAACGTTTGATCGCCTGGATACACGAACATCATCCCGGCGTGCCGGTGATACTTGATGCCAAGCGCGGCGACATCGGCAGCACGGCGGAGTTGTATGCGGTGGAAGCCTTCGAACGTTACGGTGCCGATGCGGTCACCGTGAATCCTTACCTCGGTCGCGATTCGGTCGAGCCCTTCCTCGCCTATCGTGACCGCGGCGTCATCCTGCTGTGCCGCACCTCCAACCCCGGCGGCAGCGACTTGCAATTTCTCGACGTGGCGGGTGGCGGCGGTGAGGAAAAGCTGTATGAACGCGTGGCGCGTCTGGTGTCGGGCGAGTGGAATGCGCAAGGACAATGCGCGTTGGTTGTCGGCGCCACGTTCCCGGAAGAAATGCGCCGGGTACGCCAGATCGTCGGTGACATGCCGCTGCTGGTGCCGGGCATCGGTGCCCAAGGCGGCGACATTGAAACCACCGTCAAGGCCGGTCGCAGCAGCGCCGGAACCGGACTGATCATCAGTTCCTCGCGGGCGATTCTGTATGCCGGCTGCGGCGACGATTACGCCGCCGCAGCGCGTCGCGTTGCGCTGGAAACCCGCGACGAAATTAATCGCTGGCGTTTCGCCTGACCGTCTGGCTCAGGCTTTCGCGCTTGTGCCAGCAGGTGACGCTATGGTACTGGGGCGGGAGGCGGTTTTGCGATGCCATGCCGTCAGTGCGGCGCACCCCTCGGGCACAGGCATGCGTCCCCAGCCCGTCGCAAAATCAAGAACACACAGCAGTTGAATATCGGCCAGGGAAAAGAAATTTCCCGCCACGTATTCTGACGCGGC
>JAYUGL010000181.1:0-4929 GCA_043738385.1 Sterolibacteriaceae bacterium
TGTCATTTCTGGTGACATTGATTCTGGTTCCACTCTATGCCACGGTACTGATTCGGAAGTTGCATGAATCGCGCGCGCACGCTGAACGGGAAAGCATGGCCAAGTCAGAATTGCTGGCCCGAGTCAGCCACGAACTGCGGACCCCGCTGTCCGGCATCATGGCCGCGACGCAGCTGCTGGCACTGGAGACCAGCGACAAGAAAGCTGCCAAACGGGCAGAAACGATTCTTGGGCTATCCAAAGATCTGCTGCATGAAATCAACGACTTGCTCGATCAATCGAAATATGAGGCCAAGGCGCTGGTTCTTGAGTCTGTGCCGTTCAACCTGCCGGAGCAGATGGAGCGAGTCCGACTCACCATGGAGCCTGCGGCGACGAAGAAGCATCTCGCGTTTCGGACCAGCATGGACCCAAGAATTTCAGATTGGGTGCTTGGCGATTCCCATTACCTGAGCCGGGTATTGCTCAATCTTGTGGGCAACAGCGTGAAATTCACCGATCACGGCGAGATTTTGATCGGGATGCACCTGCTTGATGAGAGCGATGCAGAATACCGTGTTCGCTTTACCGTTCAGGATAACGGCATCGGTATCGCGCCGGAGCATCATGAACGGATTTTTGAGCCATTTTTTCAAACTGATGGCGGGACGGTGCGTCGCTACGGGGGGACGGGCCTTGGCATGACCATCGCCAGGGAGATCGTGACGTTGATGGGCGGCGATCTGCGTCTGGCGAGTGAGTTGGGCAAGGGTACCTTGTTTTATTTTGACCTCGCCATGCCCAGAGCAGAAGTTCCTGAAGCCACTGTGACGGCGAGTACGAACGAAGTGGTTCCAGTGGTGAGTGGCAAGCGGATATTTGTCGTTGACGATCACGAAACCAACCTGATACTGGTCAAGGAACTGCTTGAGCAGGATCGGCATGAGGTCACGGTCGCGACGGGCGGTATCGAGTCGCTGGAAATTTTGAGTTCCAAAGAGTTTGACGTCATTTTCCTCGACTTCAATTTGAGCGATATGGATGGGCTCAAACTGTTGCAACTTTACCGTTTTGGAAAGCTGCACCCGGCGCCGGCCTTTTTCCTCACCGCCGACGCGACCCTGGTCACCGCAGACAAACTCAAAAACTCCGGCGCGGTCGGGACGTTGCTCAAGCCAATCACGCTCAATGAACTGCGAACAGCGGTTGCACAGGCTTGTGATCAGGCATTGGTCAAGACAACGGTGAGCGAACCAGTCCCCGCCAAGCTCGCCCGGCCTATTCTCAAGGCTGTTCCAACGCAGGCTATCGATCTCACGGTGATCGAGCACCTCAAGTCTATCAGTGGGCGACCGGCTTTTCTGCGCGAACTATTGACGCATGCGGAAGAGGACATCCGACGTAATTGCGAGGGTCTGATCCGGGCTTTGACTACTCAGAATATTGAGTGCATCGCCGATACCGCCCATGCGCTCAAAGGCGTCTGTGCCAGCATCGGTGCGGTGCGCCTGATGGCCGTCGCGACAGGCCTCATGCGCTGTTCGCGCGAAGACCTGAAGCGCGCCGAAGCGCGAATGAGAACTGACGTCACCGAAGCGTCAGCCGCCACACTGGATGCTATTGGCAATATCCTCGCCGATATCGACCGCCAGAAATCCGTCGATAGTTCAGCGGCCTTCCTGCATATGAATTAGCATTTCCATCACACGAAGCTCGTCGGCATTCAGGTCCATGGCGGTGCTGACCCATTCGTCGACAACCATTAATAACTCCTGATAATCCAGTGGCGCGACACGATAACGACTGCGCTGCAGCATAAGACGGGCGATACGGCGCTTGGCATGTCCTGCGATGAATTTTTCCACAGCGGCAACGCCTTCGCCCTTCGCACAAAGCTCGTCCACGATTCCCATTTCCTTCAGTTCAGTTGCCGAGTAGATGCGGCCATTGGTCATCATCCGTTCGGCTTCAAAAACACCGACGCGTCGGGCGAGCAGGCTCATGCCGCCGGTGCATGGGAACAGGCCAAACATGATTTCAGGAAAGCCAAACTCACTCTGCTCTTCTGCAATTAAAAAATCCGCACCGAGCGCAGTTTCGAATCCACCACCCAAAGCACGACCTTGAACCAGCGCAATGGTGGTTGCGCGATTGTTCAGCGTCGTCGCCCACTCGTACAGGATGTCCAGGCACAGCTTGGAGTATTGATACAGGGACGTCTTGTCCTGCCGGGTGATGCATGAACGAAAGTGCTCAAGATCTCCACCCAGACTGAAATAATCTGGATGACCGGACTTGAGCACCGTGTAATGCACAGGTTTCATCTGTCCCTGGTGTCGCCAGCTGACGTCATCGTTTTTCACCGCTGAAAGCAATTCGTGCAAGCCATTCAATATCGGTAACGAGAAGTTCTGACGTCCCCCGGCAGTGTCACGGGCCATGGTGACCCACAGCGTGTTGGCCGCTCCGGAGTCAAAGTCGACCTCGATGCGGTTCGATTCGTGCTGAATTGTTGGTTGCGTAGCAAAGTTGAGAGTTGCCATGATTTTCCCCTTCGTGAGTTTAAAAAGGACTACACCGGAACAGCGTGACGCTTGCTAGACATTTCAGGGTACTTTGAAACGACCAACGCCACATTGGTACCACCTAAACCTGACGAAAACGACATTGCATGCTCGACAGGTATGTTGAAAATTGGAGTATTGGTTATGTGGTTCAAATTGCAATCGGGATCAACTTCGTCCAGGTTTGTCGTTGCCGGAAGGAATGATTCTGTCATTGCGACGGTAGTGATAATGAATTCCAGAACGCTTGCAGCTCCGAGCAAGTGACCGTGAACCGACTTGGTCGAACTGACCGGAAGTGCTGCGGCCGCATTGCTAAACGCTAAGTGGATTGCATTGGTTTCCACCATGTCACCGCCCTTAGTGCCAGTAGCATGTGCGTTGAAATAGCCAATTTGACCCCGTGAGACCTTGGCATCGTCCAGTGCTGCAATAATTGCCGCCACCTGTCCTTCAACCTTAGGTGAGCCAATGTGGTAGCCGTCGGATGCAATGCCGTATCCGGATACGGCGCCATAGCAGTCAACGCCACGATTTCTGGCGTGTTCTGCTGATTCAAGCACAATGAATGCTGCCCCCTCGCCCATGACCAGCCCATTTCGATGTTTGGAAAATGGGCGGCAACTTCGGCCAACATCGATTGAATCAGCCACTGCAAGGGCGCGGGTTCCATCCCAAGCTCCAAGAACGGAAGCTGTAATCGGCGCTTCCGCTCCTCCGGCGATTGCCACATCCAGATAGCCGTCACGGATCGCTCGGTAGGCGTCCCCGATTGCACAACCGGACGAGGTACAGGCGCTACTATGGGTCATCACGGGGCCCAGAATTTGGTGGCGTATCGAAATATGAGCCGCCGCCGCATTATGCATAATTGCAAAAACTGAATATGGTCTGGCTGTTTCCTTATGCTCGATAAGAAACTGTTCAAACCATGCCTCTTCTGTTTCTGTCCCAGCCCTGGCCGAACCGAAATAGAGTCCGGCACGCTGTCCATAGTCAGCAAACCCGGCCAGCCCGGCATCAGCAACCGCTTGACGGGCCGCTAATATCGCCATTTGTGAACAGCGATCAAGGTAAGGCAATTCGAGCTTGGTGAACTCTTCATTAAAACTCTGTTGAACCAAGGCAGCTGGGAACTTCTTTGTTAGTCGCGGCGATTCCCAAAGGTGAATACCCGATTGGCTTTTAGTCAGATTAGAAATTAACTCGCTGACGTTTAGTCCGATTGGAGAGATGAGGCCCATCCCGGTAATAACAACATCTTGACGCTTGATCATGTGTGAGCTTTCAATGCTGAGTGGTATCTGAGTTCATCAATCAAGCACTGGCTGGCAGGTTTCGTCCGATTGCAATAGCGACTTCTCCCAGAGATGGATTGGGCGGTACAGAAAGATCTTCAAGTTTGATGCCAAGCTCGGCTTCCATATCGAGCATGATCTCGACTACATGGAGGGAGTCGACACCAAGTTCTCGCAAACGCGAATTTTCGTTGACCTGAGTAACATCTATACCGAAGCGCTCATTCAATGCTCCTTTGATCTTGGTGACAATACTGGCGTTGTTGATTGGACTGATCATAGTGCTGTTCCGTAAATGTTTTATAGGATTAACGTTGGCAGTTGTTTCCTCGGGTACCGTGGCTTGCCGGCTTCGGGTCCGCAGAACAAAACCTAACACGAAGCATGCCAAACCGAAAGTCAGCAACGAAGAGAAATTCGGGATCGGTTTGCCTGAGACGAAAAAAAGGCCCGAAAACCGGGCCGTTTGAACTTGGCGGGGCGGTGTCTTCCACACTGTCCGATGCAAGCCTCTCCGTTGAGCCAGACTGCGTTCGCGCCATTTTGCAGTTACCACGTTTCTTACTACGATTGGCCTTGCATAGCCCCTATCGGTGCAGAGTGCCGTCGGCCCCGATCCCGTTAGGCGGGTCCAGCCCAACATGCTGAATGGTATTACGGAATGGCTCGCTAGCCGGCACTAACGAACAGAATCAGCCGACCGCCTGTTCAATCAGCTTGCGGATATCCTCCACGCGCCATGCTGTAATGCGCCGCCCCAAGCTTCTTACCGGCTGCGGGTAGCGTCCGTTTTTTACGCCTTCCCACCAAGTCGACTTGCTGACGGGGATGACTGCGGGTATTGGCGGTTCCGATTTGGGATTGCCGATGATTTGCGCCAAGCGCAGGAACCCGATTTCAGGAAGCTTGTGCATGCTCTATCGTCCTTATGCGCAGGGTGTTGTCCATGGCTACCACGAACAGGCCCAGCCTGCCATGTCCTGCGTATCAACCCAGACGAAGCCGACGTTTCCAGCCCGTTGATGCAATTGAGCCAGCACATACGCGGAAACTTCCCCGCGCAAGTGCTCGGGAATTTCCAGAGTTTC
>JAYUGL010000182.1:0-1581 GCA_043738385.1 Sterolibacteriaceae bacterium
GGCATGCCGGCCTTTACCGAGCTGATGCGCCGCGTGGAGGCGTTTTATCGCAAGCAGCGCGCGGACATCGGCAAGCAGAACAGCACCCTGATTAACGCTCTGCGCAGCACCAACCCCGCACTTGTCCTTCAGGACATTGCATTTAATCCGGGGCCGCTACAGACGGCGCGCCGCCAGATTGAAGAGAGCTTCGACCCGCAGTTCGGCGGCTTCAGCAAGGCCCCTAAATTTCCACATCCTACGAATATAGAATTACTCACTAGTGTCCCAACGTTAATCAAAGAGATTCAGTTGGTTGGCTGAAACCTCAATGTTGTCGTCGGCGTTCATTTTGGTAAGTAGCTGATTCAATGGCATGCGTTCGAACATGGTCAGACTCAAGATCTGTAGCATTTCATAGAGGCTTGCCGAGAGGTTGAGCCGCTTTTTGACGATGGCGACGAGCACGTAGACGGAGACCGCAATCCAGATTTGAGTCTTGACTGCGTTCTCGGAGGTGCCGAAGAAGACTTTGATACGAAGATGCTGCTTGATCCATTTGAAAAACAACTCCACCTGCCAGCGGCATCGGTAGAGCTCGGTGATGGTGATCGCCGGCAGCGCGAAGTTGTTGGTCAGGAACACCAGCCGCTTGCCGGTCTCGGGGTCGCGAAATCGGATGCGGCGCAGCGGCGTGTCGAAGTCTTGGCGCGAATAGAATCCGGTGAGCGCGATGGTCTGGTCGCAAATCAACCCTGTGCTCCGGTCGACCGGATGCGAATAACGACGCTGTGCTTTGAGATTGGATTTGGCGCGCGTCACAAAGAAGCTGCCCACGTCGTGAAGGCGATGCAGCCGTTCGAAGTCGATATAGCCGCGGTCCATGATGTAGAAGGCGCCGGGCTCGGGTACCAACAGGTCGAGGACATTGACGTCGTGCAGTTTGCCGTCGCTGATGTGCAGAAACGTGGGGATATTGCCGCGCAGATCCAACAGCGTGTGCAACTTGATGGCTGCTTTCGTCGAGCGAAACGGTGCCCAGGAAAACACCGACAGGCACAGGTCGATGGTGCTGGCATCGAGCGCGTAGACCGTCTCCTTCAGATCGACGCCGAAGGGTTCCCCAATATAAAGACGGCGAGCAATTCCGATGAGAGACTGGGCCAAGTCGGCGTAGACGCGCCAGTCGCGCACCGCGTTCGCATTGGCCAAGGTATTGCGGGCTACGCTGCCGCGGATGCCCATGTGATAGAGCTTGCCCGCTTGCGCTCGCAAGCACGCTTCGATATCGCGCAGGCTCTCGCGATAGGTAAGCTGCGCGAACGCCATGCAGAGGTACTGATCGATGCAAGAAAACGTTTTGACTTTGTGCTCGCCCCCGTAACGCGCTACGCAACGACGAAACGTCGTCAGCGGCAGATGTTCCATGATCTGCGCGAACACCAGCTTGCCTATGTTCATCGATGCCCCCTGCGAGTGAGTTCCTCGCAGGATGGCAAACGTTAGCGGCGGAGTTCAAATCGAGACCAGAATAAAGCATGATTTATCATTTTCGTGTCAATCAGTTGCTGGCGATCAATCGCTCAACGTTGGGACACTACT
>JAYUGL010000183.1:0-1580 GCA_043738385.1 Sterolibacteriaceae bacterium
TCTACCTCATGCGTCTTTCGGTGACGGTTGGATTTCGCGATACCTAGCAGCCTGTCGGACTTGGCTTGAAATTGGAGAAGCCGAGGATTTTGAATCTCGGATTTTTTGACGAATTATGCATTAAGAATAATTAGCGCTCGCTTTTTCTCGCTTTTCACCCCATTTCACCCGCAAGCAGCGCACTTTGGGCGCAATACCGCCATGCGTTTCACATTCCACGCGAGGCACACCAGCGCCCACTCGCCGCTGACCTTGTTCAATCCGCGTAAAGAAAACTGCCCAAAGCCCATCACCGACTTGATGATGCCGAACACCGGTTCGACGGTCTGCTTGCGCAAGGCATAGACCGCTCGCCCCGCCTTGGTCTTTAACTTATGCGCCATGACCTGCATCGGCGTGGCGTCGGCGGGTAACGGCGAGGGTTCGCTGTGCCGTTCGCGCCACCCCGGATGATGCTCATCTCTGGCCACTGCGATCAGCGGCTCTATCCGGGCTGCCTCACACGCCTTGATGTTCTTCTCGCTGGAAAAACCGCTGTCAGCAATCAAACGCTCCACGCTGCCCAGCACCGCAGCCTGCACCTTGAGCGTTGCCAGCATCGGTGCGACCTGCTCCTTGTCGTTGGGCGCCTGGGTAACGCCGGTGGCCACCACCAGCATGGTGGCTGCATCCACGGCTGCCTGGGCGTTGTAGCATTGCTCGAAACCAGCGCCGGACACCGGCATGATGCGCGACTCGTCGTCGGTCAGATTGATCTGGTCGCTATCCTTCGGCCCCGGTGTGGGCGCTTGAGGGGGCTTACCCCCCGGCTTCTTGCCGCTGTCCTTCTCTTTGGCGGCACGATTCGCCATCTTTTGCTCGTACTCGGCTTTCTCCCGTTGATATCGTTCCTCGGCCCGCGCTGCAATCTTGACCTTGGCTGCCGCCATCGCCGCCAACCGATCTTCGCGACGCTTGATTTCATCGGGCAGGCTGACCCCATCCGGGACGTTCGCCTGATCGGCTGACTCTGCCTGTGCGAACAGCTCTTGCACTTCGGCCTTGAGCTGGACTTCCAGCTTCTCGATGTGCCCATGCGACAGCGCGCTGTGGCGCGAAGCGTTGGCGTGTATCTTGGTGCCGTCCAGACAGACGGTACCCAGCTTGAGCAGTTTCATTTCCTGAGCCAGTTCCAGCACCTGCACAAACAATCCCGCCAGTTCGTCCAGAAAGCGTCGGCGGAAGGTGGCCAGGGTGTCGTGATCGGGATGCGTCCCTGCCGCAATATAGCGAAAGGCAACGGAATCGTAGGTGGCCCGCTCCAAGCGGCGGCTGGAGAATACGCCGGTGGCGTAGCCATACACCAGTATCGCCAGCAGGGTGGCCGGGTGGTGGGCCTTCGAGCCGCGCCCCGCATACTGCCGCGTCAAATTCGATAGATCTAACTGATCGATCACTTCAACCACAAACCGCGCCAGATGGTCTTCGTTCAGCCAATCATCCAGTGAGGGCGGCAGCAGGTAGTCAGTCTTGCGGTCAGCTTGTATGAAGTTGGGCATGGCTTACTCGGTGATTCGTCCATTCGAGTATAGTACTTTTAC
>JAYUGL010000184.1:0-4915 GCA_043738385.1 Sterolibacteriaceae bacterium
CAGCGAAGCGCTCGAATTCGAACACGCCGACCGGGCCGTTCCAGACGATGGTGCCGGCCTTGCCGAGAATGGTGGCAAGGTGGGCAGCGGTCTTCGGCCCGATGTCCAGGATGAGATCGTCGGCCGCGACGTCTTTCGCGTCCTTCACCGTTGCCTGGGCATCTGCAGAAAATTCTTTCGCGCACACCACATCCTCCGGGATCGGCACCGCGCCGCCCTTTGCTGCGATGATCGCCATGATGTTCCTGGCTTCGCCGACGAGATCGGCCTCGGCCAGCGATTTGCCGATTGGCAGACCACAAGCAAGCATGAAGGTATTGGCGATACCCCCGCCAACGATCAGTTGGTCCACTTTTTTCGCCAGCTCGCCGAGGATGGTGAGCTTCGTGGACACCTTCGAGCCGGCGACAATGGCCACCAGCGGGCGCCTGGGTTCGCGTAACGCCTTGCCCAGCGCGTCGAGTTCCGCTGCCATGAGCGGCCCGGCACAGGCGACCGGCGCGTATTTGGCAATGCCGTGCGTCGTCGCCTCAGCACGGTGTGCCGTGCCGAACGCATCGTTCACGTAAACATCGCACAGCGCGGCCATTTTTCTGGCCAGCACGTCGTCGTTTTTCTTTTCGCCCTTGTTGACGCGACAGTTCTCCAGCAGCACGACCTGGCCGGGTTTGACGTCCACGCCATCGACCCAGTTTGCCTTCAGCGGCACCGGCATGCCGAGCAGTTCGGACAGGCGCTGCGCGACCGGTGCCAGCGTATCCTCGGGTCTGAACTCGCCTTCGGTCGGCCGACCCAGATGCGATGTCACCATGACTGCGGCTCCGGCCTTGAGCGCATGGCGGAGCGCCGGAACGGACGCACGAATACGGGCGTCATCGGTAATGTTGCCGGCATCGTCCTGCGGAACGTTCAGGTCGGCGCGAATGAACACGCGCTTGCCGCGCAGGTCGAGATCGGTCATCCGCAGGATGGTCATGGCAACAAGTCAATGCGTACAGGTTTTCAAAAACGCAGAGGGCACACAGGAGCCAGCCCGAGAACGCGGCCTGTTCGTGTCTGTGCCCTCCGGTCCGAAATCGCTTCCGCTTATTTTGCGTTCACGAACGCGACAGTGGTATCGAGCATGCGATTGCTGAATCCCCACTCGTTGTCGTACCAGGAGCATACCTTGACCAGGGTTCCTTCCGAAACCTTGGTGAGCGTCGAGTCGAACACGGACGACGCGGGATTGTGGTTGAAATCCACCGAGACCAGCGGCTCCTTGTTGTATTGGATAATGTCCTTGAGTTCGGCTTCCGCAGCCTGCTTCACTGCGTTGTTGACTTCGTCCACGCTGGTCGCGCGCTTGGCCACAAAGACAAGATCGACGATGGACACGTTGATGGTCGGAACGCGCATGGCGAAACCGTCCAGTTTGCCGTTCAGTCCCGGAAGTACCAGGCCCACCGCCGCCGCCGCGCCAGTCTTGGTCGGGATCATGGACATGGTTGCGGAACGCGCCCGGCGCAGATCGGTGTGGTACACGTCGGTCAGCACCTGATCATTGGTGTACGCATGAATCGTGGTCATCAAACCGTTGACCACACCGATGCGATCGTTCAACGCCTTGACCATAGGCGCCAGACAATTGGTCGTGCAACTGGCGTTGGAGATCACCGTATGCGCGGCTTTGAGGGTGCCGTGATTCACGCCGTAGACCACCGTAGCGTCGACGTCCTTATCGCCGGGCGCGGAGATGATGACTTTCTTAGCCCCTGCGATCAGGTGGGCACCGGCCTTGGCCTTGCTGGTAAACAATCCGGTGCACTCGAGCACCACGTCCACGCCGAGTTCCTTCCAGGGCAGCTCGGCGGGATTGCGCAGGGCACAGACTTTGATCTTGTCGCCGTTGATGACCAGATAGTCACCGTCGACCATCACGGTCCCCGGAAATTTTCCATGGGCGGAGTCGTACTTGGTGAGGTGGGCGTTGATTTTCGCATCGCCGAGGTCGTTGATCGCAACGATCTGAATGTCATGCTTCTTACCGTCCTCGTAATGCGCCCGCAGGATGTTGCGGCCGATGCGGCCGTAGCCGTTTATTGCAACGCGAATGGTCACTGGCGAGTCCCCCGATCAAAACTGGATTTTACTGTACTCGGAGCGCCGATCACAGGCATGACACCGTGCGATGACGGGTACATCGGACAGACCCAACCCGCGGATCGGGCGATCGGGCGCTCAATCCTTCCAAGGAAGTTTTCGTCGATACCCTTGCCGGAATACGCCTCGACTGGCGCCTTGCCTAGCGATTGGGGCCACCGCGTTGCGGCTCGCGATAGCGGATCTTGAGCGCGATGATGGTCAGCGACAGTGCCAGCGTAAACACGTTGGAAATTATCAGCGGCAGGGACCGCAGCAGGATGCCGTAGATCAACCAGAGCACGAGGCCGATACTGTCGATCATTGCATTCATGGTGTCATCGTACGTCTTGAAAAAGCGTGGCAAGACCACGTAGTGCGGGCGACTGCGCAAGGATCACGTAAGTCGGCACCGCCGCAACATAGCCGGAAAACCTTCCCTTTGTTTCGAACCGGGCTCGAAACGGCGAACGCGCGAAGTAGTCCCCGAGCCTGGGCACGATACCGCCGCCGATGTAGCAACCTGCGCGCGCACCCAGCGTGACCACCAGATTCGCTGCGGCCGTGCCAAGGATTGCGCAGAACATGTCCACCGCTTCTGTACACTGAGCATCGCCATTGGACAACGCCGCCGCCGTTATTTTATCCGGTCCGAGAGCTTGTGCTTGCACACCATCCAGTGCGCACAACGCCTGGTAGAGATTTTCCAGTCCCATTCCGCTGACCACGCGTTCCGTGGAGACATGATCGTATCCGTATCGCTGTTGCAGCCAACGCAGTACGCCGATCTCTTTTTCGCCGATCGGACTGAATGCGATATGGCCGCCTTCGCCCTGCAGTGCAATCCGACCGTTGCCGACCGGGATCAATCCGGATACACCCAGCCCGGTGCCCGGACCGATAACCGCGATCGGTGTTACGGGAACCGCGGCGCCGCCACCGATCTGCTGCAATTCATCCGGGCGCAGGGTCGGAACGGCAAGCGCGAGTGCGGTAAAGTCGTTGACGACGAGCAGCCGTTCGAGACCCAGATTGCGACGGGTCTGTTCGATCGAAAATCTCCAGGGTCCGTTGGTCAGATGTACGAAATCTCCGGTGATGCCGGTAGCGACGTCCAGCGCCGCTTCGCGCACCACCGCATTACCGCAGTCCTGCAAATAGCGGCGCACGGCCTGTTCGAGGCCTTCGAAATCCGCGCAGCGCACCGTTTTTTCGTGTTGAGGCTGCAGAGAATCTGCGGCAACCAGTGCGAGTCGCGCATTGGTGCCTCCTATGTCAGCGACCAACCGCATCGTATTCTGCATGGCTCATCCTCAACGGCTGCAGCACGACCAGCAACGAAATGCCCTTCAGACCAGGCGTTTCACGGCATCGGCAACAGCTTCGGCGGTGATGCCAAAGTATTTGAACAGTTCACCGGCCGGCGCCGATTCGCCGAAGCGATCGAGCCCGACCACCGCACCTTCGAGGCCGACGTACTTGCGCCAGTAGTCGGTCACGCCAGCCTCTACCGCAACCCGTTTGGCGCCTTTCGGCAGAATTGATTCGCGATAAGCGGCGTCCTGGCGGTCGAATACGTTCGTGCACGGCATCGACACCACTCTGACCGCAATACCGGCTTCGGCCAGCAGCTTCTGCGCGCTCACAGCCAGCGAAACCTCCGAGCCGGTTGCGATAATGATCGCCTTAGGACTGGTGGCGTCGAATAACACATAACCGCCGCGCGCGATTTGCTTGATGCGTGCCGCATCACGAGCCTGGAACGGCAGGTTCTGGCGCGAAAACAGCAGGCACGCCGGCCCGTCCCGGCGTTCGATTGCAGCAATCCATGCCGCCGCGGATTCCACCGAATCGCAGGGGCGCCAGACGTCCATGTTCGGAATCAGGCGCAGACTGGCTGCGTGCTCGACCGATTGGTGCGTGGGCCCATCCTCGCCCAGGCCGATGGAATCGTGGGTAAACACGAACAAGCTACGAATTTTCATTAGCGCCGCCATGCGCAGCGCGTTGCGCGAATAGTCCGAGAAGGTAAGAAAGGTGCCGCCGTAAGGAATCAGACCACCATGCAACGTCATACCATTCATGATCGCGGACATGCCGAACTCGCGCACGCCGTAGTAAATATAGTTGCCGCCGCCGGCCTTGCCAATGCCTTTCGATCCTGACCACAGCGTGAGATTCGAGCCGGCCAGATCGGCGGAACCACCTACCAGTTCGGGCAGCGCCGGTGCCAGCGCTTCGATCGTATTCTGCGATGCTTTGCGGCTGGCGATCGTCCCGGCCTCCTCGTTGACCCTGGCGAGAAACTCATCCGCATGCTGGCGCCAGCTCTGCGGCAGATCGCCCGACATGCGGCGCACAAACTCGGCTGCTTCCCTCGGAAAAGTCTTAGCGTACGCGGCGAATCTGGCATTCCAATCGGCTTCCTGCAGCGCTCCTTTGCCACGCGCGTCCCATCCCGCGTAAACATCGGCCGGAATTTCGAACGGCGGATGATTCCAGCCAATATTCAGGCGAGTCGCAGCGACCTCCTTCTCGCCGAGCGCGGCGCCGTGGCTTTCGTGGCTGCCGGCCTTGTTGGGTGAGCCTTTGCCGATGACCGTCTTGCAGCAGATCAAACTCGGCCTGTCTGTGATTTTCTGGCTCTCTTCGATGGCCGCATTTACCGCCGTCACATCGTGGCCGTCGACCTTGCGCACCACATGCCAGCCGTAAGCCTCGAAACGCTGCGGCGTGTCGTCGGTAAACCAGCCGTCGACATGGCCATCGATCGAGATTCCGTTATCGTCGTAGA
>JAYUGL010000185.1:0-4908 GCA_043738385.1 Sterolibacteriaceae bacterium
GAAGCCTGGCGGCGCACCATCACGCGCCGCCACATCATCGCCTTCAGCCGCACGCTGCTTGATCGTTCGCTGTTCTGGTGGGCGCCGCAAGAAAGGCTGGAACGCATCATCCGCCTGCACGGCCGCGAACATCTCAAGGATCCCGACGGCCGACCGACCCTACTGCTGGCGCCGCACTTCGTCGGCCTCGACGCCGGCGGCGTGATGATGACCATGGCAACGCCGCTGGTCAGCGTTTACTCGCGACAGAAGAATCGCCACTTCGACGCACGCCTGCTGGCCGGCCGCATGCGCTTCAATACACCAGTGTTGTTGTCGCGCCAGGACGGCATGCGCCGCGCGCTCAAGGCGCTGAAGGATGGCTACCCGTTCTACTATTTGCCGGACATGGATTTTGGCGCCAAGGATGCGCTGTTCGTTCCCTTCTTCGGCGTGTCCGCCGCCACCATTACCGGCGTCTCGCGGCTGGCGCGGCTGTCCGGCGCGCGGGTGGTGCCGTGCATTACGCGCATGGTGGCGGACGGTTACGAAGTCACCCTGATGCCGCCCTGGGAAGACTATCCCGGCATCAGCGTGGAAGCCGATACGCTGCGCATGAACGCCTTCATCGAAGGCGAGGTGCTGACAATGCCGGAACAATACTTCTGGGTGCACAAGCGCTTCAAATCGCGCCCGGCGGGGGAAAAAGGCTTTTATTGAGCCGCGTTTCCGAGGATCGGCACGATGCGCCGCAGGGTAAGATTCAGCGATGTTCCGCAATCCTCCCGCCGACGAAATCCGCCAATTGCTGCAAGCGACCAAGACTATCGCCGTCGTAGGCTTCTCAAACCGGCCGCAGCGGCCCAGCCACGGTGTGGCTTACGCCATGCAACAAGCGGGCTACCGCATCGTCCCGGTGCGACCCGGCATCACCGCGGGGCTGGGCGAGCGTGCTTATGCTCATCTGGCGGACCTGCCGGAAGTGCCTGATCTGGTCGATGTGTTCCGCGCCCCGCAGCACGTGGCGGGCATCGTCGACGAGTGCATCGCACGCGGCATCAAGGCCGTGTGGTTGCAGGAAGGGGTGGTCGATGAAGAAGCGGCGGAGCGGGCGCGCGCAGCGGGCATCACCGTCGTGATGGACCGATGCCTCTGGAAAGATTACCGGGCGTTGCTGGGATGAAAATTCGCTTCACCAAAATGCAGGGCCTCGGCAACGACTTCGTCGTGCTCGATGCGGTACGCAACAACTTCGTGCCGACAGCGGCGCAGGCGCGCTTTCTGGCCGACAGACATTTTGGCGTCGGTTGCGACCAGATACTTGTTGTCGAGAAGCCGGGCCGTGACGACGTCGATTTCGGCTACAGGATTTTCAATGCCGACGGTGGCGAGGTGGAACAGTGCGGCAACGGCGCGCGTTGTTTCGCCCGCTTTGTCAGCGAACAGGGCCTCTCGGCCAAACGCGAGATTCGCGTCGAAACCCGCTCCGGCATCATTACGCCACGCCTCGAAGCGAATGGCGATGTGACGGTCGATATGGGCGCGCCTCGTTTCGCGCCGGCGGACATCCCCTTTCAAAGTGATTCCGATGCCGTGGTGCAGCCGTTGCAGGTTGGCGGGCACCGCGTCGACATCAGCGTGGTGTCGATGGGCAACCCGCATGCGGTGCAAGTGGTGGATGACGTCGATGCCGCGCCCGTCGCCGGAGACGGCCCGCTGATCGAATCCCATCCGCGTTTTTCGCTGCGGGTCAATGCGGGATTCATGCAGATTGTCGACCGCCACGCGATCAGGCTGCGGGTGTATGAACGTGGCGGCGGCGAAACCCTGGCGTGCGGCACCGGTGCCTGTGCCGCCGTGGTGACCGGCATCCGCCGCGCGCTGCTCGACTCGCCGGTGCGCGTCGCCACGCGCGGCGGCGATCTTTCCATCGCCTGGGCCGGGCCGGGTCAACCGGTGATGATGACCGGGCCGGCGGTATCCGTTTTTTCAGGTGAAATCGAAATTCCAAAGGAACTGACATGAATGATGACGACGTCGCAACGTATTTGAAAGCCCACCCCGAGTTCTTTCAACACCAGGCGGAACTGCTGGCACAGATCACGCTGTCCAGCCCCCACGGCGACGCCGCGGTATCCCTCGGCGAGCGGCAAATGGGCGTACTGCGCGACAAGTTGCGGCTGCTCGAAGGCAAGCTCGCCGAGCTGATCCGCTTCGGCGAAGAAAACGACGCCATCGCCGGCAAGGTGCACGCGCTTGCCGTGGCGATCATGGACGCCAACTGCTTTGGCAGCGCGGCGCGCGCCCTCTACTCGCACCTGGGCGGCGGCTTCGCCGTGCCGCATGTGGCGGTGCGCTTGTGGGGAATCATCCCCGGCGTGGAACCCGAGTTCTCGCCCGTCAGCGACGCGATGAAGACCTTGGCCGGCAGTCTGGCGCATCCCTATTGTGGCTCCAGTACCGGACAGGAAGCCGTGGAATGGTTCGGCGAGCGCAGCGGGCACATTCGCTCGATGGCGCAGATTCCGCTGTGGAACGACGGCAAGTGTTTCGGCCTGCTGGTGCTGGCCAGCGAAGAAAGTGGGCGTTTCTACCCCGACATGGGCGTGCTGTATCTGTCGCGCATCGGCGAGATGGCCGCGGCAGTGTTGTACCGGGTCGCGGGTAGGTGAAGTCACATCCATAAAGTTATTCCCTTGAGCGCAAGCACCGCCATAGAAATCTTTCTCACCGAACTCGCCCACCAGCGGCTGGCGAGCCGCCACACCGTTACCGCTTACCGCCACGACCTGAACCTGTTGGCCGCGCTGGCAGGCACTGTCGACCTGCTGGAGATACAACAAGCGCAGGTGCGCCGTTACGTCATGCAACTGCATGGGCGCGGCCTCGGCGCGCGTTCGCTGGCGCGTGTGCTTTCCGCCTGGCGCGCCTACTACCGCTGGCTGGCGCGACGCGGCGCCATCACGCGCAACCCCTGCGAAGGCGTGCGTGCGCCCAAGGCGCCGCGTGCGCTGCCCAAAGTGCTCGCTGTTGATCAGGCGGCAGCCCTGCTCGATGCCGACACCGATGTACTGCTGGAGCTGCGCGACAAGGCGATGTTCGAGTTGCTCTACTCCTCCGGCCTGCGCCTCGCCGAACTGGCGAGCCTCGATTGCCACGGTGGGCTCGCGCTGAGCGACGGCGAAGTCAGGGTGACCGGCAAGCGCAACAAGACCCGCATCGTGCCGGTCGGCGAGCAGGCGAGAACCGCCATCGAACAATGGCTGGCGCGGCGCGGAGAAATCGCCGACGACGAAGAACCCGCGCTGTTCGTCAACAACCGCGGCGGGCGCCTGTCGCCGCGCTCCATCGCACGACGCCTGGAACGCTGGTCACTGCAACAGGGACTGGGCATACACGTGCATCCCCACATGCTGCGCCACTCCTTCGCCTCGCATGTCCTGCAATCCTCCGGCGACCTGCGAGCCGTGCAGGAAATGCTCGGCCACGCCAACATCAGCACCACGCAGATTTATACACACCTCGATTTTCAGCACTTGGCGAAGGTCTACGACGCCGCACATCCGCGCGCGAAAAAGAAGTAGCCGCAAGATCGTAAAAACCTGCATACCGGAGCGACTCGCACATCGTGCACCAACCGGCCTCTGCGCCAACGACGAGGAGAATCGAATGACTGTGCTGATCCCTGTAACCGCCCTGTACGCGGGGCTTCACGGCTTGTTGCTGATCGCGCTGTCCGGTTTGGTGATACGCCAGCGCGTGAAACAGCACGTCGACCTCGGCGACGGCGGCAACGAAGCAATGCTGCGCGCGATGCGGGTGCAGGCCAATTTTGTCGAATACGTCCCACTCGCCCTGCTGCTGCTCGGGGTGTGGGAATTGAACGGCGGCCACAGGCTGTGGATGCATGTCGCCGGAATCACGCTGCTGGTCGCGCGGCTGTTCCACGCCTGGGGAATCTCGCATGCCAGCGGCCCGTCCATCGGCCGCGGTGTCGGCGTGTTTGGAACCTGGGCAGTATTGCTCGGCTTGAGCGTGGTCAACGTCTTCGGCTTCGCTGCCGGTGTGGCCCATTAAAAGGGGGCGCAGTCGCTACCGGATGCCCGTCGTTGCCGCGCAGTTGGTGTTCTTCAGAGGGATCGGCTTCGACTTCTTCTGAAAAACAACGCGAACCCGACCACTTTAATTGGTTCCCACAACGAAACTGATCAATTAAATCGGCTACGTCAGTGAAAATACCCCTCGACAACATCTCTCTGAAATTCAGCGACCCATGACCGTCTTGACCCGTCTCCGATGGGGTATTGCTTTTGGCTACCCGTAGATTTTTGCGTCACGGTCAGGGTGCCGGTTAGCGCAAATATTTCATCCGTTTTAGGATCGGTTGTATCAATTTCGCTTAGCTCAAAATCGTCCTTATCGAGATGGTATCGCGCTAAGACGGTCTCGAAATCAGTCATTTCATCCGGCTCGATAAGCTCCATTTGCGTTTCTCCTAGAGTGATGCGATGTGGCTTCCCATTACGGATGACTCAAGAGGAAATTCAACCGCACCAGAGCATGCATTATCCGCTACGACGCCCCGTCAAACGTTACGCCCATTCTCATCCGGGAAGGCACAATGATGACCACACTTGAGTGTCCGGTTCTGGCCGATGTCAAACGTTGGCCGCCGGGTTGCCGCCCAACGTCGTGCTCTGCGGCGGACCACCACAGACGGTTGACTTTGCACGGTGCTTGCGGCTCGTCCGCAGCAGCTGCGGGTTAGTGCGCAACAAACCATACGATTGCCGGGAGCACCAGCAATCCCAAGAAAAAAAGCACGCACGCCACTGCCGCGCCGGCGCGGACGTCAGGACGTCAAACCCTCTTCTCGAGGATAAAGCTGAGCACGAGAAGCGTCACCGGCCAAAGTCCGACGAAGATTCC
>JAYUGL010000186.1:0-13350 GCA_043738385.1 Sterolibacteriaceae bacterium
TCCCGAACGCGACTCCATCATAAAGACGCATTTGGCGGGCAACCATAATCAACCATTGGCTGCATGACTCAGGCGACAACTACCTTGACGCGCGCCGCAACCCTGCCTGTGTCCCAGAAATCCCGCTCTACGGCGGTAACGGAAGTAATGAACACTACCAGAAGCCATGCAGGCCTGAATTCTCTGACTCAATCTCATTCCTGATTAGCAATGAACGTCAGCCAAACGAATCACTCTCAGCGGCTGCGGACTGCAGCAGACGGCGGCGACGAGCAAACGCACCTGCAAGGCATGGAGATCGAATCGTCGGTTGAAGCGATAGGTAAACGCGGCGAGGTAACGCGCCGCATACTTTTGGAAATTAAACGCATGGTAACGACCGGAGAGACTGGTTTTCAGATTCCCGAGCACGGTATTGATCCACTGGAATTCGGGCAAGTCCTTCGGTTTGCGCCCAGCGACCACCGTGGGCTGGTGAGAGCAACCGGCCTCGGTGACGGCGCTGAAACAGGCCAGGCCATCCGACAAGACGGTACTTCCTGGCGCGAGTTGATCCTTGGCCCACTGGGCGATCGCCTTGAGAGTAAAGCCAGGCACCGGGGTGAGCTTGGTGCGCAAAGGGAGCCCGTCCGCCGTCAGCGAGACAGCCGCCACGAAAGGCACTTTATTCTCCGAGCCACGCCCGACTTTGCCGCCGCTGCGCTCCCCGCCCAAGTCGGCATCGTCGACCTGAACCTGACCATTGAGGACATAGCGCGCTTCGCGCGCCGCCATGGTCTGCATCAGTTTGTGGTGAATGAGCCAAGCCGTCGAATAGCTCACCCCCAGTTGTCGCATCAGCGCCAGCGCGGACAGGCCCGTCTTGGCTTGGCTGATCAGATAGATCGCCAGGGACCACACCGTCAGCGCGAGTTTCGTGCCTTGGAATACCGTACCGGCGATTAGCGAGGTTTGATGTCGGCAGGCGTTGCATTGGAAGACTTTTCGAGTGCCGCCGCGCAAGACACAATGCGCACCATGACCACAGCGCGGGCTGCAAATCCCACTCGGCCAGCGCGACTGAAAAAGCGCGGCTTCACACTGCGGCTCAGTTCCATAAAGTCTGAAAAACGCCGGCATCGACATCCCCGCTTGAAATTGAATTCGATTCATTGCCCATGTCTCTGCCCTCCCACGTGATCAGGAGTTCAGAATACGGGCGTTGGTGGCTCACTACGTGAGCTTGGCTGACGATCATTGCTAATCAGGATCTCATTTGTGATTACGGATAAACCGACGGGAATCGGCCGTTACATTGGATTGTGGCACCGACCAAATATGAAGACCACCGCCAATGCCACTTGAATGTTGGTCAAGTCGGAATTTGTGCGGATGCCAAAGCCTGCACTTTGCATTTCGGCGCAAGGGTGAATGAAATTGGATACGGACACCGTAAATAAATATGTATAGGCTCACCGTACTGTTGCTCCTAACTTGCTGGAGTTATCCGTTGTTTGCGGAGACGCCAGCGATCCTTTTTGGAGGCCCTGTCCAAGTCACGGCGACAACCTTCTTAGAGATCAGGGTCTGACGGCAACGGTGGTTCGGGTAAGTGACTACCCAGACTGCAACTCCCTAAAGAGACCCAATTTTCGCATCGAGTGCGATTGCTTGGATACCACCGTCGGCTCTTGGCGACCTTGCCCATGCCGCATGTATAAGCAGCGGCAAATAAGGTTGCAGCCGTTTGCGCCGGCACCAGCGCCGGTTCGAATTACCCATCAAGTCGTGAAACTACGCAGTAGCACCCCGCGAATACGCTGTTGCCAATTCGCTGGCGGATGTGGCCTACGTCGGAGCACCGTCTGGTGCGCCCCGGGGGCCCCTCCCCTGGATGACTGGATCGGCCAACTCACCTGAGACTGCCCCGCCGCGACGGCCTGCTGTCGTGGCTTTCTCTAATAGAAGTCACTATGGCAAGTGAAACCTTTAGGGTGCGTACCGTGTCGTAAGAGTAGTTGGCTAAGCCGACGTAAGGCGGAGGGTAATATGGCAGATCTGTTCGAAAACCCCCTTTGTACCGACGGGTTTGAATTCGTCGAGTTCACCAGCCGCCAACCGGAGGCGGTGGCGCTCTTGCTTACGCAGTTCGGCTTCGTCGAGGTGGGGCGGCATCGCCATAAGGCAGTGAGTCACTATCGGCAAGGCGACATAAACTTCATCCTGAATCGCGAGCCTGCCAGCTTGTCGGCAACCTTTGCGGCGCAGCATGGGCCATCGGCCAATGCAATGGCGTTTCGGGTCAAGGATGCGGCATTTGCTTACCGGGAAGCATTGCGCCGTGGTGCGGCCGCCGTCGACCAGCCGGTTGGACCGATGGAACTCAAGATTCCGGCAATCGAGGGGATAGGCGGCCTCGTCATCTACTTGGTCGACCGTTACGGTGCGAGGTCAATCTACGATGTCGATTTTGAACCAACCCCGGCCGCCGGCGACAGCGGTGGCGTCGGTCTGAACACCATCGACCACCTGACCCACAACCTCTATCGCGGTCACTTGGATCACTGGACCGAGTTTTACGAGCGCATATTCAACTTCCGCGAGATCCGTTATTTCGACATCGAGGGCAAGCTCACCGGCCTCATCAGCCGCGCCATGACCAGCCCCTGCGGCAAGATCAGGATCCCGCTCAACGAAAGCCGCGACGACCGCTCGCAAATCGAGGAGTTTCTCGCCCGCTATCACGGCGAAGGCATCCAGCATATTGCGTTGGGTACCGACGACATCTATGGCGCTGTCGAGGCCTTGCGCGCACGCGGCGTACCATTCCAGCAGACGCCGGACAGTTATTACGAGGCCGTTGCCGCGCGCGTGCCGGGGCACGGCGAAGACCTTGCGCGCCTGCGCGCCGACGGCATCCTGATCGACGGCGCGCCGCTGGCCGGTCAGGGCCTGCTGCTGCAAATCTTCACGCGCGACGTGATCGGTCCGATCTTCTTCGAGATCATCCAGCGCAAGGGCAACGATGGTTTCGGAGAGGGCAACTTCCGCGCGCTGTTCGAATCCATGGAGCTCGACCAGATCCGGCGCGGCGTGCTGCAGGAGCGTGCCGCATGAGCACCGCCCGCCGCGCCGCGCCCCGCAGGAAGTCCCCTTGGGGCGGGGGCCGGGGGGAGGTGGCCGCATGAGCCGGCCGATTTCCTTTCCTCATGTCGCGGGCCAGACCTCGCGCCAGGCGCACGCCGACCTGCCAGCCGGCACCTACGAGCGCGAACTCGGCCGCGAAGGCTTCTTCGGCCCGGCCAGCCATATGCACCACCTGCACCCGCCCACCGGCTGGAGCAGCATCGAAGGGCCGCTGCGTCCGCGCGCGTTCAACCTCGCCGCCCTGGTGGCAGAAGGCTCTTCGCCGTGGTCGGCGCCCGGCGTGCTTGCCAACGCCAACCTCAGGATCCGCTACTGGTCCTGTGCGGCAGCGATGCCGGCGCTGGCGCGCAATGCCGACGGCGACGACCTGCTGTTCGTGCATCAGGGCGCGGGCGAGTTCTATTGCGACTACGGTCACCTTGCCTACCGCAGCGGCGACTACCTGCTTGTACCGCGCGGCACCATGTGGCGCGTCGAACCGGCCGTCCCCTGCGCCTTTCTGATGATCGAGGCGACCAACGGTGCCTATGGCCTGCCCGACAAGGGCATCGTCGGCCGGCACGCGATTTTCGATCCGGCCGTGCTCGCGGTACCCGCCATCGACGACGCCTTCCGTGCCCAGCAAGACGAGCGGCACTGGCGGGTCGAAATCAAGCGCGGCGACGCGGTTTCCGTCGCCAGCTTCGCCTACAACCCGCTCGATGCCGTGGGCTGGCACGGCGATCTCGCGCCGGTGCGGCTCAACCTCGATGATATCCGCCCCTTGATGAGCCACCGCTACCATGTACCGCCGTCGGCCCACGCCACCTTCGTCGCCGAGCGTTTCGTCGTCTGCAGCTTCGTGCCGCGGCCGTTCGAGAGCGACCCTGGCGCGCTCAAGGTGCCTTTCTTCCATAACAACGACGACTATGACGAAGTGATTTTCTATCACGCCGGCAGGTTCTTCAGCCGCGACAATATCGCGCCCGGCATGCTGACGCTTCACCCCAGCGGCATCACCCACGGCCCCCACCCCAAGGCGCTGGCGAATGCCTTCGCGCCGCAGGCGGCGGCGACCGATGAATATGCCGTGATGGTCGATGCCCGCGACCCGCTGACGGTCGGCGCGGCCGTGCTGCCAGTCGAGTTCGCGGCCTACGTGGACAGCTGGAAGGGCGCCGGCAAATGAGACTGGCGACGCTCAAGGGGGGCGGACGCGACGGCAGGCTCGTCGTCGTCTCGCGCGATCTCGGGCGTTATCTTGCAGCGGCGCCGGTCGCGGCGACCTTGCAGTACGCGCTCGACAACTGGGCAAGCTGCGCGCCAGAACTCGCCGCACTGGGACTGCGCCTGGAGCGGGAGAACTGCGGCGAGCCGTTCGAAACGTGCGCCTGTGCCGCGCCGCTGCCGCGCGCCTATCAGTGGGCGGACGGCTCGGCCTATCTGAGCCACGTGGAACTTGTGCGGAAGGCGCGCGGCGCCGAGATGCCGGACAGTCTGCGCCGCGAGCCGCTGATCTACCAGGGCGGCTCGGACAGCCTGCTCGGTCCCTGTGATCCGATCGAGGTCGCCGACGAGACGTGGGGCATAGACTTCGAGGCGGAGGTCGCAGTCGTCACCGACGACGTGCCGATGGGCGTGGCGCCGGCACAGGCGGGGAGCCACATCCGGCTCGTGATGCTGGTCAATGACGTATCCCTGCGCAACCTGATTCCGGCCGAGCTTGCCAAAGGTTTCGGCTTCTTCCAGTCGAAGCCGTCGAGTGCGTTTTCGCCCCTTGCCGTGACGCCCGACGAATTCGGTCCGGCCTGGGATGGGGCGAGATTGAGCCTGCCGCTGCTCAGCCATGTGAACGGCAAACTTTTCGGTCGGCCGAATGCCGGCACCGACATGAATTTTGGTTTTCCAGAACTCATCGCCCACGCGGCACGCACGCGGCCACTCGGCGCCGGCAGTATCCTCGGCGCCGGCACCGTGTCCAACGCAGACAGGAGCGCGGGTTCCTCCTGCATCGTCGAGCGCCGCATGCTGGAAACGCTGGAACACGGCGAGGCACGCACGCCCTTCCTGCGCTTCGGCGATCGGGTCAGGATAGAAATGCTGGACGCGCAAGGGCGCTCGATCTTCGGCGCCATCCACCAGAGCGTGATCAAGGCATGATGAAGCTCTACAGCTACTGGCGTTCGTCGGCGGCTTATCGCGTGCGCATCGGCCTGCACCTGAAGGGCATCGCCTTCGAGTATGTGGCGGTCGATTTGGTGAAAGCGGACGGCGAACAGCATGGTCCCCACTATGCCGCGCTCAATCCGCAGCAATTGGTGCCGACGCTGGTCGATGGCGACATCGTCATCGGGCAATCGCTGGCCATCCTCGAATATCTCGACGAACGTTTTCCGGCACCGCCTTTGCTGCCGGCCACCCACGCCGAGCGCGCTCGCACCCGCCAGGTCGCGCTGGTCATCGGCGCTGACCTCCACCCGCTCAACAACCTGCGCGTGCTGCGCTATCTGGAGACCACCTACGCGCTCGACCAAACGGCGCGGCGCGCCTGGTACCACCATTGGCTGAAGCTCGAACTCGATGCCGCCGAACGGCTCGTCGACGCGTCCGGCCCCTTTGCGCTCGGCGCCGCGGTGAGCCTGGCCGACATGTTCATCGTGCCGCAGCTCTACAACGCCCGGCGTTACGGGTTTCCGCTTGCGCCCTATCCTCGGCTGCGGCGCATCGACGACGCCTGCGCGACGCTCGATGCCTTCGCCCGGGCCCGCCCCGAGTGCCAGCCCGACGCTCCACCGGAAGCCGGCTGATAAACCCTGTCGCCCGGCGCCAGCGTGGCCGCATCGATGTCGTCGCACGTCGCGAGGCGCTCGTAGATTGGCCTGAAGTCCTGCGCCGTCGCATCGAACAGCGTCTCGAAATCCGGCAGCACGAAATAGATCTTCTGGAAGGCATCGATCACGTAACGCGTGCGCATCACGCGTTCGAGATCGAACCAGACGCGGAGCGGCCGCGCTTCCTCCAGCGAGTAAAGCGTCTCGGCCTTCGAAGACAGCATACCTGCGCCGTAGGCCTTGAGTCCCTGCTCGGTCTCGATGAGGCCGAATTCGACCATGTACCAGTAAAGCCGCGCCAGGCGCGGCAAGGAATGGCATGCGGTCGCCTCGGCTCCCTTCGCACCGTAGGCCGCCAAGTAGTCCGCGAACACGGGATGGAGCAGCATCGGCACATGGCCGAAGAAATCGTGGAACAAATCCGGCTCGACCAGGAAGTCGATCTCGTCCGGGCGCCGCACCCAAACGCTGACCGGGAAGCGCCGCGCCGTCAGGTGCGTGAAAAAGGCGTCGTCGGGGATCAGCCCTGGCACGGCAACCAGCCGCCAGCCTGTCCGCGCCGCAATAAAATCGCTAACGCGCTCGAGATCGGGAATTTCATCCGGTGCACCGAGCAGATCAATGCCTTGAACGAATTCGGCGCATGCATGCGTCCGGATAATCGCCGTTTGGCGTTTCACCAAACGCCGCCACACCGCACGGTCGGTAGCACTGTAACCGTTCAAATCCTGATCGACGGTGTAATCCGCGCGCGCCTTGGCGTAGTCGCCGCGCAGTTCGCCGTTTGAGTAGACACCGAGCATTGGTTCACCTTTCCCGGGCACGTTTGTCCGTATCCAATACTTCGACATCGGTGCGTCGCCAACGTTCTGATTGCGGTCGCGAATCGCGGTGTTCGACGGGCTGAGAAGACTGGCATGAGCCTTGAGGTTACGTCCTTCCACGGGCCCCAATCAGTTACGCAACCTGGTGTGGTAATGATGTGACTCGAGAAATCGACCTCAGGTTCGAGTGAGTTTTGGTGCGAAAAATTGAAAGGGCAATTTCCCTGTTATGCTTCTGATACTTCCCTGATACGCCTTTGTTAATTCCCTGTTCCGTTTTCACCCAAAGAGTGTGTGAATGGCTGTAGAGCCTTACTGGGACTGGGTTGTCGGCAACAGGCTTGCGGCCGAATACGTCAAAAAAAGCGAAATTCCCTGTATTTTTCCCTGTTAGCAGGGAAGGGCGCGTTGAGACAGGTTGCCTGAAGACTTCGTCCACTATTAATAAATCAAGGAGTTAAGTGAATAGCTCAGCTCCTTTTTTATTGTGGGGTTAGTTCTTCTGTGAGATTTCCTGTTTTTCCCTAATGACCGGAGTCACCGCAGTATGAATCCAATGACTTTCAAGATACTGTCGTGTCATAACGCTCCCGTTCAAGATGGATGGGAGGACCACCTGGTCGGCCTCTTGGGCAGCAAACCACGCCGACTGTCGCGCTGGTGTGAGTTGGGGCTATGGGGAGCGCTGAGCTGTCTGCGCAAATCAACCAATAGTCATTTTTCCAGTCTGGTCGCGATTCGGGTGTTCAGCGAAAACGGGACTATTCATGCCACACAAAAGGCATTAGTCCAGATGAACGAGCATTTGCCCATGCCCGTTACCTTTATGCAAACACTGCCTGGACAATTATTCAATGCGATAGGTGCGGCCGTGGGGTGGCATGGTGATGGTTGCACTGTCGCGGGAGCGAGCCGTCAGCAAGCTGACATTGCCATGCTGCAAAACATTCAGCAAGCGGCCCTGCTGGCCTGGGTGGATGACGTACCTGAAGCGGTGAGTCGCTGGATTTTTCTGGAACGGGTGGCAGTGTCTACCATCACGCCGGACTGGGATTGTGTGACGAGTGTTTTTAAAACATCCGACAAGATGCGATGGTTGCAATTAAGCGCGGATGGACAGCTATTTCAGGCCCGATGAGAGGGCCGCGGGAATTTGCCCAAAACCGTATTGGGTTTAGAAGCGTGGGGGCGTGAATATACCGCTCACATTATTGAGTACTCTGCTACCGCAACAGGCGGCGTAGGCCGCGTAGCGACAGCAGCGCAAACACCAGACCCAATGCGGCGCCTGACAACACATCCGTTAGCACATGTTGCTTGGTTGCCATGGTGGAGTACACAATGCCCGCACACCAAAAATAATTAAATCTGTTCACAAACAATGGCGCCTTGATTTCGATAAGTTGCTGCCTCAGCCACAGCATGGAAAACAAGGCAGAGGCCACATGCAGCGAAGGGACGTCATTGCCTGCGGCATCTACGCCTGCGAGCAGGCGAATCTGCGCGCCGCGATGCGTCACCAGAAAATCATTTGGAATGATGGTGGGAAAGAAATAAAAAATGGTCAAACCTGTAGCGCAGAGTAAGAAAGCGCAAAGGCCGTAGTAGAGCAGCAGGCTGAGATTAGGCTGCAAGGCGACGGGCAGCGTCGTATATAACCAAAGCGACACATACAGGCCCCATGCCCATTTTTGATAGGGTAAATGCCGGTCGACGGCAGTAATCGGGGTGTCAATGGGGGGGTAGGCAGGGTGTTGCAGCAGGTAAAAATACCCGCTGAAAAAAATAGTCATGAACAAGGCGGTGCCAATGGCTTTTAACAGCCAAAGTCGGCGAAAACGGCTACCTAGCTGCGCTAGTGGCATGGAAGATCACGCACGCGGGTTTGGTGCTAGGCGCTAGGCAGTGCTCCGGCGGCATTTTTTTCGGCCAGGGTTTTTTCCACCGCACAGACAATCTCATCGATGGTCATGTTGGCCAATTCCATTGGGTTTTCGATTTGAAAACCGTACTTTTCTTCAACCTCGAAAAGTAATTCGATGACCCCCAGGGAATCGACGCCCATCTCGGATATCTTGGTATTGGGGTCGGTCAGTTTGTCCGGACTTACCTTTGCAATATTGATGAGATAGTCTTTGATGAGTTGCTGCATACATGCTCCCTGAAGGCTCCGGCGGCCCCGCTTGTCGGGCAGCCCCTTGATTTTTAGTGCTTTAAGCTGCCCGCAATGCGCTTGCAATCAACGGTAGCCGGTTTCATTGGCACTATGGATAATCCAGATCAAGTGGCCGCTTGTATAGTCTCCCATTCCGCCGCCCGCAAAAATTAATCGCCCGTGCCCTTTGTAGGTCAATTCGTAACGATGCCTGTCGTCACCAAAATAAAAAGGGATCCATGCTTTACCGGTCATATATGCACCCTGGTCTGTCGGGGGGCCGGTAAGGTCGGTGGCTTCCTTTATGTTCATGCCTATCTTCAGGCGGGAAAATTTTGATTTGGCGACGGGCTTTCCCGTGATCTCGCCTTCCCACTCACCTACTTTGACCTGTTGACCGCTCCCCGACTCGACTTTGGCTGGATCAATGACATTCCCTTGACTGTCCATGCCAGCCGTTGACTTGGCCGCTGGCGCAGCCGCCACTGGTTTGCTATCGCTCTCTGGAGTTGGTTTGCTGGCGTTGGTTACGCAACCAGCCGATAGTGCAACAACACAAAAAACCATCACAATTTTCGCTTTTCGCGTGAGAGTGGGCAAGAGTTTGCTGTTCATGGAAACACCTTTCTAACGCGGGTTGTCGAAAATGGCTTGAGTTGCATTTCCAAAGGTAGAAGCCGCACAATTGTGGCATAAGTCCAAGCCAAAAGGGGTTTGCCGACCACGACAAAGCGATGCTTGCGATGGTCTGCTTCAGGCGGTTGGCTGGTATACACTGAGACGGAACAGGTACGCAGCGAAATGTATATTTTTGAGAGCAGTCAGCCTCGGTCAAACATTGAAAATGCATAAAGTGGTGGTCACGGGGATGGGCATGGTGAGCCCATTGGGAGTCAATTGCGAGGACAGCTTTGCACAAGCACTATCGGGGCATGGCGCAGTGGGAAAGGCCCCGGATGCGATACTGAAATGGTTGCCCAATGCCTTGGCTGCCGTCGTGCCGGATCAGGCATTCGCCCAATTAGAGCCCCATGAGCAAGGGTTGGATCGCGCCGTACAACTGGCCTTGATCGCCAGCCGGGAGGCGTTGTCGGATGCACAATTTGATCGCAGTACGCTGGTACTGGAGCGGATTGGCGTTAATGTTGGCATCGGGCTGGCAGGCGCGGTGACGCTGGATGCCTTGTACAACCGGTTTTATGAAAAGTTGCATTCGGGCGATGCCCGGCAAAATCCGATTGTGGTGCACCCGTTATCCGTACCGCGCCTGATGCCTAACGCGGCGGCAGCGGCGATATCAATGGAAAACGGATTCAAAGGGGCGACGCAGACCTATTGTGTGGCCTGCGCTTCCTCTGCCATGGCAGTCGGCGAGGCTTATCGCAGCATCAAACATGGTTATCTGGATGTCGTTGTCGTCGTCGGTACCGAGGCGATGATCGCGCAAGGCGCGCTCATCGCCTGGAATGCACTGCGCGTATTGGCGAAACCCAATCCGCAAAACATCGCCGCGAGTTGCCGCCCCTTTGCCGCTGGCCGCAATGGCTTTGTCATGGGCGAGGGTGCGGCCTGCCTGATACTGGAAAGCCAAGAGCATGCCCAGCGTCGCGGTGCCAGGATAAAGGCACGCCTAACCGGTTATGCCACTAGCAGTGATGCGGCGCATATTACGGCTCCTGATTGTGAGGGACAGATCAGGGCAATGCGAGGCGCATTGGAAGATGCTGCACTCGCCCCTCAGGCGATCAGCTATATCAACGCACACGGTACGGCGACAGAAATCGGCGATGTGGTGGAGACCCAATCCATTCGCGCCGTATTTGGCGAGCACGCCAACAAAGTGATGGTCAGCTCAACCAAATCGATGCACGGGCATTTGATCGGTGCCGGCGGAGCGACAGAACTGGCGCTGAGTATCATGATGCTTAACTCGGGATCGATAGCACCGACGGCATATTTGGATCAGGTGGATCCTCAGTGTGATTTAGACTATGTGCCGATTGTGGCCAGGCACCAGCAGGTGCTACAGGCAGTGATGTCAAACTCATTTGCTTTTGGCGGCAGCAATGCGGTTTTGATTGCACAAAAACCGGACTGACTGAATTAACCGAATTAACATGAACAATCCTTCTCTAGGCCAAGTCAAATGACGACACAACGATGTGATGTTCTGGTGATTGGTGGTGGCCCTGCGGGGAGCACGATTGCTCCATTGCTGGCTCAAAAGGGTTATGCCGTAACGTTGCTGGAAAAGGCGCATCACCCCCGCTTCCACATTGGGGAATCACTGTTGCCCGCGAATTTGCCTCTGTTTGAGAAGCTGGGGGTTGCCGAACAAGTGAGGGCCATCGGCATGGAAAAATGGGGGGCCGAATTTAATTCACCCTGCCATGATCACAGCCAGTCGTATGCGTTTGCCGATGCGATAGACAAATCCATGCCCATGGCCTATCAGGTAATGCGCTCGACTTTTGATGAAATCCTGATTAAAAATGCCGCGCGCCTTGGCGTTAATGTGGTGGAAGGCTGCCTGGTGAAACAGGTAAAGTTTTTGCCCAAAGACAGCGGCGTAGAGATTCGTGCCGACCATGACGACGGCAGGCAGTCAACTTGGCAAGCACGCTATGTCGTGGACGCATCGGGGCGCGACACCCTACTTTCCAACCAGCTCAAGCTCAAGGTTCGCAACGAAAAGCACAACAGCGTTGCGATCTATGCCCACTTTGCCAATGCACAGCGCGAGACTGGGCGTGAGGAGGGAAAGATCAGCATCTTTTGGTTTACCCACGGCTGGTTTTGGTACATACCTCTTGTCGGTGGCATTACCAGTGTCGGCATGGTGACCTGGCCGTATTTTATGAAAACGCGTCAGGGCAGCAGCCTGGAGCAATTTTTCATGGACGGGATACAGCGGTGCCCCGCGTTACAGTCACGTCTGGCGAATGCAACGATGGAAGGTGGCGCGACGGCGACCGGCAATTTTTCTTACACTTCGAACCGCTGTCACGGCAATAACTACATGCTCCTGGGTGACGCCTTCGCGTTTGTGGACCCGATTTTTTCTTCCGGCGTTTGGCTTGCCATGCACAGTGGAGAAATTGGCGCGGACACAGTCGATGCCGTGTTAAGTCATGCGCAAATTGCGCCCCAGGCGCTGAAGAAATTCGAACGCATCATGTTGCGCGGGCCCAAGGAGTTTTCCTGGTTTATTTACCGCTCCTCCAATCCTACCCTGCGCAATTTATTTATGGCCCCTTCAGACAAATTTCGCATGCGAGGGGGATTGTTATCTCTTTTGGCAGGCGATATTTTCGGCAAAACACCCATCTGGAATTCCATTAAAATGTTTAAGTTAAGTTACTATCTAATTTCATTCTCCAACTTCAAGCGCACCCGGGACGCGCAAAAAAGAAGGCAGGTCATTATCCAGCGCGACCTTGGCGTGGAATCCAGCATTAGTTCAACTTGATTTTGGCAATGCGTGATATCTGAAAATGCTGCGCTTAAGTATTCACTCCAGTTCGCATTTGTCCAGCCATTCCAACATTCTGGGAATCATCCAATATGGTGGATCCCCATCGCCCATTACCGCCCTGCAACCGGTGCCGCAGCAATATGTAAGGGCGAACACCCGCAGCGGGCAAGCAACGCGCTTTATTTTTTCGAGTGACGCTCCCGTTAGTTACGGCGGAACGAAAGACTACCAATACGCGCATGATAGTCGGATGCTGTATGCGACCATGACCTGCCACGATGCGGCGATCGAAGCCACTAGCCACAATGCACAGGCTTTGGAGAAAATTGTCTCTGGTGCTTATGGTCGCGCATTCGCGTTGATGCGACAGTTGGGGTTTCGGCACTTGTGGCGAACATGGAATTATCTTTCTGACATTAATATCGAAACAGGCGGCATGGAGCGTTATCGTCAGTTCAACGTTGGCCGCCACTTAGCTTTTGCAGAGCACTTGCCCATTGCTCACGGCGCGATGCCTGCGGCCTGCGCCTTGGGGGTGCCGGTGCAGGGCCTGTCAATAGCGCTACTTGCCAGCAAGTCCGGTTTTGAGCAAATCGAAAACCCGCGTCAGAGCAGTGCCTATGAATACCCCAAGCAATACGGGCCGCGCAGCCCCACTTTTTCCCGCGCAATTTTGGCGCGAATGGAAGACAGGAATTACCTGTTTATTTCGGGCACGGCAAGTATCGTCGGCCATGCCAGTCTCCATGCAGACGATGTGGTCGCGCAGACGCTGGAGGCGGTGAATAACATCAAGGCCATTATTGCCGAGGCGAATAGCAGGCAAACGCATACGTCCTACGCCCTGCAAGACCTTACCTGCCTGGTGTACGTGAGACATGTGCGCGACTTCGCCGCTGTTGATTCAATTCTTGCCGCGCAGATCAAGGGCGCAGTCAATGCCATCGCTTATGTACAAGC
>JAYUGL010000187.1:0-13252 GCA_043738385.1 Sterolibacteriaceae bacterium
TTTGCACGCTGTGATCAAAAAAGAAGCGCAGTTCCACCGGCGCGTCATTCCTGATCGCCAGACCAAGCAGGACGATGAAGATCGCCAGACGCACCAACCAGACCAGAATTTTCATCGCTCTCCAGATATAAAAAAGGCGGCATCCGTGAAGAATGCCGCCCGCAATATTGGTTCCAGCGCGGTCAGCTCACCTGATCCACACGTTCACGCAACTCCTTGCCGGCCTTGAAATGCGGCACATACTTGGCCGGCACCTGTACCTTGTCGCCCGACTTCGGGTTGCGCCCGATACGCGGTGGCCGGTAGTTAAGCGCAAAACTGCCGAAACCGCGAATCTCGATACGATCACCCCGCGTCAGGGATTCGATCATCGCATCGAGAATCATCTTCACCGCGTAGTCGGCATCCTTGGCCACCAGTTGGGGAAAACGTACCGCCAACCGGGCAATCAGCTCGGACTTTGTCATGGGCACCCGAGGCAAGTTTTAATTCTGGTTCAGCTTGGCCTTGAGCAGCGCGCCCAGATTGGTCGTGCCGCTGCTGGCGGAATTGTCCGCGGCCAACTTTTGCATGGCCTCGTTCTGCTCGACATGGTCCTTGGCTTTGACTGACAGGTTGATCGCGCGGGTCTTGCGATCCACATTGATGATCAGTGCCTCGACGGTATCGCCTTCCTTGTAGAGGGTGCGCAAATCTTCGACGCGGTCGCGTGCAGCTTCGGAAGCGCGCAGATAGCCTTCAACGTCGCCGTCAAGCTGAACCACCGCACCCTTTGCGTCCACACTCTTGATGGTGCCGGTGACCAGGCTGTTCTTGTCGTGAGTGGCGATATAGTTGGTGTAGGGGTCGCCTTCCATCTGTTTGACGCCGAGCGAAATGCGTTCTTTTTCGACGTCGATGGATAGCACCGTGGCTTCCACTTCGTCGCCCTTCTTGTAGTTCTGCTTGGCATCTTCGCCAGCAACGTTCCAGGACAGGTCGGACAGGTGAACCAGGCCATCGATACCACCGGGCAAGCCGATGAAAATACCAAAGTCGGTAATCGACTTGATGGCGCCGCGAACCTTGTCGCCCTTCTTGTGGTTGAGCGCGAAGTCATCCCACGGATTCGACTGGCACTGCTTCATGCCCAGCGAAATACGGCGGCGCTCTTCGTCGATTTCGAGGATCATCACTTCGACTTCATCGCCCAACTGGACAACCTTGGTCGGGTGGATGTTCTTGTTGGTCCAGTCCATTTCGGAAACGTGCACCAGACCTTCGATACCCTGCTCGATCTCGACAAACGCGCCGTAGTCGGTGAGGTTGGTGACCTTGCCGAACAGACGGGTATTGGCCGGGTAGCGGCGGGCGATTCCCACCCACGGATCTTCGCCGAGCTGCTTCATGCCAAGCGAAACGCGATTCTTTTCCTGGTCGAACTTGAGCACCTTGGCGGTGACTTCGTCGCCAACGTTGAGCACTTCGGACGGGTGACGCACGCGACGCCAAGCCAGATCCGTGATGTGCAGCAGGCCATCGATGCCGCCGAGGTCCACGAACGCGCCGTAATCGGTGATGTTCTTGACCACGCCCTTGACGACGGTGCCTTCCTGTAATGTTTCCAGCAGCTTCTGGCGATCTTCGCCCATGCTCGACTCAAGCACCGCGCGGCGCGACAGCACCACGTTGTTGCGCTTGCGATCCAGCTTGATGACCTTGAATTCGAATTCCTTGCCTTCGAACGGCGTTGTGTCTTTGACCGGCCGGGTATCGACCAGCGAACCCGGGAGGAAGGCACGAATGCCGTTGACCATGACGGTCAAACCACCCTTGACCTTGCCGGTGATGAAACCCTTGACCAGAATGCTGTCGGTCATGGCCTTGTCGAGGTCGTTCCACGCCGCGATGCGCTTGGCCTTCTCGCGCGACAAGCGGGTTTCGCCATAACCGTCTTCCAGCATCTCGATGGCGACCAGTACAAAGTCTCCCACCTTGGCGTCAACTTCGCCGGCTTCGTTGCGGAACTCATCAAGTGGAATAAAACTCTCGGACTTCAGGCCTGCATTGACGACCACGTGGTTCTGGTCGACGCGGATAACTTCGGCGGTAATGACTTCGCCGGCGCGCATCTCCTGACGGGACAGGCTTTCCTCGAACAGGGCGGCAAAACTTTCGGCAACTGCTGACATAGTGATTTAGTGACCCATACACACCACCGGGGGGTGGCGGAAAAGTTGAACAAATTGCCGGCAACGGGCGTCGCCGGCAACACCTAATGCGAAAGACGATTCCGGGCCCAGCCCAGTATTGTTGTTACGGCCTGCCCGATGGTGAGATCGTTGGTATCGAGCAATTCCGCATCCGCATTCCTTTGCAGGGGAGCCACGCTGCGTGCGGCGTCACGCCGGTCACGCTCGTGCAGGTCTTGCAAAAGGACGGCCATGTTAGCAGGAAGCCCCTTTGCGATCAACTGTTTATGGCGACGTTCGGCACGCACCTCGGCGCTGGCGGTGAGGAACACCTTGAGATCGGCCCAGGGAAATACCACCGACCCCATGTCGCGGCCCTCGGCCACCAGCCCTGGCCAGCGTCGATAGGCGCGTTGCCGCGCCAGCAAAGCCGCCCGTACTGCAGGCATGGCGCCGACTTTGGACGAACCGACCGATATCTCCTCGGTACGGATGGCTTCGGTGACATCGACTCCCGCCAGCAGGATATGATCGCCCTCAAATTCGGCGGGCAGGGATGCAGCGATGGCAGCCACTGCGCTTTCGTCGTCCCAGGCCACACCCTCTTGTCTAGCCGCCAACGCAACGAGTCGATAGAGGGCGCCGCTATCGAGATAGTGGTAGCCCAGCGCCGCCGCCACCTGTGCGGCCACCGTGCCCTTGCCCGATGCAGAAGGACCGTCAATCGCTATGACCGGCGCAGTCACTTCCTGGAAATAATTAAAATACTCAGGAAAAGTTTTATCCACACAACCTGGGTCGTTGATGCGTATCGACTTGCTCAAGCCTGGCAGCAAAGCTACCAATGACAGGCACATCGCCATTCGGTGATCGTCGTAGGTAAAAAATGCGGAGCGCGGCAATAACGGTGAAGTCCAGTGGTGACGAACCTTGAGATAATCTTGCCCTTCTTCCACTTCCAGTTCTGCCGTTGAGCCGAGTTTCCGTAACTCTGTAGCGAGCGCCGAGATGCGGTCGGTTTCCTTGACCCGCCAGCTGGCGATGTTGCGCAGGATACAAGGGCCATCAGTGAACAGTGCAACCACCGCCAGCGTCATTGCCGCATCGGGGATGTGGTTGCAATCGAGATCGAAGGCCTTGAGCTTGCCCGACAGTGGCGCGCTGGCTTCGATCCAGTTTGGCCCCCATGCGATGGTGGCACCAAGCTTTTCAAGCTCGGCGGCAAAACGCACGTCACCTTGGATGCTGTCGCGGCCCACGCCCTCCACTCGCACCGGGCCGCCACCGATGGCTCCTGCAGCAAGGAAGTATGAAGCCGATGAGGCATCGCCTTCGACGTGAATTGAACCGGGGCTTGTATAGCACTGCCCGGCGGAAATCGTAAAGCGCGACCAGCCGTCGCGTTCCACGCGCACTCCAAAGCGCGCCATCAGGTTCAGTGTAATTTCGACATAAGGCTTGGAAATCAGTTCGGCCACAACCTCGATGACTGCATCTTGGCCAGTGAGTGGTAACGCCATCAGCAACGCAGTAAGAAACTGCGACGACACATCGCCACGCACACGGATCGGACCATCCAGCCAAATCTGCGCCGGATGCACTTCCAGCGGCGGATAAGCTTCCTTGTCGCAATAGCGCACATCGGCGCCGATCTGGCGCAATCCATCGACCAGATCGCCAATCGGCCGCGCATGCATGCGCGGCACGCCGCTAAGCCGATAGCGACCGTCGGAGAGCGCCAGCGCAGCCGTCAATGGGCGAAACGCGGTGCCCGCATTGCCGAGAAACAACTCCGCCTCCTTAACGGGGAAAGCCCCACCCGCACCCGTGATGCGCCAACTGTTATGTCCTAATGAAACGGGTGCAACTCCAAGCGTACGCAGTGCTTCAAGCATCACCCGCGTATCGTCGGAATCGAGCAGATCGCGGATCTCGGTCGTACCGCCGCACAGCGCGGCAAGCAACAGTATCCGGTTGGAAATGCTTTTGGAACCCGGCAAGCGAACGAGGCCGGCGGCGCGGCGTAACGCGGGCAGGTCAAGATAGTCCATGGCCTAGGTTCAGGGGTTACTCGCCCGGCGGACTCAATGAATCCAGCCAGGCATTGCGCGTGCTGCGGGCATTGTCGAACATGGCTTGCAGCCCTGCACCATCGGCCGCGGCAAGCAGCACGCGTGCCTGCAACAGTTCGGCCATATAAGCATCCAGTTCCCGAATCAAGGCGGCGCGATTGGCGAGGCAGATGTCGCGCCACATTTCCGGATGGCTGCCGGCGATGCGCGTGAAATCGCGGAAACCGCCTGCGGCGAAACCAAAGAGCTGTTCAGTATTTTCACGCTGGGAAAATTCATTCACCAGCGCATAGGCCAGCAGGTGCGGAAGATGACTCACCGCAGCAAATATCCTGTCGTGCGATGCCGGGGTCAATTCACTGACCTTGGCTCCGCAGGTTTCCCATGCGGAACGCACGCGCGCCACCGCGGCGGCCGTATTTTCCGCAAGCGGCGTGAGCACCACTCGTCGCTCCAGATAGAGATCCTTCGACGCGGCGGCGGCACCGCTTTTTTCTGCGCCGACGATGGGATGCCCGGGGACGAACTGCGCGATCTTGTTTCCCAACGCTGCACGGGCAGCGGCGGCTACGTCCTGCTTGGTACTGCCGGCATCGGTAACGATGGTGCTCGGGCCAAGGTGCGGAGCCAATGCCGTCATGACCGCTGGCATCTGTCCCACCGGCATGCCCAGCAAAACCAGGTCGGCACCATCAAGCGCCTCTTTCCAATCCTTGGCGATTCCGTCAATGACGCCAAGCTGCTGCGCCTGCTCAAGCGGCGCACGCGTGCGGCCAAGACCCACCACCTGCCCGACCACGCCGGCCGCTTTGAGCGCCAGCGCGAACGAGCCGCCGATCAAGCCGACGCCGCATACGACGACTTTATTGAACATGACAGTCACTTCAATGCGCTTTCCAAAGCCTCAAGGAAGCGCACATTTTCGCGCTCCAGGCCTATGGTTACTCGCAGGTACTCAGGCATGCCGTATCCGCCGATTGGTCGCACGATCACCCCCTGTTTGAGCAGGCGCTGATTGATCCCCGCCGCATCGCCGACTTTGAAGGCAATGAAATTTCCGTGCGATGGAATGTGCTCCAGGCCTAGCCGCTTCAGCCCGGCGACAATCTGTTCCATGCCGCTCCGATTCAACTCAAAACTCTGCGCGAGAAACACGTGATCGTCCAGTGCCGCCATCGCAGCCGCCAGCGCAAGGTTGTTTACGTTGAACGGGTGCCGCACCCGGTTCATCAGATCGGCGATCTCAGCACAAGCGATACCGTAACCAACGCGCAATCCGGCCAGCCCGTACACCTTGGAAAATGTCCGCGTGATGACCAGATTGGGAAACTCGGCGATCCATGTCGTTGTATCGGCCCGCTCGGCGGGTGGCAGGTAATCGTTGTAGGCCTCATCGAGCACCACCACCACATCGGCGGGCACCGACTTGAGAAAAGCCTTGAGCTCCATTGCCGGCAAGAACGTGCCCGTCGGGTTGTTCGGATTGGCAATCCACACCAAGCGCGTGTCGGCCCGAATGGCCGCGCGCATGGCCGGCAAATCATGGCCGAAGTGCCGGGCCGGCACCTCGATGCATTCGCCGCCCGCCGACATCGTTGCCAGCGGGTAAACCGCGAAGGCATGCTGCGAGAAGACGGAAGAACGGCCGGGCGCGAGGAACACACGGGCCACCATGTCGAGCACGTCGTTGGAACCATTGCCGAGCACGATCTGCCCTTGTTCGACGCCGAATCGTTCAGCCAAAGCGGCGACCAGCTCGAACTGATCGGGATAGCGCTCCACGCCGGTTATGGCCTTCTCGACCGCGGCTCTCGCCTTGGGACTCATGCCAAGCGGATTTTCGTTGGAAGCCAGCTTGACGATGCGTTCCAGCGGCAGACCCAACTCTCGCGCCACCTCGGTGATCGGCTTGCCCGGCGTGTAGGGCGAGATACTGCGGATATAGGGCGGTGCCAGTTCAGCAATATTCTTCATTGGAAATTGCGGTGAGTTCACAGCACCGCTCGAGGATAAGAGCCGAGCTCTTTTACAAATCCGGCGCGACGACGCAACTCTTCCAGCGCCGCCGCGACCGACGCATCGAAGCGATGTCCCTCGATGTCCATATAGAACACGTATTCCCAACGGTTGCCACCAAAACCGCGCGCCGGCCGCGACTCGAAACGCGTCATCGAAACATTGTGCAGCGCCAGCGGCGCCAGCAGATCGTGCACCGCACCCGGCTTGTTCTGCGCCGAGCAGATCAACGACGTTTTGTCTTTGCCGGACGGGCCGGCGTCGTGTTTGGCGATCACCAGGAAACGGGTCGTATTGTCGGGGTCATCTTCGATATTCACGTTAAAAATATTCAAGCCATAGCGCTTTGCCGCAGCCTCGCCGGCGACTGCACAGGCCGTGACATCCTCAGCGGCGAGGCGCGCCGCTTCGGCATTACTCGTCACCGGCTGGCGTTCGATGCCGGGGAGATTGCGATTCAGCCATTCGTGGCATTGGGCCAGCGACTGCGCGTGCGAGTAGAGCTTCGTCACCCCCGTCAGCGACTGCTTTGCCATCAGGTTGTGATGCACCGGCAGGTTCACTTCGCCGCAAATCTTGATCGATGAATTCAGCAGCAGGTCCAGGGTGCGCCCGATGGCGCCTTCAGAGGAATTCTCCACTGGCACGACGCCGTACTCGGCGTTGCCCGCTTCGACCGCGCGGAATACGTCATCGATGGAGGCGCAAGGCGCCAGCGTTGGAGAAGAACCAAAATGTCGTGTCGCCGCGCTTTCGGAATAGGTACCGGCCGGCCCCAGATAGGCAATGCGCAGCGCCTGCTCCAGAGCCAGACAAGCCGACATGATCTCGCGGAATATGTTGTGTACCGCCACTTCCGGCAAGGGACCGGGGTTTTCTCCAATCAGGCGGCGCAGCACTTGTGCTTCGCGCTCGGGGCGATAAACAACATTGCCCTGCTTGATGCAGCCGATGCGGTGAGCAAATGCGGCGCGCTCGTTGAGCAAGCGCAGCAACTCGCTATCGACGCGATCAATCGCGCTGCGCAGTTTGCCTAACTCTTCACCATCAACGGTCATGTTGCTATCCCCGTAAATCCGCCTTCAACCGCCCAATTCGCCGACGGCCCCGCCGCGAAACAATGCGTTAGCCATGCGACGCTCAAGACAGTGGCAGGTAACGTACCGCAAGCACACCCTCGATTTGCCGGAGCGCATCGATTGCCGCCTCCGGCACCTTGCTGTCAATATCCACCAGCGTGTAAGCCATATCGCCCCGCGATTTGTTGATCATGTTATGAATGTTGAGACCGGCCTGCGCCATGGCCGTGGATATCTGGCCGAGCATGTTGGGCACGTTGGAATTGGCCACCGCAACACGGAAAGACGACTCGCGCGGCATCGTCACGTTCGGGAAATTCACCGCATTCTGGACGTTGCCATGCTCCAGATAGTCGCGCAGCTGATCGGCCACCATCACCGCACAATTCTCCTCCGCTTCGCCGGTCGACGCGCCGAGGTGAGGCAGGGCAATGACCCGCGGATGACCGTTGATGCGGGGGCCGGGAAAGTCGCAGACGTAATAGCCCAGCTTCTTTTCACTCAGCGCCGCAAACACCGCGTCCTCGTTGACCACACCTTCGCGCGAAAAGTTGAGCAGAACAGCACCCGGCTTCATGTGGGCGATGTTGTCGGTGTTGATCAGATTTTTCGTCGCCTCCACCAGCGGCACATGCAGCGTGACGAACTGCGCATGCTTCAGCACATCAGCAACACTGACCGCCCGCTTGACCTGCGAAGGCAGACTCCACGCCGCATCGACGGTGATCTCGGGATCGTAGCCGTATACGTTCATGCCGAGCTTGATGGCAGCATCCGCGACCAGACAACCAATCTTGCCAAGGCCGATCACACCCAACGTCTGGCCGGCGAGTTCGTAGCCGGCAAAATTCTTTTTGCCATCCTCGACCTTTTTTTCCATGTCCGGGTCGGCCTTGTCGAGGGCGCCGACGAACTGCAAGGCCGCCGGCAGATTGCGTGCCGCCAATAGCATGCCGGCGAGGACCAGCTCCTTCACCGCATTGGCGTTGGCGCCAGGCGCGTTGAACACCGGCACGCCACGCGCACTCATCGCTTTGACCGGAATATTGTTGGTGCCCGCGCCGGCACGGCCGATGGCTTGCACGCTTTTGGCGATATCCATGGCATGCATGTCGGCGGAACGCACCAGCATGGCATCGGGATTCTTGATGTCCTTGCCGGTGGCATAGCGTTCCGCCGGCAGGCGCTTCATGCCCGCCGCTGCAATCTGGTTGAGGATCAGGACCTGAAATTTCCCGGTTATTTCAGCGGCCATGCTTGATCTCGAATTCACGCATGTAATCGACCAGTGCCTGCACGCCCTCAATCGGCATCGCATTGTAGATCGAGGCACGCATGCCGCCGACCGAGCGATGGCCCTTGAGCTGCACCATGCCGCGCGCCTTGGCGCCTTTCAGAAACTCTTCATCGAGCGCTTCGTCCTTCAACGTAAAGGGCACGTTCATGCGCGACCGATCAGCGACACGCACCGGATTGTGGAAGAACTTGCTCTGGTCCAGATAATCGTAAAGCAGTTGCGATTTTGCTATGTTCTTCTTTTGCATGGCCACCAAGCCGCCATGCTTTTTCAACCACTTGAACACCAGTCCGGCGATATAAATCGCATAGGTCGGCGGCGTGTTGAACATCGACTCGTTGTCGGCGTGGGTCTTGTAGTCGAGCATGGTCGGCGGGGTCGGCACCGCCTTGCCAATCAGGTCGTCACGCACGATAACGATGGTGAGTCCGGCCGGGCCGATGTTTTTCTGCGCACCGGCGTAGATCAGCCCGTACTTCGCCACATCCACCGGCTTGGAAAGAATGTTCGACGACATGTCGCATACCAAGGGCACATCACCTGTCTCCGGCACCCAATGAAATTCGACGCCGCCGATGGTTTCGTTGGCGGTGTAATGAACGTAAGCGGCCTGCTTGTTCAGCTTCCAGGTCGACTGGCCCGGTGCATAGCTGAAGTTCTTGTCTTCACTGGTGGCGATGACGCTGACGTCGCAAAAGGGCCTGGCTTCCTTGATGGCTTTTTTTGCCCACTCGCCAGTGTTCACGTAGTCGGCGGAGGTCTTGCCGCGCAGCAGGTTGATGGGAATCATCTCGAACTGAAGCGTAGCGCCGCCTTGCAGAAACAGCACCCTGTAATTGGCCGGGATCGCCAGCAGCTCGCGCAGGTCGGCCTCGGCCGCCTCGGCGATGGAGATGAACTCCTTGCCGCGATGGCTCATTTCCATCACCGACTGGCCGCAACCGTGCCAGTCGAGCATTTCCTCGGCAGCCTGGCTCAACACCTCGGCGGGTAGCGCGGCGGGGCCTGCGCTGAAATTAATTGCTCGACTCATTCTTCGTCTGGCTCCTCTTCTTCAGTTTCGATGACTTTTTCGATGCCGGCCAGCAATGTGCCGTCATCCAGGTTGATCAGGGTCACGCCCTGGGTCGACCGGCTCATTTCGCGAATATCGGTGACCGGCGTGCGGATCAACACGCCGCCGGTGGAGATCAGCATGATTTCCTCGGTCGTCTCACCGGCCTGCACCAGCACCGCCGCGACCACCTTGCCGTTGCGTTCGGACGTCTGGATCGCGATCATGCCCTTGGTGCCGCGTCCGTGACGCGTGTATTCGGCAATCGGTGTGCGCTTGCCATAGCCGTTCTCGGTCGCGGTCAATACCGAATAATTCTCGCTGTCGGCCACCAGCATCGAGATGACGCACTGGCCGTCTTCAAGATTCATGCCGCGTACGCCACGCGCTTCGCGGCCCATCGGACGCACGTCATCCTCGTCAAAGCGCACCGCCTTGCCGGCGTCGGAGAACAGCATCACATCGCAATGACCGTCGGTGATGGCGACGCCGATCAGATGATCGCCCTCATCCAGACCGACCGCGATGATGCCAGCCTTGCGCGGATTGGCGAAGCTGGTCAATGGCGTCTTCTTCACCGTTCCGTGTGCGGTAGCCATGAAGATGAAGTGCTGTTCGTCGAATTCCTTGACCGGCAGCACCGCGGTGATCTTCTCGTTTTTTTCGAGCGGGAACAGATTCACGATCGGCTTGCCGCGCGCGTTGCGCTGGCCCTCCGGTGCTTCGTAAACCTTGAGCCAATACACCCGCCCGCGGCTGGAGAAACACAGCATGTAGTCGTGGGTATTGGCGACAAAAAGGTGGTCGACAAAGTCGTCTTCCTTCACCGCCGCCGCCTGCTTGCCGCGTCCGCCGCGCTTTTGCGCGCGGTAATCGGCCAGCGGCTGGCGCTTGATGTAACCACCGTGGGACATGGTCACCACCATGTCCTCGCGCGCGATCAAATCCTCGATATTGATGTCGGCGGTATTGAACACGATCTCGGAGCGGCGCTTGTCGCCAAACTGCGTTTTGATCGCGGTCAGTTCTTCGACGATCATCTGTGTGATGCGTTCCGGTCGGGCCAGAATGTCGAGCAGGTCGGCGATCTGCCCCATCACTTCCTTGTACTCGCTGACAATCTTGTCCTGCTCCAGACCGGTCAGACGTTGCAAGCGCAGTTCAAGAATTGCCTGGGCCTGAGCATCCGACAGCAGATAGCCCTGCTGCGACATGCCGAACTCGGGCGCCAGGCCGTCAGGGCGGGAGGCCGCAGCAGAAGTGGCGCGCGCCAGCATGTCGGCAACCAGCGCCGAATGCCACGCGCGTCCCATCAATCCACGCTTGGCATCAGCCGGCGTGGGCGCCGCCTTGATCAAGGCAATGATTTCGTCGACATTGGACAGTGCCACCGCCAGGCCTTCGAGCGTATGGCCGCGCTCTCTCGCCTTCTTCAGTTCAAACACTGTGCGCCGCGTCACCACCTCGCGCCGGTGGGCGAGGAAGGCGACCAGCATTTGCCTCAAGTTGAGCAGTTGCGGACGACCATCAACCAGCGCCACCATGTTCATGCCGAAGGTGTCCTGCAACTGCGTTTGCTTGTAGAGATTATTGAGCACGACTTCAGCGACTTCGCCGCGCTTGAGTTCGATCACCACGCGCATGCCGGATTTGTCGGATTCATCCTGCAAGTGGGAGATGCCCTCGATCTTCTTGTCGTTGACCAGTTCGGCGATTTTCTCCAGCAGCGTGCGCTTGTTAACCTGATAGGGCAGCTCGTCGACGATGATGGCCTGACGGTTGCCTTTTTCCAGATCCTCGAAATGGGTGCGGGCGCGCATGATGACGCGGCCACGGCCGGTGAGGTAACCGTCGCGCACCCCACCCGTGCCATAGATCAGTCCGGCGGTGGGGAAGTCCGGCGCCGGAATAATCTTGATGAGTTCTTCGATATCAAGCTCGGGATCGGCCAACAAGGCCAGGCAGGCCGCAACCACCTCGTCCAGGTTGTGCGGCGGAATGTTGGTCGCCATGCCCACCGCGATGCCGGAACTGCCGTTGATCAGCAGATTGGGAATACGCGAAGGCAGAATCAGCGGCTCCTGCTCGGAACCGTCGTAGTTGGGGCCGAAGTCGACCGTTTCCTTGTCCAGGTCGGCCAGCAACTCGTGACCGATGCGCGCCATGCGGATTTCGGTGTAACGCATCGCCGCTGCATTGTCGCCGTCGACCGAGCCGAAATTACCCTGGCCATCGACCAGCATGTAGCGCAGGGAGAAATTCTGCGCCATGCGCACGATGGTGTCATAGACCGCGGTGTCGCCATGTGGATGATACTTACCGATGACGTCGCCGACGATGCGGGCCGACTTCTTGTAAGCTTTATTCCAGTCGTTGGAAAGTTCGTGCATCGCGAACAGCACACGGCGATGGACTGGCTTCAGTCCGTCGCGTACATCCGGCAACGCCCGCCCTACGATTACGCTCATCGCGTAATCGAGGTAGGAGTGGCGCATCTCGTCTTCCAGGCTGATCGGCAGGGTTTCTTTGGCGAATGTTGATGTCATAGGCTGATGCTGATTTTTGTGTCCGGCCGAAAGGATGAAATTTTACCATGCCGACCGTCCTCACCCGTCCCTTCGAGCACACCCGGAACCTCTCCAGATACTTGTTGTATCCGATTGGGTAGTTTGATTAAATCGGACAATGACAAGCCCATTCGAAACAAGCAGCCCGCCCCGCGAAATCGACCTGCTGATCGACGCGCGCTGGATCATCCCGGTTGAGCCGAAAGGGGTCGTTCTGGAAAACCACGCGCTGGCCGTTGATCAAGGGCGCATCGTCGCCCTGGCGCCCATTGCAGACGCCGAAGCGCGTTTCGCGCCGAAGCAGCGCGTGTCCTTGCCCGGCCATGTGCTGATGCCCGGCCTGGTCAATCTCCACACCCACGCCGCCCTGACCCTGCTGCGCGGTTATGCCGACGATCTGCCACTGATGCGCTGGCTAGAGGAGAAAATCTGGCCGGCGGAGGCCAAGCACCTTTCCGCGAATTTCGTCCGCGACGGCACCCTGCTGGCGGCGGCCGAAATGCTGCGCGGCGGGGTAACTTGCTGCAACGACATGTACTTTTTCCCCGAAGCCAGCGTGGAGGCCATGCAGCGCGCCGGCATGCGCGCCGCCATCGGGATCATCACCGTTGAGTTCCCCACCGCCTACGCCACCGATCCCGACGACTATCTGGACAAGGGTCTGGCCGTGCGCGACCGCTACCGCGATGCATCGCTGATCAGTTTTTGTCTGGCCCCCCACGCCCCCTACTCTGTCTCGGATCGCAGCTTTGAGCGCGTCGCAACGCTGGCCGCACAACTCGATCTGCCGGTTCACATCCACGTGCACGAAACGTCCGCTGAAATTGACGAGAGCATCCGCCAACACGGCGTCAGGCCGCTCGAACGCCTGCGCCGTCTAGGCTTGTTGGGGCCAGGCCTGATCGCTGTGCATGGCATACACCTCAATGACGAAGAAATTAATCTGCTGGCGACGCACGGCAGCAGCATCGCCCACTGCCCCACCTCCAACATGAA
>JAYUGL010000188.1:0-1562 GCA_043738385.1 Sterolibacteriaceae bacterium
TATGACCCGGCCAACGAACACGATGCCTGCGGCGTAGGGTTCATTGCGAACATCAAGGGTGTCAAGAGCCATGGCATCATCGAGCTGGGCCTGCAGATACTGAAGAACCTCACCCACCGCGGAGCGGTAGGTGCGGACCCGCTGGCGGGGGACGGCGCCGGTATTCTTATCCAGATTCCGGAACAGTTCTTCCGCGAGGAAATGGCCGGCAGGGGTGTCAAGTTGCCGCCGCCCGGTGAGTACGGCGTAGGCATGGTATTCCTGCCGCAGGAGCCGGCCGCGCGGCTGGCTTGTGAGTACGAGATCGAGCGCGCGATCAAGGACGAAGGCCAGATGCTGCTCGGCTGGCGCGACGTGCCCCGCGACAATGCCGGCCTCGGCGAATCGGTTAAAAAAATCGAACCGGTGATACGGCAGGTCTTCATTGGCCGTGGTGCAGGAGTGACGGTTACGGATGCACTGGAGCGCAAGCTCTACATCATCCGCAAAGTTTCCGGTCACGCCATTCAGGCGCTCAAGCTGGAACACAGCAAGGAATTCTATGTGCCGTCGATGTCGGCGCGCACGCTGGTCTACAAGGGAATGCTGCTGGCAGGACAGGTCGGCACTTACTACAAGGATCTTTCCGATCCCAGAGTGACATCGGCGCTGGCGCTGGTACACCAGCGTTTTTCGACCAACACCTTCCCGACCTGGGATCTGGCGCATCCGTTCCGCATGATCGCGCATAACGGCGAGATCAACACATTGCGCGGTAACGTCAATTGGCTCCGCGCCCGCCAAGGCGCGATCTTCAGCCCGATCCTGGGCAAGGATCTCGACAAGGTCTGGCCGCTGATTTACGACGGGCAGTCCGACTCCGCCTCGTTCGACAACGCGCTGGAACTGTTGACCATGAGTGGTTACTCGCTGGCGCACGCGATGATGATGCTGATTCCCGAAGCCTGGGAAAAGCATACGTTGATGGACCCGCACCGGCGTGCCTTCTACGAATACCATGCGGCGATGATGGAGCCATGGGATGGTCCCGCCGCCGTGGCGTTTTCCGATGGCCGCCAGATCGGCGCAACGTTGGACCGTAACGGTTTGCGCCCCGCCCGCTATCTGGTTACCAGCGACGACATGGTCGTCATGGCTTCGGAGACCGGCGTGCTGCCGATAGCGGAAGAGAAAATCATCAAGAAATGGCGGCTGCAGCCCGGAAAGATGTTCCTGATCGATCTCGAGGCCGGTCGCATCATCGACGACAAGGAACTCAAGGATACGCTCGCCAACACCAAGCCCTACCGCGCGTGGATCGAGCGCATCCGCATCAAGCTGGACGATCTGCCGGCACCGACGAAAATCGGCGAACAAAGCAAAGTGCCGTTGCTGGATCGCCAGCAGGCATTCGGCTATACCCAGGAAGACCTGAAGTTCATCCTCAGTCCGATGGCACAGCACGGAGAAGAGGCGATCGGCTCGATGGGCAACGACTTGCCGCTCGCGGTGCTGTCCCACAAGAACAAGACGCTCTACCACTATTTCAAGCAGTTGTTCGCCCAGGTCACCAACCCGCCGAT
>JAYUGL010000189.1:0-13171 GCA_043738385.1 Sterolibacteriaceae bacterium
CCCATGACCAACAGGACTGCGAGCAGCCGCAGGAGATCAAGCCCAGGGTTTCTCATCGGATCACGATTCCTATTCTACAGTTAGCAGCTATTGGACATCGTGGAGGTACGCGTGTGAAGGGAGATTTGTCCTGCATTTACCGGGCTGGCAATCGAAGAACCGCCGACCTAGCCCCCGTATATGTAACACGGGGCTATGGATTAACTGGCTGCAAGCCTACTCTTCCCGCACAACGATTACAACCATTCCGATCAGTGATGGCGTGCGATCATACAAACTTTTGGTCATTGATCTGCCACGCGGCGGCGACACCGCTGCGCACAGCACTTTCTATCGTGGCCGGGTAGTCACTGGTGACGTAATCGCCCGCCAGCAGCAGGCCGGGCAAGGGGGTATGCATCGCGGGACGCGCAAGCCCGGGCGTGCAGGCGAAGGTCGCACGCTTCTCGACGATGACGCGGCTCCAGCGCGGTGTGGGCAAGCCCGGCAGGATGCCCCTGATTTCCTTATCCAGCCGGGCGGCGAGTTCGTCGGGCGGAAGGTCCTGGTGCCTTCCTTTGGCGCTAATGACGGCGGCCAGCAGTCCTGCCGGACCGCCGAGCTGGCCGCGATCGAACAACCATTGCAGATTGCCGTCGGCGTGGCCGAGCATGGGTTGCGGCAGGCACACCGATTCGGGGTAGGCGAGGTAGGCGGTGACGATGGGTTCGTAGGCGAACGCAGCCACCTGCGCGGCGGCCTCGGCGAGTGCCGGCAGCTCGGCGGCGAATGCCGCGAGGTGATACGGCGCGACGGCGAGGATCACGTGGCTGAATTTACTTTCGTCGGCATTGATGCGGAATTGCGCGTCTTCATAGCGCAAACGTTCGACGCGGATGCCGCGTTTGATGGTGCCGCCGTGTGCGTCGATGAACTGTTCCGCCGCCTGCGGAAATAATTGCGAGAGATCGGTCAGCGGCAACAGCAGGTCGCTGTCGGCACGGGCGGTGGCGAGGCTGTCGCGCAGCACGTTGGCGAATACCTGGCTCGACGCATATTCGGCGGGGGTGTTGAGCGCAGCGACGCAAAGCGGTTCCCACAAGTAACGCCGCACGCGTTGCGGTTGCTGTTCGGCAGCGAGCAGCTCGGCCAGCGGCGGATCGCGCGCGAGGCGAAACTGCCTGGCTTTAAGTGTTTGCATGAAGCGGATGGCCGCCCATTTGTCTGACCAGGAAAATCCTTTGGCGCAGAGCAGAGCGGCGGCGAGATGCAGCGGGGCCGGCAGGCGCGGCGCGGCGAGGCGAAATTCACCGGGATATTCGAGCAGCAACGATTGACGGCGCAGCAGGCGTTGCGGCGCTGCACCGACTTTTTCCATCAGGCGCAGGGTCTCGCGATAGGCACCGCTCAGGATGTGCTGGCCGTTGTCGAGTGGAATGCCTTCTATTTCCACACTGCGAGCGCGGCCGCCCAACGTGCGCGCGGCTTCGAAGACGGCGACGGGGATGCCGGCGGCAGCGAGTTCCACCGCTGCGGCGAGGCCCGCATAACCGGCACCAACGACAGCGACCCGCTTCATCCTTTCAGTTGCGTAGCCAAGTGCGGGTGGCGATCCAGAGTTTGCGCACTGGCGTCAGGGCGATGCGGCGATCCAGTACCTGACATCCATCGCGTTCGATTTCATCGAGCAGGGTGCGATAGATCGCCGCCATGATCAGTCCCGCGCGCTGCGACTTGCGATCGTGCTGCGCCAATTGTGCAAATGCGCGATCATAAGTGTCGCGTGCGCGCGCGATCTGGAACGCCATCAGTGCTTTGAATTGATCGCTGAAGCGGGCATGCAGCAGGTCGGCATCGTCGACACCGAAGCGCTGCATCTCGTCCTGCGGCAGATAAATGCGGCCACGACGGGCGTCTTCGCCGACGTCGCGAATGATGTTGGTGAGCTGGAACGCCAACCCCAAGTCGTGTGCATACACCAACGTGTTGCGATTGGAGTAACCGAATATCTCTGCCGCGAGCAGGCCGACGACGCTGGCGACCCGGTAGCAGTAGAGATGCAGCGATTTGAAATCAGGATAACGGTTGATGTCGAGATCCATCTCCATGCCATCAATGATTTCGAGCAACTGTTCCTGCGGTAGCGGAAAACGCCGTAGGGCAATCGCCAGGGCCCGCGTGACGGGATGGCTTGGTTTTCCGGCGCCAAGCGCCGCAACCTCGGTGCGCCACCACGCCAGCTTGCCACGCGCCAGCGTTGGATCAGACGTTTCATCGACCGCATCATCCACTTCGCGGCAAAAGGCATACAGCGCGGTGATGGCTTGGCGGCGCTCCGGCGGCAAAAATAGAAAGCTGTAGTAGAAACTCGAGCCGCTGGCGGCGGCTTTTTGCTGGCAGTAGTCGTCGGGGTTCATCGGAACAGTGCGTGAAAAATTAGCGTTGGCCAGTCCAGCACACCGAGTTGCGGACGATGGTGGAACACGTCGTAATCGACGGCCTCGATTTTTTTCAGGATGCGCAATCCGCCGGCGATGATGGTGTTGATCTCCAGCCCGATGCGACCGGGCAGTTGCCGCCCCAACGGCGCACCTGCTTGCATCAGCGCACGTGCCCGGTTAACTTCAAACTGCATCAGCGACCTCCAGTTATCGTTGCACAGTCGATTGGCCAATTGTAGTTCGGTAACGTCAAAGCGAACCAGGTCCTCCTGGGGCAGATAGATGCGGCCTCGTGGCCCCTTGCCAAGATCAATGGCCACATCCTGCCAGTGGTTGATCAATTGCAGGGCAGAACAAACGGCATCGGAATGGGCGAGGTTTTCGGGCGAGTCGCGTTTGAACAGTCGCAACAACAATCGACCAATCGGATTGGCCGAGCGGCGGCAGTAATCCATCAGTTCCGCGTGGGTTGCATAGCGATCCGTGGTGACGTCCTGCATGAAGGCGTCAAGCAAGTCGAAAAACAGTTGCAAGGGTAAATCATGGGCGGCGATGACAGGACGCAGGCGCAGGAAAACCGGATGTTCGGTGGTTTTACCTTGTGCAATGGCATCGAGTTCGCGTTGATATTCATGCAGCCATTCGAGACGTTGCGCGGACGCAAAGTCACCCTCATCGGCGAAATCGTCCGCGGTCCTGGCAAAACCGTAGATGGCGGCTATCGGCTCCCGCAATTCCGGGGGCAGCAGAATAGAGGCGACAGGGAAGTTTTCGTAGTGGCCGACGGACATGGGGCGGATGCAGCGCGGAGCCCACAGTATAGGTGGTTATCGGTTAAAATCGGCGCTACGCGAGGGTGGCGGAATTGGTAGACGCACTGGATTTAGGTTCCAGCGGGGCAACCTGTGAGGGTTCGAGTCCCTCCTCTCGCACCAGAGCCGCGCCAGCCCACCTTATTTAGCAGCCTTTCAGGAATTTCTCATGCAGACTCAAGACCAAACCAGCGCTGTCAGCGCCCTCGAACGCCGCATCGACATGAGCGTGGCGATGGCCGACATTGACCGCGAGGTTGAGCAGCGCCTCAAGCATATGTCGAAAACGGTCAAGATGGCCGGCTTTCGCCCCGGCAAGGTGCCGCTCAAACTCGTGGCGCAGCAATACGGCTCGCAAGCTCGCTCCGAGGCGATTGGCGCCGCGATCGAGAAAGTGTTCGGCGAAAAGGTGCGCGAGCAGAAGCTGCGTGTCGCCGGCTATCCGCGCATCGAGCCGAAGAATACCGGCGCCACCCAACTCGAGTTTTCGGCGGTGTTCGAGGTTTATCCGGAAGTCGCGCTCGGTGACATTTCGGGGCATGCAGTGGAAAAGCCGACCCTGATCGTCAGCGATACCGAAATCGACAAAACGATAGCAGTACTGCGCAAGCAACGCACCACTTACGTGCCTGCCGGTCGTGGCGCGCAAAAGGACGATCGCGTCGTCATCGACTTTTCGGGGCGCAAGAATGGCGAGGAATTCGAAGGCGGCAAGGCGTCCGACTTTGACGTTCAGGTCGGTGCCGGACGCATGCTGCCGGACTTTGAGACGGCGCTTGAAGGAATGGTTGAGGGCGCGAGCAAGACCTTCGACGTGAAGTTTCCTGACGACTACCATGGCAAGGATCTGGCTGGCCAGACTGTCCAGTTCGATGTGACCTGCAAGAAGATCGAAGCACCGCAACTGCCGGAGCTGGATGCCGAGTTCGCCCGTGCGCTGGGAATCGCCGATGGCGATATCACCAAGATGCGCACCGAAGTCTCGGCGAATCTTGAGCGGGAAGTGAAGAAGCGTCTCCAGGCCAAAATCAAGAATCAGGTCATGGACGCCTTGCTGGCCGTGAATCCAATTGAAGTGCCGAAGAGTCTGGTGGACATGGAGTCGCAGCAGATGGCGGAAGCGGCGCTGAACGATCTCAAATCGCGCGGCATGCTGGCGAAGAATGTGCCGGTGGATCCGTCATGGTTTACCGAGCAGGCAACGCGTCGGGTGAAGTTGGGCCTGATTCTCGCTGAACTGGTCAAGGCCAAGGAACTGCATGCCAAGCCGGACAACGTACGCGCCATTGTGGACGACTTTGCCCAAACCTTTGAAGATCCGAAGGAGGTGGTGCGCTGGTATTACACCCAGCCGCAGCGGCTGGCTGAGGCGGAAGCGCTGGCCATCGAGAACAATGTGGTCGAATGGGCGCTGACCAATGCCAAGGTGACTGAAAAAGCGGTAGGTTTTGACGAACTGATGGGTAATGGCGCATGATGCTTTCCAACACCACCGTAGAGAATATAGAGAATCCAACATGAGACATAGTAACGACTGGGGAACCCAGGCTTCCATGGAACCGCAGGGCTTGGGTTTGGTGCCGATGGTCATCGAGACCAGCGGCCGCGGCGAGCGCGCTTACGACATCTATTCGCGTCTGCTGCGTGAGCGCGTGGTTTTTCTGGTGGGGCCGGTTAATGACATCACCGCCAATATCGTGGTGGCGCAGTTGCTGTTTCTCGAATCCGAGAATCCGGACAAGGAAATTTATTTCTACATCAATTCTCCCGGCGGCTCGGTGACCGCAGGCATGGCTATCTACGACACCATGCAATTCATCAAGCCCGACGTGTCCACCCTGTGCATCGGCCAGGCGGCTTCGATGGGCGCGTTTCTGCTGGCAGCCGGGGCCAAGGGCAAGCGTTTTTGCCTGCCCAATTCGCGGGTGATGATTCACCAGCCGATGGGTGGCTTTCAAGGCCAGGCATCGGATATCGAAATTCATGCCAAGGAAATTCTTTACCTTAAGCAGCGGCTCAACGAAATGCTGGCCAAGCATACCGGGCAGCCGATCGAGCGCATCGAACGTGATACCGACCGCGATAATTTCCTCTCAGCCGAGGCGGCGGTAGAGTTCGGTTTGGTGGATAAGGTATTGAACAATCGCGTCCAGGCAGCTTCCTGAGGCGTCGCGCGGCGTTATTCACGGAGAGTAACAATGACGGACAAAAAACCAGGCGGCGAAAAGCTTCTCTATTGTTCCTTCTGCGGCAAGAGCCAGCATGAGGTCAAGAAACTGATCGCTGGTCCGTCCGTATTTATCTGCGATGAGTGCATTGAGCTGTGCAATGACATCATTCGCGACGAAATTTCGCTCGAGCAGGGCGGCAAGCCGACCCGCGATCTGCCCACGCCCAAGGAGATCTGCGAAATCCTCAACCAGTATGTGATCGGGCAGGACCCGGCCAAGCGCATCCTTTCCGTTGCGGTGTACAACCACTACAAGCGGCTGCGTCATCACCAGAAGAACACCGAGGAAGTCGAACTCGCCAAGAGCAATATCCTGTTGATCGGTCCCACCGGTTCCGGCAAGACGCTGTTGGCGCAAACGCTGGCACGGCTGCTGAATGTTCCCTTCGTCATGGCCGATGCGACCACGCTGACCGAGGCCGGCTATGTCGGCGAGGATGTCGAAAACATCATCCAGAAGCTCTTGCAGAAATGCGACTACGAGGTCGAGAAGGCGCAGCAGGGCATCGTCTATATCGACGAGATCGACAAGATTTCGCGCAAGTCGGACAACCCTTCCATCACCCGCGATGTTTCCGGCGAGGGCGTGCAGCAGGCGTTGTTAAAACTTATCGAGGGAACGACGGCCTCGGTGCCGCCGCAAGGTGGGCGCAAACACCCAAACCAGGATTTCGTTCAGGTCGATACCACCAATATCCTGTTCGTCTGCGGTGGCGCCTTCGATGGCCTCGAAAAAGTAATTCTCAATCGCTCCGAAAAGACCGGTATCGGTTTTGGCGCCGAGGTCAAGAGCAAGGACTCCCGCAGCGTCAGCGAGACACTGAAGCAAGTCGAGCCCGAAGACCTGATCAAGTTCGGCCTGATTCCCGAATTCGTCGGTCGCTTGCCGGTGGTGGCGACTTTGCAGGAACTCGATGAGGTGGCGCTGGTCGAGATCCTGGTCGAACCCAAGAATGCGTTGATCAAGCAATATCAAAAGCTGTTCGCCATGGAAGGTGCGGAACTGGAAATTCGTCCCGGCGCCTTGCAGGCGATCGCGCGCAAGGCGCTCAAACGCAAGACTGGCGCGCGTGGATTGCGTTCCATCCTCGAGAACGTGCTGCTCGACACGATGTACGAGCTGCCGAATCTGGAGAATGTTGCCAAGGTGGTGATTGATGAGGGCATGATCGAAAGCAATACCCGACCGATCCTGATTTACGAAGACCAGCCCAAGGTAGCGGGCTCCAACTGACACGGCGCCCCATTGGGCAGTTAGCCCCTGGGCGCTTGAATTGTTCCCTGGGCGCCCCCAAGTAAGGCCCGAGGTATCACTTTAAAAGGACAAGGCTATGTCAGGCCATCTCGATCTCCCGCAAGAGAAGTTGCAATTACCCCTGCTCCCGTTGCGGGATGTGGTGGTCTTTCCCCATATGGTCATTCCCCTGTTCGTGGGGCGGCCCAAGTCCATCAAGGCGCTGGAACTGGCCATGGAATCGGGCAAAAGCATCTTGCTGGTGGCGCAGAAGTCCGCCGCCAAGGACGAGCCCGACGCCAGCGACCTGTATCGCATCGGTTGCATTTCCAACATCCTGCAAATGCTCAAGCTGCCAGATGGCACCGTAAAGGTGCTGGTGGAGGGCGCCCAACGTGCCAGCGTGGAGGCCATCAATGATCAGGGCGGCGTCTTCATGGGCGACGTCACGCCGATAGTGACCGACGAGCGTGGCAACAACGAAGTTGAGGCCATGCGCCGTGCCATTCTGGCGCAGTTCGACCAGTACGTAAAACTCAACAAGAAGATTCCGCCCGAGATACTCACGTCTCTGACGGGCATTGAAGAGGCCGGCCGTCTCGCCGATACCATTGCCGCTCATCTACCGCTCAAGTTGGAACTGAAGCAGGAAGTGCTTGAACTCTTCGACGTGGGTCAGCGCCTGGAAAAGCTGCTGGGCCAACTCGAAGCCGAACTCGACATTCTTCAGGTCGAGAAGCGCATCCGTGGCCGGGTCAAACGGCAGATGGAAAAGAGTCAGCGCGAGTACTACCTCAACGAACAGGTCAAAGCCATACAGAAAGAACTGGGCGAAGGCGAAGAGGGTGCCGATCTCGACGAAGTCGAAAAGAAGATCAAGACTTCCGGTATGAGCAAGGAGGCCATGGTGAAGGCGACCTCGGAGATGAAGAAACTCAAGCTGATGTCGCCGATGTCGGCTGAAGCCACCGTGGTGCGCAACTACGTCGAAACCCTGCTCGGCCTGCCCTGGAAAAAGAAATCGCGCATTTCCAAAGACCTCTCCGTCGCCGAGAAGACGCTTGATTCAGATCACTACGGCCTGGAGAAGGTCAAGGAACGCATTGTCGAATATCTGGCCGTGCAGCAACGCGTGGAAAAGCTGAAAGCGCCGATCCTCTGTCTGGTCGGTCCACCCGGCGTGGGCAAGACTTCGCTCGGCCAGTCCATTGCCAAGGCCACCAATCGCAAATTCATCCGCATGGCGCTCGGCGGCGTGCGTGACGAGGCCGAGATTCGCGGTCATCGCCGCACCTACATCGGCTCCATGCCCGGCAAGATTTTGCAGAACATGAGCAAGGTCGGCGTAAGGAACCCCCTGTTCCTGCTCGACGAAGTGGACAAGATGGGCCAGGATTTCCGTGGCGATCCTTCATCGGCGCTGCTCGAAGTGCTCGACCCGGAGCAGAACCACACCTTCCAGGATCACTACATCGAAGTCGATTTCGATCTCTCCGATGTGATGTTCGTGGCGACCGCCAACACGCTTAACATCCCGGCGGCATTGCTCGACCGGATGGAGGTGATTCGCCTGTCGGGCTACACCGAAGACGAGAAGGTCAACATCGCCCTGCGCTATCTGTTGCCGAAGCAGATGAAGAACAACGGCATCAAGGTGAATGAGCTGTCGGTGACCGAAGACGCCTTGCGCGACATCGTGCGCTACTACACGCGTGAAGCCGGCGTTCGCTCGCTGGAGCGGGACATCTCCAAGATCTGCCGCAAGGTGGTGAAGAGCCTGGTGCTCAAGGCGCGCAAGAACAAGATCATCGTCAACGACAAGAACCTCGACAAGTTCCTCGGTGTGCGCCGCTACAGCTTCGGCATGGCCGAAAAGGAAAATCAGGTCGGCCAGGTTACCGGTTTGGCATGGACGGAGGTCGGCGGCGAGTTGCTCACCATCGAAGCCGTGACCCTGCCCGGCAAGGGCAAGACCATGACCACCGGCCAGCTCGGCGAAGTGATGCAGGAGTCGATCCAGGCCGCACTCTCCGTGGTGCGCCGACGCAGCAAGCAGTTGGGCATTCCGGAAGATTTCTACCAGAAGGCCGACCTGCACATTCACCTGCCCGAAGGCGCAACACCCAAGGATGGGCCCAGTGCGGGTGCGGCGATTGTCACCGCGCTGGTGTCGGTGCTGACCGGCATTCCGGTGCGTGCCGATGTTGCCATGACCGGCGAGATCACACTGCGCGGCGAAGTGTTGCCGATCGGCGGTCTCAAAGAGAAACTGCTGGCCGCCGTGCGTGGCGGCATTCGCACCGCATTGATCCCGGAAGAGAATGTCAAAGACCTCGCCGAGATCCCCGACAGCATCAAGAACCGGATCGAGATCCTGCCCGTTCGATGGATCGACAAGGTGCTGGAGCTGGCGCTGGAACGGGTCCCGCAACCGCTGCCAGAACCGGCTGAAGCGCCACTGAAACCGGTCGTTGCCGCCACCGAAGAAGCTGTTGTCGGCGGCGTCTTGACCCACTGAGCGGCAGCGGTTGCTGGTAAAATCGTGGCTGCTTCGGTAGCCGCGATATTTCTCGGCACGGGTGCTTAGCTCAGTTGGTAGAGCGTCGCCTTTACACGGCGAATGTCGGCGGTTCGAGCCCGTCAGCACCCACCAAGTACCACTCCAAAGAAGTCCAAAGAAGTCCAGAAAACCCGCACAACGCTAGGGTGTGTTGACAATCAAGCGAGCCCAATGACGGCAGCAGCGAGAGCGACGAAGGAAGCGAATCTTTCCGCGAGTTTGTCGTAGCGTGTTGCGATACGGCGGAATTGTTTGATCCGACAGAAGAAGCGTTACACCAAATTGCGGTTCTTGAAGAGATGCTTATCGTAAGAGCGCTGGATCAAGCGGTTGCTCTTTGGTGGAATAACAGCCTCAATGCCATCGGATATTTGCGCTTAGCGCAAATCATCGGCAACCCCAAGGCCGACCTTCCTGTACCGGCGATAATTCCAGTCAGCAAGTCGACTTGGTGGGCCGGTATTAAAACTGGACGCTTCCCTCAACCGGTGCGAACACTTGGCGGGCGTATTACAGCGTGGCGAGTAGAGGACATTCGAGCCCTAATTAATAGTGCTGCCGGTATTGTCTCCTTTGATCAGTGAGCGTTAACGGCTTGCAAGTCCGAAGTCGCCGGCATTGCGGTATCTCGCTTTCCGGCCGCTTGGCTGTCCGCAGTTGGGGCGGCTCGAACAGCCTGCTCAATATTCTTGAGAACAACGGTCACTGCATTTGGGTAGTCAAATCCAGCACCGTTATTTCTATCAACGATATAACCAATGCCACCACCTATAAGAATATTTCCCCAAACCGAGCCATTTGCCTTAGAAACCGCGGTTTCATGCCCCTTGCCTGCTCCATCCTTCTTACATTCAACTGCAAGGTCAGCCGTACTTTTCTTCAAAACCACGTTTCCTGGAGTTGTGACAAACCATTTACCTACATCGTTTGTTAACGTGCAACCAGCACCGGCAATTTCAGTGTTGTCGTTCTGAATTGTTTGAACGGATATAGATTGTGTCGTCGATCCGGTGACCGTAGCACAACCGACAACAGATAAACCCGCAGCCAAAATTAGCACGTTCTTCATGCGTCATCTTCCCGGTTGATTGCCCAAGTTGGAGGTAACTACAAAAAGTAGAGCCGGCTAACGCGTTAGTTGCTTTGTGCAAGCTTTGATTCGTTTACGCCTTTTTTACCTTCTTCCTCAGACGCCAAGTGAAGCTTGGTTCTTGCATATAGCAGCCCCATCTTGACCTCTTGCCAGACGTAATAAACTTGACCTGCTTCAGCATTGATATCAAGCCGGTCTGTGTTTTCAGACATGGAAGTTATCACATGGTCGCCTGGCTCAACTTCGGTATATAGATACGTCTTTGCGGCAGTTTGTCCGAGTGGTTTGCCATCAACTGAAACGTCCATGCGGATTGCTGCACCCATAGTTTCGTTTCGATATACAAAGATTGATGCCACTCCAGGCTTACTTGCAAATGACTTCAAATCGTTGTCCCGTCCGGAGTCTCCCATAGGTACCGAGGCACAACCAGCGAGCAAAAACAACAAAAACGTAGCCAGTGCAAATTTTCGCAACATGATTTCCCCCTTTTTGAAAAAAAAGCTATTAATGATTATTTTTTCAAATATACCGCAAAAATTGCATTTTGGTAACTAGTCCGACGATAATTATTGTTCACTTCACCCTCTGCATTGGAACGGCCTAGGGTTATAGGATGTTATAGGACGGCTACAGTGCACAGGCCGTCTCAAACTGAATTCATGACAAAGCAAGGGAGCAGAAGGAAGGTAGGGGACGTTTGTGTCGGTAACTTTGTCGGTAACTCAAAATCTGGCACCCTGCATTTCCAGATTTTGTGTGGTCTTTAGGGCAATGTTCGAGCCCGTCAGCCCCACCAAGTAACGTTCCCAAGATAAACGATGGTCTTAGGTTAGGCAACGCGCTTGTGTGGCGGCAATCGTTACGCTTAAATGTCCGGTTTCGGGAGTCGGCTTCGTCTGCTAGGGGTCGAGAAGCCCAAGTCAGGACAAGATCACTAGGCGGCACATAAGAGACGCAGGTCGCGATCCGCAATAATCCGGTAACCTGACCGCCATGCTGCGTTTTCCCCTGCTTCGACGCCAACAAGTCTGGTTCCCGACACTCTGGGGCTGGTGTGCTCTCCTTGTGGTCGTAGTTGCGGCGTGTGTAATTGCCGGGCGATACATTCACATGTTCCTGGCTCAAAACGACCCGGTACCGCAGGCCCGAATCCTTGTGGTTGAGGGTTGGTTGACCGGCGCGGAACTTGATCAAGCGGTGGCCGCGTTCCGGATGGGCGGTTATGCGCGAGTGATCACTACCGGTGGGCCAACCGAGAGTTGGCTAAACTTCAACGGAAATTCTAACTACGCGGACTGGGCAGCGAGTTATCTCAAGACGCACGGGCTTGCGGACGCCGATGTCACTCCCATTCCTGCGCCAGCATCCGCTCAGGAACGAACGTTCTTGAGCGCGGTCAAGGTGCGCGACTGGGCCGTGACCCAGCGCCTGGCGCTCAACGCGTTTAATGTGTTCTCTGCGGGCACACATGCCCGCCGGTCGCGCATTCTCTACAGGATGGCGTTTGGGCCCAATGTTGACGTGGGAATATTGTCGGCTCAACCGCAGGAGTACGACGAACACGCCTGGTGGCGGACGAGTGCTGGGGCCAAGTCCGTGATCACAGAGACGATTAGTCTGCTTTGGACGATATGCTTCTTTTATCCAGCGCCACCCCATTCCGAGGAGGAAATGTGGGGCGAGCAGCGCCATGCTGTGCGCCAATAGAAGGTCAAGTATTTACTGCCTCGCGATTGTCGAGATGGCGAAAGCAAAAGCGGCGGAATTTTCTCGATAGCGAGGCATGATCTCCCCACTATTTTTTGTCTTCCAGCTATTGATGATGCCATCATTGATGACAGCATGAAACCGCGATTTGTCATGTTTTATGAAACTCCCAATAAGCGGCATTATGTTGAGAATTATTTTTCATGCTGAGTGCTAAGTCGAATAAAGTCTAGATAATCCGCATAGTGCAAGGCTCCGCGGGGGTTTTGTTTTCTTTCGCAACAACAAAGTGGGGTCTGATCGCGATAGACGAAAGCAAGGGAACGTCCTAAACTGTCTTCATAGGAGGGGTTCCCCATGAAGACCGTAGCCCAGATTCTCAAAGCCAAACCCACGCAGGATATTTTTAGCGCCTCGCCGAAGATGACGGTGTTCGACGCCATCAAGTTGATGAGTGAAAAAAATATCGGCGCGTTGCTGGTGACTGACGGCGACAAGATCGTCGGCATCTTCACCGAGCGCGACTATGCCCGCAAGATCGCGCTCAAGGGGCATTCATCGAGGAGCACACCGGTCGGCGACATCATGACTTCCCATGTGATGTACGTGCGACCCAGCCAGACCAATGAAGAGTGCATGGCGTTGATGACGGATAACCGTATACGACACCTGCCGGTGCTGGATCAGGGAAGATTGATCGGCATTCTTTCCATCGGCGATCTGGTGAAGGATGTGATCTGCGAGCAGAAATTCATCATCGACCAGCTGGAACATTACATCTCGGGCAGCCGGTATTAGTGCCAGCAGTTGGGTCCGTGGCATTAACGGTCCCTAAGGCTTCGGGCAGAGATAGGCTTTCGCCAGTCCGGCCACGATATTGGAAGCAGCATCAAACTCGCGTCGATCCGGGTGGTCGTAGAGATATTGCTTTGCGACCTCAAATATTTTCTGTCGCGTCACTCCTTCCGGCAGGCAATACGGGGTGATCACCAGCGACACGTTCTTGCGCTTCTGCGCATCGAGAAAAACCGTAAATGCCACCTCGAAGCCGTCAATCGCTCCGACGATGTAGGAAAAACATTCGGCCTCAGACCGGTCGCAGATTTCCTTCA
>JAYUGL010000190.1:0-13084 GCA_043738385.1 Sterolibacteriaceae bacterium
ACCTTGCTGTCGACACGTTTGCGCTGTGAACTGTAGGTTGGCTTGGTCGCCCGGCGCGGGCGTGGCGTGAAGGCAGCGCCCGCGATTATTTCATGCAAGCGCAGCAGCGCATCGGCACGGTTTTTCTCAAGGCTGCGGTAACGCTGCGCCTTGATGACCACCACGCCATCGGAGCTGACGCGCTGATCACCGAGCTTGAGCAGGCGCGCCTTGATTTCTTCCGGCAACGACGAGGCGACAATGTCGAACCGCAGGTGAATCGCGTTGGAAACCTTGTTGACGTTCTGCCCGCCGGCACCTTGCGCACGAATGGCGACGAATTCCACTTCATCGTCGCGCAAAGCAAAACTGGTGACGTTCTTTTCCATTGCATGGATGTTACCGGGTTCTTTTGGTAAGACGCCACTCCGACGGATCCGCTCAAAGCTGCGCAAGCGCAGGAGATCAATATCGGATATTGTTGGCGCCGTGATCGCAGGACATCCCGCCCTTGTGAAAAAATTTGTACCAATGCGCCACGACTTCATTCCACGCAGCAGCCGACATCAATGAACAAATGCCGGATTGTCATCCTCGCCCTGTCGACGCTGTGTGCAGGCTGCGTCTATGGCCCCCAGCAGGTTCGGGTTGCGCCGGAGCTGAACCTGACCAACGTCGTCGACGGGGCCGGCAAGACAGTCAGGCTCTTAGTTGTCGATGAGCGCACATCGAAGAATCTGGGCCAAACAGAAGAAGGCGCCGATTTCACCCTTCAGGGCAAGCTGCCCAACGTTGTTGAATCAGCGATCAGAACCGCTCTGGAAAAGCAGGGCTTCAATAGTTCGCGCAACGAAAGGAAAGGTGCCGCGAATCTCCACGTGGGGATTCGGCGTCTGGAATACAACGTCAAGCCGGGATATCTTTTCAGGTCGGTGCACGCAGAGAGCGAAATCAATGCCGTTTGCAAGTCGGCATCAGGAGTCGAATTCATCAGGCCCTACACCGGGCTGCTGGAAAAGAGTGTGTTTTTCATTGGTTGGGGCACGAACGGGGACTATGTGTCCACTGCAGTTTCAGAAGCAATCAACAAGCTGCTGAACGACAAGGAACTGGAAGCCTGCCTCGTCAATTGAAGATTTGAGTGCTGCTTCGGACTGCAGAAAGTCGCGAAATGCAAATATTCAGATGGAAGGTGTACAGGTTTTATTCAGCTTGAGGCGCTACCATTGCCGCCACCTATGATTGCAGCACAATTAATTCGATGTATCGGCCGAGCAGAGTGTCTATAGGTTACTCGCACGACAGTTGCGGAAAACACATCAGGAGGCGCTTGTGAACACCAAGACACCCAACCGCAAGACCAAGACTTCGCCCTTCCTCGGGAAATACAAGACGTTACCAGCCTTCACGCCGACCTAAAAGACCAACGGCTGCGGCAATCAGACAAGACCCTGGCCTTTCTTTTGGCGTCAGATCGTTTCTTCAGTGCCGCCTTGCACGAGCATAAGGTAGCCGCGAGAAGATAGCCTTACTACGATAGGCTTAATAAGAGATATAAAGCATGTATTTCATAGTCGATTTTGATGGCACCTTGTCTGTGCGGGATACGGTGGACAGCATGTTGGAGCGCTTCGCCGACCCGGAATGGAAAACGGTGGAGGAGGAATGGCTTGACGGGAAAATTACCGCGGTCCAATGCATGCAGAAGCAACTGCGCATGGTCAGGGCGGATCACGTTTCTCTTGAGAAGTTTTTCCGTTCAATTCAACTTGATGCAGGCTTCTTGCCGTTCTATAAGCATGTGAATCGATTTGCCAGGGTGGCCATTGTCAGTGATGGTCTTGGCCATGCCATCAAGATTGCCATGCGGAATGCGGCGCTACCCGAGATTCCCGTTTTTGCCAACAAACTGCACTTCGTAATTGACGGCATCGACATTTCGTGGCCCCACATGAATCCCGCGTGCAGTGGTGGAAACGGGGTCTGCAAATGCGCCGTGGCAAACGCGCTCTCTGGCGATAGCCGGGTCATTTTAATTGGCGATGGAAAATCCGATGCTTGCCTGGCCAAAAAGGCTGATTTCGTGTTCGCAAAAGGATCGTTAATTACTTATTGTGAATCGAACTCCATACCGCACCACAAGTTTGAAACTTTTATCGATGTACTTGCCGAAGTCAGGACCTGGCCGCAGGAAATGCCGATGCAGAGCATCAATCTAGCCTCTTGAACCACTCATCATCGCCCCGGCAAGACCAACTATGAACAGGAAAATTATCGAGATACTTGAGAAAAACGACAAGTATTGCTCCCACGGTGACACCGTCAATTACGCTGATCCACCCAAAGTCTTCGAAGGCTGTGAAGGCAGCTTCCTCTTCGACGAAAACAATACGCCGTATCTCGATTTGCAAATGTGGTACTCGGCCGTTAATTTTGGTTACAAGAACAAGCGCCTCAGCGATGTACTGCACAAACAGATTGACACACTGCCCCAACTGGCCAGCCAGTACTTGCATGCCGAAAAAGTGGATCTTGCCGAGATTATCTGCAAGTACATGGAAGACAAGCATGGCGTAAAGGGCCGGGTACATTTCAATGTCGGCGGCGCACAAGCTGTGGAAGACTCACTGAAGCTGGTGCGCAACCACACGGGCAAGACGCATCAGTTCGCCTTTATGGGTGGTTACCACGGTCGCACCCTCGGAGCATCTGCCATCACCTCCAGCTACCGCTATCGCCGTCGTTTCGGCAACTTTGCCGACCGGGCGCACTTTGTGCCTTATCCCTACTGCTTCCGCTGCCCATACGACATGAAGGTGGAGACTTGCGATACCTACTGCCACAAGGAATTCGAAAAACTATTTGATACTGAATATCAGTCAGTCTGGGACGAGAAAGCTCAACAATGTGAATTTGGTGCGTTTTACATCGAACCGATGCAAGGTACCGGCGGCTACATTATCCCGCCGGAGGGTTACATGCGGAAGTTGCAGACAAGCCTCAAGAAACGCAATGTACTTTTGGTCGCTGACGAAATTCAGATGGGCGTCTACCGCACCGGTAAGCTTTGGTCGTGGGAGAACTTCGGCATCGTTCCCGATATTTTCATATTCGGCAAAGCCATCACCAATGGTCTCAATCCGTTGTCAGGTGTGTGGGCGAAAGAAGAGTTGATTTCTCCGGCAAAGTTTCCGCCAGGTTCCACGCACTCGACGTTCGCTTCCAACCCACTTGGTACCTCCGTGGCCCTGGAGGTAATGAAGATGACGCAGGAAGCGGACTTCGAACCGCATGTCCGTGCTCGTGGTGCCTATTTCCTCAAGAAGATCGAGGGATTGAAGTGGCGCTGGAAGGTCGTTGGCGATGTCAGCGGGCTCGGCCTCGCACTTCGCATTGAACTATGTGAGAAGGACGGCTATACCGCCAGCCGGGCCCTGGCAGACCGTGTCTTCAACGAGGGGCTAAAAGGTGACCTGCTGTTCAACGACAAGAAATATGGTCTGGTGCTCGATATTGGCGGCTACGAGAAAAACGTCATCACTTTGGCGCCGTCGTTGCTGATTACCGAAGAAGAGATCGACCTCGGCATCCACCTGTTTGAAATGCTGTTGCGTCGTTGCGGCGCCGAATGAACAGCCGTATCGAACATTGCCTGGGCAACACGGGCTATTACCTGAATCCGGAGGGTAATGAGTCGGTGCTGCTCATTCACGGACTGACGGGTACGCCTGCGGAAATGAAGCCCATTGCCCAGCGGCTCGCAAGAAAGGGATTCAGCGTCATGTGCCCCGCATTGGCAGGACACTGCGGCAGTGTGGCAAACCTCGATAAATCCCGCTGGCAGGATTGGTATGGCGGGATCGCGCAGTCTTTTGAGGCACTGAAGGCAAAGCATTCCCGCGTCTATGTCGCCGGGCTGTCGATGGGTGCGCTGATTGCATTGTTGCTGGCCAAGGAACATGGAGAGCGCATCGACGGCCTGTGCCTGCTTTCCACCACCTTTTTCTACGACGGCTGGAATATTCCACATATCAGGCGCAAGCTGCTGTTGCCGATTGTCCTGAACACGCCGCTCAAGTACTTCATGCACTGGAATGAGAAACCGCCATACGGCATCAAATGCGAGCGTACCCGAGCGATGGTGCACGCGGTACTGGAGAAACGGGATTCGCTTGCGTCAGAAAAGGTCGGGATATTCCGGACTTCAGCCCTGACATTATTGGAGAACAACCGGTTGATCAGCGCGACCAAGAAAATTCTCCCTCAGGTAAGCGCCCCCACCTTGATTATCCACTCAACCGAAGACGATACCGCCAGCCTCAAAAATGCATACTATGTTTCCAAGCGTATTGCCTCAAAAACGGTGGAAAGCTTTTTTGTTGAGGACACGTATCACGTGTTGACGTTGGACAAGCGTAGGGCAGACGTTGCCAACCGGATGGTTGCTTTTTTCAAGAAATGCGCCGGCAGCCACGCCTGATGGTCGATGAAAGACCATCTCCATAATCTCATCGAGCCTCCCGCGTTAGTCCGGCACTTTTTGCAACACCCTCCCGAAGGATTTTCCGCTTCGAACATCGACGGTGTTCCGGCATTTGCAACGGCGTTCAATCTGCTCACCACGATGGCGCCTGCTGATCGGCGATGGCTGGAAAAGTTGCCTTTTTATGAATGGTGGCGAAGGTTGCTGACACCCCGGACACTATTTGTTGGCACCACGGTTTCAGAATATGGTTTGCTGTCAAAAGAATCTTCTCCGGACGATTTGCTGGCCGATCTGTCAAAGATATCAAGTGACCACACATTCATTATCGTCAAGGACTTGCCCGTCGAACCATTGCTGGTCGGGGAGAGTGCGCACAGCCACGCACAGGCATTCATTACTGCCGCGCAAAGATCCGGCTTCTTGATCCTCGAGGGGCAGGCGCTGGCCTATGTGCCGATTGACTTCGCATCGATTGACGAATTCCTGGCGCGCATGCCGAAGTCGCGACGAAAGGACATCAGGCGAAAGACAAAAAACTCACAGGGACTGGAAATCGAAAAAATAGGCACCGGAAACGCCAGGTTTACCGACGAAAACCTGCTCTCGGAATATTACGGGCTGTACCGTCAGGTTTATGATCAGAGCGAAATTCACTTTGACCTGCTTTCGCCAAGTTTTTTTCGTGCGGTACTGCAAGACGAATCCTGCGGCGGGATCGTATTCACATATCGGGTTGATGGAAAATTGATCGGCTACAACCTGTGCTTCGTCCACAGCGACATGTTGATCGACAAGTACGTCGGATTTTCCTATCCGGCATCTCGCGAACACAATCTTTACTTCGTCAGCTGGCTGGTCAACCTGCAATACGCACTCGAGCAGCGGCTGCGCTATTACGTGGCCGGCTGGACTGATCCGGAAATCAAACGCCACCTGGGGGCCAGTTTCACTTTTACCTGCCACGCCGTACTCATTCGCAACGGCTTTCTGCGGAAGGTTTTGCGTCCATTCAAGCGGCTGTTCGAGGCCGACAGCTCCTGGCATGCAGCCGCTCGTCCTTGACTTTGACCAGTCGGTCAAACCATTGCCGGACGAGCAACGGATCGACTTGCGTCGCTGGCAGGAAAAAGTCCGCTTCGCCTGCACGCGAGGAGAGCTGGACAGACTGAAGGATGTTGTCGATGTGGCGCTCCTGCGTCAGCCCGGGGTGGCCTTCCTCGGTAGCGGCGACTTTCATCACGTCAGCCACTTGCTGATCGAACACTATGCGCGGTTTCACAAAGCACTACAGGTCGTGGTGTTTGATAATCACCCGGACAATATGCGCTATCCGTTCGGAATCCATTGCGGTTCCTGGGTGTGGCACGTCAGCCGGCTGCCGTTTGTGTCCCGGGTGCATGTCCTGGGAATCACGTCAAAGGATGTCGAGCTGACGCACGCATGGGAAAATCATTTCCGCAATTTGCATTCCGGCAAAGTACGCTACTGGTGCATCGGACCCAACCTGAACTGGATGCGGCCGCTGGGCATCAAGGATAGTCAGACCTTTGAAAGGGCCGACGACATGCTGGCCGCGTTTCATGATTCTGTTGATAACTGCACGGACCCGATCTATCTCAGCATCGACAAGGATGTACTGCATATCGAAGACGCCCACACCAACTGGGACCAGGGCGTGATGCGTCTCTCCGAGATTGAAGCTGCCGTCGGAAAAATCAGGAGCCGCGTCGTCGCATCGGATGTTACGGGTGACATCTCGCAGTATCTTTATCAGAGCCGGCTCAAGCGATTCTTGAGCGGGCTTGATGGACAACCGCAGATCATTGAAGCTGATCTGGAGCGCTGGCAGACTGAGCATCAGGCGATCAATTCGGCGCTATTGCGATGCATGGCTGCCAGCGATACGAAGGACCAAAAATCTTGACGTCAACCGCGGTGATTTTATGGATTCTGAATATCGTGCTCGATACCACCGGACACCTTGCGTTCAAGGCGGTAGCAACTGTCGAGCACACCACGGAGCTGGAGCGCTGGAAAAAGATGCTTGCGCTGCCGAAGATGTGGCTGGGAATTGTGTGTTTTGTATTTGAGTTTCTGGCCTGGCTTGCACTGCTCTCACTCATACCGCTTTCTCTGGCCTTGATCATCGGCACGATGAACATCGTGGCCGTGATGCTCGCCGGGAAAGTTTTGTTCGCCGAGCAGTTGGATGGCATGCGCATCGCCGGCATGTCGTTCATTGTCATTGGCGTGGCGCTGGCCGGAGGCTTCGCATGAAGTCGCGCCGCTTCTATATCCTGGGGTTTGCTGCGCTGGCATTGTTCGACACCATCACCCAAATCTCTTTTAAATTCGCCACCATTCATGCGGGCGAGTTTTCCCTGCAGCTCTCGTGGCTGCGCCATGTCTTGTTGAGTCTGCCGATTTATGGCGCGATGCTCGGCTACCTGGGCTCTTTCATCACCTGGATGACCCTTCTCAAGCATGCGCCGATCGGGCCGGCCTTCGCGGCCTCTCACCTCGAAATCATTACCGTGCTCCTCATCTCCTTCATAGTCTTCGGAGAGCGCCTGAATTCGGCCCAGCTGCTCGGCGCAGCCAGCATCGTGCTTGGCGTGATCTGCCTCAGCATGAGCAAAGCCAAACATCCGGATGAGTGAGATTCCTCCCACTGCGGGTTTGCCACTCGGCCCGGGAGATTTTTTGCCCGCCACCACACTGTCGTTCGAGCACTCACTGGCAACTTTTCTCAAGGTGCCTGCAGTACAAATCGAATGTTCCGGTACTGCGGCACTGGTGGTCATACTCGCTACGCTCGCAGCCGGCAGCAAGCGCCGTCGTGTGATCCTGCCAGCCTATACATGCCCCCTGGTCTTGTTGGCCATATTGCATTGCCGGCTTGAACCGATCCTTTGCGATCTGCAACCGGGGCACTTCGACTTGGACCTTCAAGCGCTATCCCGCCTCTGTACCGAGGACACGCTTGCGGTCATCCCCACGCACCTTGGCGGCCGGGTGGCCAATCTGCAACCCGTCCTTGAGATTGCCGGTCGCACCGGGACCCATGTCATCGAGGATGCGGCGCAAGCCTTGGGAGCAAGCTGGCAAGGCCAGCCCGTCGGGATGATTGGCGACGCCGGCTTTTACAGCCTGGCGGTGGGCAAGGGTCTGACGCTGTTCGAGGGAGGAGTTTTGCTCGCGTCCCGCGATGCACTGCGCATCAAGCTTAGCGAGACGGCCCAAAAAATCATTCCACGAAACATTCCCCGCGAGGCCTTGCGCGTGGCACAACTGCTTGGCTATGCAGCGTTCTACCGTCCGTCGGGACTTGCGCTTGCCTATGGCATTCCATTGCGGCGAGCCATCAAGCGCGGCAGGTTGATCGAAGCAGTCGGTGACAACTTCCCTGCCGACATTCCCCTGCATCAAGTCGGATCCTGGCGCAAAGCCATCGGCGCGCATGCACTAAGACATCTGCCGGCTTTTCAGTCTGCAATAAACATGCAGGCACAGCAGCGCTTGAAACGCCTGGCCTCAATACCCAACATGGCTGTATTGACCGATGGCCCCGGAGACCATGGTACGTGGCCTTTCTTCATGATCCTGATGCCGACCCGCGAGGCGCGCGACGCCGCTCTCGACAGATTGTGGACCGCACGTCTTGGGGTAAGCCGCCTCTATCTCAATGCCCTGTCTGATTATCCCGATCTGTGGAAAAACATTGCTTCTGAAGACACCCCGAATGCCCGCGACTTTGCCGCACGAATGCTGACTGTATCGAACAGTCCGTGGCTGGACAACGCAGGATTCGAATTCATCTGTCGGGTATTGGAAGCGAATTGTCATTCTGCTGGAACACCAAATCGAGCGCTCATTGCCGAAAAATTTAGCTGACTCGGTTTCTGTCGAATCAAGCGTTGTGTAAAAAGGAGATATACGATGAAAGTTCAAAGCGCAGGGTCGATTGCATTACTTTTTTCTCTTGCCTTCGTTGCCCCGGCAAAAGCTGAAACATACATTGGCGCCAGTATCGGTGGAGCGTTCTCCCAAAAGCTCACTCATGCGAAGGGCGATGAAAACACCAATTACCCGGACCCTCCCGACTTTACTCCCGGTACCACGTCGCCATTTCTACCTGGATCTGGATTATCAGATGCCAAGTTGAAAAACTCGTTGTTGGTGGGGTTTAGAGCAGGCCATTTCTTCGATGCGATGCCCGATCTCGGTGTCGAGATGGAAGTCAATTACTCGCACCCGAACTTCAAGGAACAAAACATCACGCTTACCCATCCAGGGTATTTGCCGCTGGTTGGACAGGGCTACGTCACTGAAGACCAGTTGGCGGCAAACGTGAGGCTTTTTCAGCTGTCGGTCAGTGGGATCTACCGCTACCGTGACCTGGAGAAGTTAACGCCGTATGTCGGTGTCGGGCCCAGCCTGAATATGTTCAAAATCACCGGCACGGGATACTCGGGGATATTGGTCTCACCCGCCGGAGCATGCGCAGGATTCGGAGTCTGCCCCGGCCCGGGTCCCAACATCAACGATACAAAAGTAAAGGTCGGCCTGAATTTCAAGTGCGGAGTCGAATATCGACTGGACGAGCATTGGGGATTAGCGCTGGAATATAAATATGACTGGTCGCCGCTCAAGATTTCCCATTTCAGAAGCATTTCGAATGCGCACGGGGATTTTCAGTCCCAATCAATCGGCATGGCTTTGATGGAGCATTTTTAGGTAATCAGGTTGCTCAAGAATTTTTGGTATTTCTCAAATTGAATTGCTCATACCACCCATCGCAAGCGGCCCGATCCATCCTGCAACATTGGCGTGGTAAAGGATTAAGGTTAAAGAGCACCCCGAATTTGCGGGCCGCAATCAGCAATTCATTTGCATTCGGGGGCACCAACGCAGTTCTGGTTTTTCGTCGCTGCGATTAGGCACGCGCGAAACACAGACAATTTACAGGTAGGTGCTGACCAGCCAGCCCGCAAACGCACATGAGGCTACGGCGATAAAGCACACCGCGGTCAGCAGCCCGAACCTGGGCGAATCATCGGCGGGCTGTGCTTGTTTGTTTTCTTCAGTCGTCATTTTGGAGTTGGCCAAGTTGGGGTTTGTGGCGTACCGGCCATTATAGGCGTAGCGACCATCACCCCTTCAACCCTGCGCGTCCCACCCTAAAAGGGGGTTCGGCCCGGCGGCGCGAGGGAGCATCATTCGGCTGCTCAATGAAAATGCTAAAGTCCAGAAAAATATGGCGCATCCGTGGTCAGGATCATGCCGATACTACTCAGGAGAAAACGCCCCATGCATGCAGCAGTAGACAAAAATAATCCGTCGCCGGAGTGGATCGAAGAGCTGCGCCGACGTTTTCCCTGCGAGAAAGAAGTCGACCGCATTCTCACCGCAAAGATGCGCCGCCGCAGCGGGCATGGCTTTTCGCCGATTGCGCTGGAGACTCTGGTCAAGGGCGCGGAATCACTGATCCGCGCCGAGTATAGCGAGCCCTTCGAAATTTCCAATGCACGCTGGCTCTCTGGTGGCGCATCGAAATTGCAGGTGGCTTTTTCGCTGACCTGGAACCGCCCCGGCGTCGGACGTGAAACGACACCCATGGTGTTGCGCATGGAGCCGGCCGAATCCATCGTCGAAACCAGCCGGCTGCGTGAATACCAGCTGATCAAGGCCTTCAATGGCATCGTGCCGGTGCCGCCGGTGTTCTGGGTCGACAACGAAGGCAAGCACCTGCCTTACCCGGCGATGATCTACGGCTTCGCCCAAGGCGTCACCAAACCGAGCAACGCCACCAGCAAGACCACCGGCATGGGGACCTACATCGCGCCCGAGTGGCGCAGCAGGCTGGGGCCCCAGTTCGTTGATTGCCTGGCGCGCATCCACACGCGCGATATCGCCAGCGCCGGGTTGACGGCCTTCGACCCGCCACAGCCCGGCACACTTTGCCAGGAGCTGGCCCTCAACATGTGGGAGCGCATCTGGGAGGAGGATTCCGACGAGGACATTCCCCTGCTGCGGCTCGCGGCGGTCTGGTTGCGCGAGAACGCCCCGCCCTGCGCCAAACCGGTGATTTCGCATTGCGACTACCGGATGGGCAATTTTCTGTTCACCGAACACGACGCAAAAATCACCGCCATCCTCGACTGGGAGATGGCGCGCATTGGCGATCATCACCATGACCTGGCGTGGACTTCGGCACATTCCTACGGTCACTATGACGAAGACGGCAAGACCTTCCTGGTCGGCGGCTTCATGTCCGAACCGAAATTCTTCGACGCTTACCAGAAGGCTTCGGGACATACGATCGACCCGAAGGTGCTTTACTACTACAAGGTCTATATCGGCTATGTGCAGGGCGTCATCTCCGTGTCGACCACCTATCGCATCGCCCGCAACGGCAAGACCCATCAGGATGTGTTGCAGGCATGGATCATGGGGTATGGTTACAAGATGATGGACGACCTGCGCATCCTGCTTGAAAAAGGAGCCTGACATGCAACTGCGCCCCCCGATTTCAATACATGCCATGATCAAGTCCCTCACCGACGCCGTGCTGCCGGCGGTGGACCCGAACAACAAGCTCGCCGTCGAGCAACTCCAGCTCGCCATCGGCCTGCTGGCTATGATGGAACAGCGCATGCCGCTGGAATTCAAATTCGATTGCGATGAGCTGCGTCGCCTGCTCGGCTTCGCCGACGAACTCAAGCGCAGCGCCGCTGGCAACAAGGCCCTGCCCGATCTGGTTGCTGCCGCCGACGCAGGCGCCGATGTGCTGCGCCGCGCCCAAGCCGATCCGAGCGAGGTGGTCGACGCCGTGCGCCGACTCCGCGCCACCGGCGGCGCATTGGCCTCCGCAGCCTATCGCGAGGGTTCGCCGGCCAACCGTGCGGCGGTCATGAAGACCGTGCTGTCGATGTCCAGAGAGCAGTTGCTGCGCGACCGCTCCTGGGTCATCCCCCAAGGCTGGGAGGCGTCGGATGCCGTTCCACCGATCGCTGATTTGCTTTCTTCCAACTGACCACAACACATGACATCCGAAAATTCGCAACGCCAGCGCAATCTATCCTTGCAAGGCGCGCCCAATTGTCGCGACCTGGGCGGCTACGTCAGCGCCGATGGACGCCGCGTGAAATGGCAGCACATCTATCGCTCCGATTCGCTGGCTGATTTGAGCGATGCCGACATTCCTGTCGTGACCTCGCTCGGCCTGCGCACGCTGCTCGATCTGCGTCACGAAATGGAACGTCAGCGCAAGCCCAATCGTGTGCTGCCGGGGTCGTTGCCGCAAACGCACAGCTTCGGTTTTCTTCCCTATGGCAACAAGGAAATTTTTCGCCGCGTTTCCGATGGCACCATCACCCTCGCCGAACTCGACGACGCCTGCTGCGAGGCCTATCGCCGCTTTTTGCCCGAACCCACGTTCCCCAAACTCATCGACCTGCTGCTGACGCCGAATGCGTTTCCAATGCTGATCCACTGCACCAGCGGCAAGGACCGCACCGGCTACGCTTCCGCCGTCGTGCTGATGGCGCTGGGTGTGCCGCGCGCAACCATCATCGAGGATTTCATGTTGACCAACCGGCACCGTCGCGACATCAGCTATCTGGTCGGTGACAAGGCTGACCCAAAAGTGGTTGACATCCTCTCTGGCGTACGCCCTGAGTATCTCGAAGCCTGCTTCACCGCCATCGACGCGACCTGGGGTTCCGAAGAAGGCTATCTGCGCGACGCACTGGGCCTCTCGGCGGATCGCCGGCGACACCTGCAGGATATTCTGCTGGAGCCTTGACCGGCCGATGAAGCTGGCCGCTCCCTGCACGTCTCACAGCCCCGAAGCGCGGTAGACTGACGGCAAAACGTCAGTACGCGAGGAGAAGCGGACGATGGTGCTCACACGCAGGAGCGGCAGAAATGCAGCGGAAGTCTATGCGCACAAGTTTTTTGCGCCGCCGCTGCATCCCGATGCGCTGCAACGGGATGCACTCCTCAATCGCATCCTCGGCGATTCTTCAGCGCGCGTCGTGCTCCTGCAAGGCCCGGCCGGACACGGAAAATCCACCGTGCTGCGACAGATCGCCGCCGCCTGCGAGAGTCGCGGCGCCCTTATCGGCTGGCTCACCGTAGATACCGCGGACAACGATGCGCGGCGGTTCTTTCTCCATATGCGGGCGCTGCTCTCCGCGCTGGCGGGCGCCGCCGCAACACCCGAGCTGCATGACGAGATGCGTGATGAAGTGGGCGACGATCCGCGCCCCAGCCTGCGCTCCGATTGGGTAATCAACCGCCTGCTAAAGGCCGGACGACCACTGGCCCTGTTCTTCGACGATTTTCAAACTTTGGAAAATCCCAATCTGCTGGGATTCTTCCGCGAACTCTGCGAACACCTGCCGCCCAACGTTCGCATGTTCATCGGCTCCCGCTCGGCGCCCGAGATCGGGCTGTCACGGCTGGTGGTCAACAATCAGGCGCTGGTGTTGCGCGCCGACGACCTGCGCTTCTCGCCCGGCGAGGTAGAGCGCTTCTTCGACACGGCGCGTGAAGGATCGAATGTCAGCGGTGCGGAAGTCGCCGCCATCTACCGCCGCACCGAAGGCTGGCCCG
>JAYUGL010000191.1:0-13038 GCA_043738385.1 Sterolibacteriaceae bacterium
TCCAGATGCGCGGTCGGTTCGTCGGCTAAAAGCAGCTTGGGTCGATTGACCACTGCACGGGCGATGGCCAGGCGTTGCTGTTCGCCGCCGGAAAGCGAAACCGGCATGGCCTTTTCTCGCGCCAGCAAGCCGACTTTGTCCAGCGCGGCCCGGGCCCGGGTGCCCGCCTCGCGTGATCGGAAACCGGCAATGGAAAGCGGCAGCAGCACGTTCTCCAACGCGTTGCGATCAAACAGCAACTTCTGGTCTTGCAAAACCAGCCCAAGGTTGCGGCGCAAATACGGAATGGCCGCCCGCTTCATCGCACCGACATTCTGGTTGTTCACCAACACCGTACCGGCAGTCGGACGCTCGATGGCGGCAATCAGCTTGAGCACGGTGGATTTTCCAGCGCCGGAATGGCCCTCGATCAACACCATTTCGCCGGCATTGACCTCGAAGCTGACGTTGGCCAAGGCATCCAGTCCGGGCGGATAACGTTTGGCAACGTGGTCAAACCTGATCATGGTTCGCCCGTTTTTCGCCCTGTGTCTCGAACAGCGCCGCGACAAACTCTTTGGCGCGAAAGGCCTGTAGATCATCAATGCCCTCGCCGACACCAATGTAGCGCACGGGTTTCGGACACTGGCGCGCGATGGCGGCCAATACCCCCCCCTTCGCGGTACCGTCGAGCTTGGTGACGATCAGCCCGGTCACGCCCACCGCTTTGTCGAAAGCCTTGACCTGCTGCACCGCGTTCTGACCGATGTTGGCATCCAGCACCAGCAACACTTCGTGCGGCCCGGTTGGGTCCGCCTTCTGGATCACGCGCCTGACCTTGGCAATTTCTTCCATCAAATGCATCTGCGTCGGCAAACGGCCGGCCGTATCGGCGAGCACGACATCAATGCCGCGTGCGTTGGCGGCGCTGATGGCGTCAAACACCACGGCGGCCGGATCGCCCGACGCCTGCGCGATTACCGTCACGTCGTTGCGCTCGCCCCAGATCACCAGTTGCTCGCGGGCGGCGGCGCGAAAAGTATCTCCGGCGGCAAGCAGAACTTTTTTGCCCTGCTTTTGAAAATGCTTGGCCAGCTTGCCAATCGAGGTCGTTTTGCCGGCGCCGTTAACCCCAGCGATCATGATGATGAATGGCTTGTGTGACGCAATGTTTAATGGTTGTTCCAGCGGCGCCAGCAGGGTTTGCAGAAGTTCGATCAACGCTGATTGCAACTGTGCCGGCGTTTCCAGGTGTTCTCTTTTGACGCGTGATTTGAGTTCTTCGAGCAGCCATTGGGTAGCCTCGATGCCACAATCGGCCATCAGCAGTGTCGACTCAAGATCTTCGAGCAGTTCGTCGTCAATTCTCGCCCGGCGGAACAGGCCGCCAAGCTGCCCGCGGGTCTTTGCAAGGCCACTCTTGAGACGTTCACCCCAGGAAGGTTGTGCGACAACAGACACCGTTGAAGTGTCTTGATCCTTCTTTTTTTTCTCGAAACCAAACATGGGGATCGCTGTCGTAGGCTGGGTCGCTTCAGCGCGCTATCATGCGCGACTGATTGAAAATCATTTTAACAGAGCCCCTTCAAACCATGAGACGAACCCTGTTGTGCGCGGTGCTGCTGGTTGCCAACGCCGTATATGCCAATCCCTTTGAAAAGCAGCTCGCCAACGGCTTGCGGGTGATCGTGAAAGAGGACCATCGTGCGCCCACGGTGGTCAACATGGTCTGGTACCGCGTCGGCAGCATGGATGAAAAGGACGGCACTTCGGGTGTCGCCCACGCCTTGGAACATCTGATGTTCAAGGGCACCCGCAAGGTCGCCGACGGCGAGTTCTCGCGCCGCGTGGCGGCATCCGGCGGACGCGACAATGCATTTACCAATCTTGATTACACCGCGTATTTCGAGCAGGTACCGAAACGCGCCCTGCCGGAGATGATGGCGCTCGAAGCCGACCGCATGTCCGAACTGAATTTGGGCCCGAAACAGTTCGCTTCCGAGATCAAGGTGGTGATGGAAGAGCGGCGCATGCGCACCGAGGATGATCCGCAGTCGCAGGTGCATGAAGCGCTTTACGCCGCGGCGTTTGCGGCACACCCCTATCACCGACCGGTGATCGGCTGGATGGATGATCTCGAACACATGACATGGCAGGATGCGCACGACTGGTATCGCACCTGGTACGCGCCCAACAACGCCTATGTGATTGTCGCCGGTGATGTGGATCACGAGGAGGTATTCCGGCTTGCGGAAAAATACTACGGCGGCATCAAGCCCCACGCTCTGCCCGAGCGCAAACCGCGCAACGAACCTCCGCAACTTGGTGTGCGGCGCGTCGTGGTCAAGGCGCCGGCCAAGCTGCCCTACGTTGTGATGGCATGGAAAGTTCCCAAGCTGAAGGAAATCGAAACCGACAGTGAACCCTATGCGTTGGAGGTGCTCGCTGCGGTATTGGACGGACATGGCGCGGCGCGCCTGGCCAAAGATCTGGTGCGCACAGGCAAGATTGCGCTTTCCGCCGGAGCGGGTTACGACAGCATGATGCGCGGCGAGGCGTTGTTCATGCTTGATGGCCAACCGGTCGAAGGCAAGTCCGTCGGCGACCTCGAAGTCGCATTGCGCGGCGAGATCAAGCGCATACAGGAGGAGGGCGTTTCGGCGGAGGAGCTGGCCCGCGTCAAGACCCAGACCATAGCCGCGCAGGTCTATAAACGTGATTCGGTCATGGCGCAGGCCATGGAAATCGGCGGTGCGGAAAGCGCAGGTGTTGAGTGGAAGAACATCGACCGTATTCTGGAGAAGATTCGCGGCGTCACCGCAGAGCAGGTCCAGGCGGTAGCAAACAAGTATTTCAACGACGACACCCTGACCGTCGCGGTGCTCGATCCTCAGCCCATCGACCAGGCGGCCCCAAAGCAGCCTTTCGTCCATCACCATTGAGAACACCATGATCAAAAAGTTTTTTGCACTGCTGTTGGCAGGCACGGCAATCGTTGCCCAGGCCGGGGTGAAAATCGAACACTGGACGACACCCTCGGGCGCCAAGGTTTATTTTGTTGAGAGCCATGAACTGCCTATCCTTGATGTGCAGGTCGATTTTGTCGCGGGGGCCGCTGTGGATCCTTCCGACAAAGCTGGCCTTGCCGGCCTGACGCGCGGCTTGCTTGACGCCGGCGCAGGCGATTTGGACGAAGAGCAAATCGCCGGGAGGCTGGTTGATCTTGGCGCCATCATGTCCGGCTCCGGTGATTTTGATCGTTCCGGCTTGAATTTGCGCACCCTGTCTTCGAAAGCGGAAAAGGAAGGCGCGCTCGACCTGCTGCAACTCTTGCTCACCAAGCCGACTTTCCCCGATGTCGTGTTGACCCGCGAGAAGGCCCAAGCAATTGCAGCGCTACAGCAAGCCGATACGCAACCGGAAAGCATCGCGGCAAAGCGCTTCGCCGCTGCCATTTATCCAAGCCATCCCTACGGTGTGTCGCCTACCGTCGAGTCAGTGGCACGGATCAACCGCGCTGACCTCGCAACATTCCACCGCGACCATTACTCGGCCGCGCATGCAGTGGTGTCCATCATGGGCGATGTTCCGCGCAGCGAGGCTGAGGCCATCGCCCAGCGCCTGACGGAGCACTTGCCGGTCGGTGAAACTGCGGCCGCGGTGCCCGAAGTCAAATTGCCGCAACGTGAGACGATCAGAATTACTCACCCTGCGGCCCAGAGTCATATTCTGATCGGCGCACCCGCCGTCAAGCGCGGCGATCCGGATTATTTTGCATTGCTGGTTGGCAATTACTCGCTTGGCGGCGGCGGTTTCGTTTCGCGGCTGATGAACGAGGTCCGCGAAAAGAGGGGTTACGCCTACGACGTGCATTCCTATTTCGCGCCTCGCAAGCTGGAAGGGCCGTTCGAGATCGGTCTGCAAACCAAGAAAAGCCAGACCAACGATACATTGAAGGTGGTTGAATCCACACTGGCCGGGTTTCTCAAAACCGGCCCGACCGAAAGTGAACTGAAGGCCGCCAAGCAAAATCTGGTCGACGGGCTTGCCTTGCGTATCGACAGCAACGCGAAAATTCTGGGCTATCTGGCCACGATTGGCTTCTATGGCTTGCCGCTGGATTATCTCGACACCTTTGCGGTGAAGGTCAATGCCGTAACCGTGATGCAGGTGCATGATGCGTTTGCACGGCATGTGCAATTGGAGCATTTGGTGACGGTGATCGTGGCGGGGGAGTGATTCACCCTCGATGAAACAGCCCGGAATCGAGCACTTGGCATGAGCAGAATCCGCATCACCGGTGGCGCATGGCGCAGCCGCCTGATTGACGTGACCGATGCACCAGGGTTGCGTCCTACACCCGACCGGGTCCGTGAAACGCTGTTCAACTGGGTGGGACAGGACCTGAGCGGATGGAACTGTCTCGACCTTTTTGCAGGCAGCGGCATTCTCGGCCTTGAAGCAGCATCGCGCGGCGCGGCGCATGTGACCTTGGTGGAACAAAATCGCCGGGTATATTCCCAACTGCAACGCAACGCGCAGATTTTCGACTGCCCGCAGTTGCGGCTGGTCTGCGGCGATGCGGTAAAATTTGTCAGTTCGGCGACCCTGAATTACGATCTGATTTTTCTTGATCCACCCTATCGACAAGGCTTGCTTGAGACGATTGCGCCGCATCTGGCGTTTATCGCCAAAGATCGGGCGTATATTTACGCCGAAGCCGAGCATCGTATAGACAGCCTCGGTGAGTGGCAGGTGATCAAGCGGGGCCAAGCGGGGCAGGTTTTTTTCCACTTACTGGAGCTGGAGCAGCAATGACGAAAACCATCGCGGTATATCCGGGCACCTTCGATCCGTTAACGCGCGGCCATGAAGACTTGGTCCGCCGCGCCGCGACCATTTTCGGCAAAGTCATCGTCGCCATCGCCGCGAGTGAAAAAAAACGTCCACTGTTTACGCTGGAGGAACGCATCAAGATGGCGCGCGAGGTTCTGGCGCCGTGCCCCAATGTCGAGATCAAGGGTTTTGATGGCCTGACCATGGACTTTGTGCGCCAGCAAGGCGGCAACATCATCATGCGCGGGCTGCGCGCCGTCTCCGACTTCGAATATGAATTTCAGTTGGCCGGAATGAACCGGGATATTTACCCGGATGTGGAAACCGTATTCCTGACGCCGGGCCATCAATACATGTTCATCTCGGCATCGATGGTGCGCGAGATCGCCACCTTCGGCGGCGACGTTTCCAAATTCGTTCCGCCTCTAGTTGCGGAATGTCTCAAGAACAAACAACGCATCTGACCGGGACGAACCGCAATGGCCCTCATGATTACCGACGAATGCATCAACTGCGACGTGTGCGAGCCGGAGTGCCCGAACAATGCCATTTCACAGGGCGACGAGATTTATGTGATCGATCCGAACAAGTGCACCGAATGTGTCGGACATTTCGACACGCCGCAATGCCAGGAGGTTTGCCCGGTCGACTGCATCCCTTTCAATCCGGACTATGTCGAAACCAAAGATGGATTGATGCAGAAATTTCTGAAGCTGACTGCCGCATAAGTTGGTGCCGCACCGCCGCCCTAGTGTTGGCAGTGCGGGCAATAGAACGTTGCCCGCTGACCCTGCCGAATCATCCTGATCGGTCGCCCGCAATTCCTGCACGGTTCCCCTTCGCGCCCATAGACCAGCGCCTGTAGCTGGAAATAGCCCGAGCTGCCGTCGGAGCGCACGAAATCGCGCAAGCTGCTTCCGCCTGCGGCGATGGCGAGCGACAAGGTTTCCTTGATTGCCGGTGTCAGGCGTTCGTAGCGTTTCAGCGCTATTTTTCCGGCGGATGCGCGCGGGTCAATCCCGGCGCGAAACAGGCTTTCCGAGGCATAAATGTTGCCCACGCCGACAATCCGATGACTATCCATCAGCAAAGTCTTGATCGCTGCCTTGCGCTTGCGTGTGGCGGCGAACAACCATGGAGCGGAGAACGCTTCAGACAAGGGTTCGATTCCCAGTGGCGACAAGAGCGGGTGCGATGCCGGATCGCCATCGATCCAGACCATCGCGCCAAAGCGTCGCGGATCACGCAAGCGCAGAACCGTTGGGCCAAACACCAGGTCGACGTGATCGTGCTTCTGCGCCGGCAGCGCAACCGGCACGAGCCGCAGACTGCCCGACATACCCAGATGTACCAGCAGCACGCCATGGTCAAAATCAAACAGCAGATATTTGCCGCGTCGCGCGATCCCGCGCAGAACCTTGCCCGCGAGCAGCTTGTCAAACTGGCTTGGCAACGGATAGCGCAGGGCGGGAGTTCGCGCGACAACCGTGCTGACGTACTGCCCGACAATATCCGGCGCGATTCCCCGACGCGTAACCTCTACTTCAGGCAATTCGGGCATGTGCTTGTCGTTCCTGCTCTGATAACATCACCGATTATCCATTTTAGCGCGTAATTATTCGTGTCCATCTTGCCCCAGTTGCGTTCCGTTACTGCCATCGCGCTCGCCGGTTTGACTTTTCTCGCTGCCGGCCAGGAAAAGACGGACAGCCCTGCAACGACGAATGTGGCGTCGGTGTTGACGCCGAAAATTCTCTACCAGTATCTACTGGCCGAAGTCGCCGCCAATCAGGGCAAGCTGGCGCTCTCTTCGGCCGTCTACCTTGATCTGACCAAGACCACGCGCGATCCGCGCATCGCGCGACGGGCCACCGAGGTGGCCTTTTTCAGCCACGATACGGAAACCGCGCTCAAGGCCGCCCGGCTTTGGATGGAAATCGAACCCGGGTCAGCCGACGCCAGGCAGGGTGTGTGGACCTTGCTGGCAGCAACCAACCGCAACGACGAACTTGCCGGCCTGCTGACACAGGCGCTGGCCAGCGAAGGGCCGAATATCGCTTCCTCGATCATCGGCTTGGGTCGACTGGCGAACCGGTTCCCCGACAAACAGGCGTCGCTGCGCTTGGTGATGCAAGTCACGGCGCCGTATGAAGCCCTGCCGGAAACCTATTACGTTCGCGCCCAGACAGCGTGGATTGCAAAAGATGCGGATCGGGCGCGGGCGTCGATTGATCGCGCCCTCGCGCTCAAGCCCGATTGGGAACCGGCCGTCTTGTTGAAGGCGCAAATACTCAGTGGCGATACGGAGAAGACGCTTGCCGTATTGTCTGAATTTCTCGCCCGCAATCCCGGCGCACGCGACGCCAAACTGACTTATGCACGCGTTCTGGTGGATGCAAAACGCTATGCCGAGGCGCGCCAGGTATTTACCGAGCTGCTGGAGGGTCAAAAAGACAGTGCCGAGTTGCTGTATTCGGTCGGGCTGTTGTCGATGGAGATGGGTGATTTTTCCCGTGGCGATGGCTATCTCAAGCGGGTGCTGGATCTCGACTTTGCCGACATGGACGGCGTGCGCTATTACCTTGGACATAGCGCAGAAACGAGCAACCGGGCGCAAGAAGCGGTGGACTATTTTGATACGGTATCGGAGCGAAGCCCGCGCTATGTCTCCGCTCAGGTACGCGCCGCGACTTTGCTGCGGCGCGAGGGAAAACTTGACGACGCGCGGCGCCATCTGCAACAGGCCGCGAACGCCACCCCGAAACAACGCACGCCTCTGATTCTGGCCGAGTCCCAACTTCTGGTGGAGTCGCATCAGCTTGACGAAGCCTACAAACTGCTGAACGCTGAGCTATCGGCGCATCCGAACGACACCGCGCTGTTATACGAGTCTGCGATGCTGGCGGAAAAGGTCGGTAAGTTTGACGTGTTCGAACGCAACCTGCGCCGCTTGATCAAGCTCAAGCCTGACAGTGCCGAAGCCTACAATGCGCTCGGTTATTCAATGGCCGACCGCAACATCCGGCTTGAGGAAGCGCAGAAGTTGATTGAAAAAGCACTGGTTCTGGCGCCGCAGGACGCGGCGATCCTCGACAGCAGAGGTTGGCTGGCATTCCGGCGCAATGACACGGCCACCGCACTTGAGTTTCTGCGCAAGGCGCTTGCCGTCAACGACGACCCGGAAATTGCCGCCCACTTCGGCGAAGTCCTGTGGAGGCAAGGGCGGCATGATGAAGCGGAAAAGATCTGGGATGCGGCGCGCAAAGCGCACCCGGATAACCAGGCCTTACCGGCGACCATCAAGCGGTTCAAGCCCTGAACACCCGTTACAGATCGTTGTGGCTTGGTCTTTGCGTCGTGCTCGGACTGACCGCGTGCGCCAGCCTGCGCTCTACCAGCACACTGCCTCTGCGCCCATTGCGGCAGGACATTGCGGCATTTACGATTGAAGCGCGACTCAACGTGCGCCAGGGCGAAAAATCCTCCAGCGCCAGGCTGAGTTGGCAACACCAGGCGGAACGCGACGAGATGCTGGTGACCGGACCATTTGGCCAGGGGATCGCCGAACTCGTCCGTGATGCCGCCGGTGCACGAATGACTGGCGCCGACCACAAGGAGATTGCTGCCCGTGACTGGGACACATTGACCGAAAAGGTCTTCGGTATCACGTTACCGCTCAATGAGATTGCGCGCTGGCTCCCCGGCAACGCCACGCGTGCGGAATACGATGCATTGGGCCACCCGATTCATGCCGAGGAGCAAGGCTGGCATATTGCCTGGCCTGCCTATGAGTCGGATGCCACTAACGCCCTGCCGACAGTGGTGACCCTGCAACGCGACAATATTGAAGTGCGGCTAAAGATCGACCAATGGCAACTGAATTGAATTGGGAATCGGATTGGCCGGCGCCGGCCAAGATCAATCTGTTCCTCCATGTCATCGGTCGGCGTGCCGACGGCTATCACCTGCTGCAAACGGTATTTCGCTTCATCGATGCTTGTGATCGTCTGCGCTTTGCTCCCCGCACTGATGACAAGATCGTGTTATCGACCCCCTTGGCCGGCACGCCTGCCGAGCAGAATCTTGCGCTGCGTGCCGCCATTGCACTGCGCGACGCGACGGGTATTCGGCAAGGCATCACCATCACCATCGACAAGCGGCTACCGATTGGTGGTGGCCTCGGCGGCGGCAGTTCCGACGCCGCCACCACGCTGCTGGCGCTGAACCAGCTCTGGAACGCAGGACTGTCTTCACGCGCGCTACAGGCCATCGGCCTTGGCTTGGGTGCCGATGTTCCCATTTTTATTGATGGCCATAGCGCCTTTGCCGAAGGCATCGGCGAACAACTTACCCGCGTTGCGATTCCGCCTGCCTGGTATCTGGTGCTGGTGCCAAGCGTGGCAGTGCCTACCGCAGCGATTTTCAGTGATCCGGCGTTGCGTCGGGACACCCCGACGATTCAGCCGGACGACTGGCGGCCCGGTTTTGGCGGTAATGATCTCGAAGCCGTGGCCTGCCATCTTTACCCGGAAGTGGCACGCCATCTACAGTGGCTCGGACAGCACGGCCCCGCCCGCATGAGCGGGTCTGGTGCGTGCTGCTTTGCCGAATTCAACGATGAAGCCTCTGCCCGCGCCATCCTGGCGCAATTGCCGGCCGGCATGAAAGGCTTCGTGGCGCGGGGTATCGACCGGCATCCGCTGGCCGAAAAGCCCCGCCAGCATTGACATAGAGCGCAAAAACCCCGAAAATTCGGCTCCTTTTTGGCTCGCCTCTCGGGCTAGTGCCGAATTGGGGAGTCGCCAAGCTGGTTAAGGCACCGGATTTTGATTCCGGCATGCGAAGGTTCGAATCCTTCCTCCCCAGCCAGATCGTTCCCTCGGCAGGCGTAGCCTGTCCGATTCACTTAAAAGTTGAGAAGCGCATGGCCTACGACAGCCTGATGGTCTTCACCGGCAACGCCAATCCAAAATTGGCGTCCGATGTCGTCAAGCGGCTCAATATTTCCCTGGGGCGCGCCAACGTTTCGCGTTTCTCCGATGGCGAGATCAATGTTGAGATCATGGAGCACGTGCGCGGTCACGATGTGTTCGTGCTGCAATCCACCTGTGCGCCGACCAACGACAACCTGATGGAGCTGATCGTGATGGTGGATGCGCTGAAGCGTGCTTCAGCCGGCCGCATCACCGCCGCCATCCCCTACTTCGGCTATGCCCGGCAAGACCGGCGGCCGCGTTCGGCGCGGGTGGGGATCACCGCCAAGGTGGTCGCCAACATGCTGCAAATCGCCGGCGTGCAGCGGGTGCTGATGGTGGACCTTCACGCCGACCAGATTCAAGGCTTCTTCGATATCCCGGTCGACAATATCTATGCGGCGCCGGTACTGCTCAACGACGTCTGGAAACGGAACTACGAAGACCTGCTGGTGGTGTCGCCCGATGTGGGCGGCGTGGTGCGCGCCCGCGCCTTCGCCAAGCAGTTGGAAACCGACCTCGCCATCATCGACAAACGCCGGCCCAAGGCCAACGTCGCCGAGGTGATGAACATCATCGGCGATGTCGAAGGCCGTACCTGCGTGATCATGGATGACATTGTCGACACCGCGGGCACGTTGTGCAAAGCGGCTCAGGCGCTGAAAGAGAACGGTGCCAAGCGGGTGATGGCTTACTGTACCCACCCGGTGCTGTCGGGCGCGGCGATCGCCCGTCTCAATGAGTCGGAGCTGGATGAACTGGTGGTTACCGACACCATCCCGCTGCGCGACGATGCCAGGGCTTGCAAGAATATCCGCGTGGTGTCGATCGCCGAACTGCTGGCCGAGACCATCATGCGCATCAGCAACGAATCATCGGTGTCGTCGCTGTTTATGGAATGATTTTTTCTCCGGCCGATGGCACAGGCGGAATCTTTCGCTTGCGCCGCCGGCCGGTTTTCAACCCCTGTCTGGTCGCGGGCAGGTCATTAAGGAGTATCACCATGCAAATCGAGTTCAACGCCAAAAAGCGCGAACTGCAGGGATCGAGTGCGAGCCGCCGCCTGCGTCGCTCTGGCTGGGTCCCCGGCATTCTTTACGGCAGCAACCTCAAGCCCGAATCCATCGAGCTTGACCACAACGAGCTGTTTCAGCATTTGCGCAAAGAGGCCTTTCACTCCTCGGTGCTGACCATCAATCTGGAAGGCAGCAAGCAGATGTGTCTGCTGCGCGATGTGCAAATGCACGCTTACAAGCGTGAAGTGAAGCACGTCGATTTTCAGCGTATCGACGCCGCGCAGAAGATTCACCAGAAGGTGCCGCTGCACTTCCTCAATGCCGACATCGCGCCCGGCGTCAAGCTTCATGGCGGCATGGTGTCGCATGTGATCTCCGAGTTGAACGTGCGCTGCCTGCCCAAAGACCTGCCGAGCTTCATCGAGGTGGACCTGAAGGATCTGGATCTCGGCCACTCGCTGCACCTGTCGCAAATCGCTCTGCCGTCGGGGGTGGAAGTTCATCATGCCGAAGGTGATCCGGTGGTCGCCACCGTGCTGGTCCTGGGTGGCAACAAGGCGGATGAGGCCGCCGACGCCGCGGTAGCCACCGCTGCGGCAGCTGAAGCGCCGGGGGCCGTAGCCGCCGCCGCAGCAGCCGACAAGAAGCCGGCAGCGGCCGAGAAGAAGTAGCAACACGTAATAGAAATACAGCGCTCTTGCACGCCCAGTTGCGCCTAGTCGTCGGCCTCGGTAATCCGGGCGCCGAATACGCTGAAACCCGGCATAACGCCGGGTTTTGGTTTTGTGAACGTCTGGCGCGCGAACTGGGCGTGAGTCTGGTCAGGGAATCACGCTTCCACGGCTTGACGGCGCATGCGCGCAGCGCCAACCTGCGCTTGCTGATGCCGGCGACCTTCATGAACCATTCCGGCCAATCGGTGCAGGCGCTGATGCATTTCCATCGCACCGCGCCGGCCGAAATGCTGGTGGTGCATGACGATCTGGATTTGCCACCGGGCCAGATGCGGCTCAAGTTCGGCGGCGGACTGGGCGGCCACAATGGCCTCAAGGACATCACCGCGCATCTCGGCACGCAAGACTACTGGCGGCTGCGTATCGGCATCGGCCATCCCGGTGATCGCAACGAGGTGGTCAACTACGTACTGAAGCCGCCGCGCAAGGAAGAGCAGGGCGCGATCAACGACTGCCTTGATCGCGCCCTGCTGGCCTGGCCCGAATTGGCGCAAGGCGAATTCAACGCGGCCATGCAGAAAATAAACTCAAAACCCCCTGACGTCTCACCCAAAAATCCATGAGCCTCAAATGCGGCATCGTTGGTCTACCCAACGTCGGCAAGTCGACCCTGTTCAATGCCCTGACCAAGTCGGGCATTGCGGCGGAGAACTATCCCTTTTGCACCATCGAACCCAATGTCGGCATCGTCGAACTGCCCGATCCGCGTCTTGATGCGCTGTCGGCCATCGTCAAGCCGCAGAAGATCCAGTCCGCGATTGTCGAATTTGTTGATATTGCAGGTTTGGTGGCCGGAGCAAGCAAGGGCGAAGGGCTGGGCAACCAGTTTCTCGCCAATATTCGCGAGACCGACGCGGTCCTCCATGTCGTGCGCTGCTTTCATAACGACAACATTGTTCACGTCACCGGCAGCGTCAATCCGCTTTCGGATATTGAGACCATCGACACCGAACTGGCGTTGGCCGATCTCGCCACCGTTGAAAAAAATATCGTGCGCTACACCAAGCAATCCAAGTCCGGCGGCGACAAGGAAGCACTGCGTATCGTCGCCGTATTGGAGAAAGCGCTGGCACAGTTGAATCAGGCCCGACCGGTACGCGCACTCGATCTCTCGAAGGAAGAATGGGCGACGCTCAAGCCCTTCTGCCTGATCACCGCCAAGCCGGTGCTTTACGCCGCCAACGTCGATGAAAAAGGGTTCAAGGACAACCCCTTGCTGGCCGTGGTCGAAGCGCATGCCGCAACAGAGCGGGCACCGGTCGTTTCATTCTGCGCGGCGCTGGAAGCAGAGATCGCAGAACTCGATGACGAAGAGAAAAAAATCTTCCTCGCCGATGTCGGACAGCAGGAGCCGGGGCTCAATCGCCTGATCCGCGCGGCGTTTTCATTGCTGGGCTTGCAGACCTATTTCACCGCCGGTGTCAAAGAAGTGCGGGCCTGGACCATCCACATCGGCGACACCGCGCCGCAGGCGGCTGGCGTGATCCACACCGATTTTGA
>JAYUGL010000192.1:0-4762 GCA_043738385.1 Sterolibacteriaceae bacterium
GTCGCTGATCATCACGAAGCGCTCTTTGTCGATCCAGTGCTTCATGACCCCGAATTCTTGTTCCGCATTGATGTGGACAAACCGAAAGTCATAGCCGCCGACCGTCTGCGGACGCACGCGCCGCGTACATGACACATACACGGTGAAGTTCGGTTGCGTCACCATGCGGTGCAGTTCGAGTGCTGTACCGTGGGACAGGAAGTAGGGTGCGGCACCGGCAAGTTCACGTGCGATTAGGTACGGGCTGTCAACGTGCTCAGTGGCCCGGCCGAGTTCGAAGGGCACGAGGTCGTACAAACCGGGCTTCAGTCGCGTCACCAAGCCTCGTTGCTTAGCCTTGTGCACGAGATTTCGGGCCGCCGCAGCCGAAAGGCCCGTGATCGAGCGCACATCCGCCAAGGCAAACGTAGATCGGTGCAGTTCATTCAGTTCAGTGAAGAGCTGCGCTGCCCGCGGGCCTAGCGTCTTCGTTTGCAAGTGATATTTTGCGCTCAATTTGAGCCCCCAAAAGAAACGTAATGCGCAGTAAATATAACACTAACGATATCCAGCGGCAAGTTTGTCTCCCCTTGGGAGACAAATAGAGCGTAAAATGTAACATTGAAAATTCAAAGGCGAAAGTCGCCATAGGCTGCGCCGAAAAAGAGGGGGCTCAATGACCGTCAGTGTCCACAATCCAGACCAGCACATGGCCAGTCTGCGGCAAATCATTGCCCAGGGACGCAAGCGGATCGGCCTCCTAGCTAGTTCTTCCGCACAAGACGGCAATGGGGAACGCGAATGACAACAACGGCCGGCCCGTCGGAATACCAGCTCATAGGCTTGACTGAAGGCGGTGACATCGGCGACCTCCTCTCCAGTCTCGATCAAAAACAAGCACGCATACGCTTGCAGGCTCTCGTCGCCGAATGGCTTCGGATGGAAAATCTCGTTGTGCTTACTGGTTCTGGCACTTCCGTCCGCGCCGGTGGAAAGACCATGGCGAACCTCGAAACAGCCGTGTTCGCCACCATCGATGCACTCCCCGACCTTCCGGCTTCCATCAAGCCGATCATTTCCGCGCGCAAAGACGCTGTGGAGGGAGCGAAGCTGTCGGGAGCGTCCGTTATGGGTTTTGAAGCGTGGCTTTCGTTCGTTGCGAACGCGCTGGTCGTCACCCAATCGCTGAACGCGCCCTTTCAGGGTGTGACTTGGCCAAACACACCCGCCCCGACAAGCGATGAACTCCAATGGTTCGTAGACCGACTTCGGATGTCGATCTTCGCGGAGTGCGCATTGTCTCTGCCAGATACCGGCGCGGCGAAGGCCGCTGCCGATATCGCGCCACAACTCGCGTTTCTTGCGAAGCTCGTGGCCCGGGACAGCAACTTGGGACGTACCCATCTCTTCACGCTCAACTACGACACACTGTTCGAACAGGCTCTGGAACTTCTTGGCATCCAGTATTTCGATGGGTTTACCGGGCGGGCGAATGCTCGCTTCGACCCCTCCGTGTATGGGCTCGACGTGTACTATCCGGGCGAGGTTGCGGAGGGCCGCGTTCGCCGATTCGACAAGTTTCTGCACCTCTACAAGTTGCACGGATCGATCCATTGGTTCGAGCAAGCCGGTGAAATGCGAGCCCGGCATCCGAATCTGGCACCCTTTCAAACGTACAGAGGTCTGAGTACTGCTGAAAAGGCCAAAGAACTCGCGAAGGTTGCGACAGAAATCCCGTCAGTGGGAATCTTGCCAACCGCTAACAAGTTCGCCGAAACCCTCACGATGCCCTACGCGCATCTCTTCCGCTCCTTTCAGATGCGCTTGGGTATTCCCCAGACCTTTCTTCTCGTCCTCGGGTATGGGTTCGGAGACGATCATGTGAGCCGCGTCATTGAAACCGCGCTGATGAATCCTTCGTTGGTGATGCTGGTTGTTGAACCCAGTCCAAAGAGCCCCGTAGTCGAACGAATACGACGCTACAGGGATCTGGGAAAGCGCGCCTTTGTGCTTTGCCCAACAGATGACGCGTTCAAGGCGGCACCATACGAACGCGCCACGTTCGACGATTTCGCTCGACAGGTGATGCCCGACGTTCAGTGGCTGGATGACTTCCTGCGGTTGAGGCGTTTCGAGAAGCAAATCTCGTCGTCTGCAACACCAGAGCCGGACCCGACTCCCACGATCTAACATGGATAACCCCCGAATAGTGGGCCACATCGTGGCGGTTCAGGGCTTCCGCGTAAAAGTGGAGCTTCTGCCGGAAACTCGTTCTGCCCTTCGCGCGACGCTTGATGGCGTCCAGACAGCGATCGCGATCAACGCCTATTTAGCCTTTTCGCTCGGTGCAAGCAAGGTCATCATTGGCATCATCACTGACCTGGAGGCTCGCGAGACTTTCGATCCGACAACGGACGGAGAGCTGAGCTTGGAGCTGATGAAGCCGCGACGCGTGGCAAACGTCCAATTGCTCGGCACGATCGAGACCGTCGATGGGGAGCCGTCTTTCAGCCCTGGCATCTCAGTTCTGCCAACATTGGACACCCCCGCAGAGATCGGCTCGCCGAATATTCTGCGAGCCGTCTTCGAAATCCCACCGCGTCGCAATCAGCCGGAAGGCTACGACGCGCAGGATTTTGACTGCGAACTGGCAATCGGCTATCCGACCGGGCAATCGGGCAACGTCGTTCGCGCGTCTTACAACGATCTGTTTTCGCGTCCATTGGCGATCGTCGGGAATACTGGGTCTGGAAAATCCTATTCGGTTTCAAGCCTGATTCAGAAGGCGATGAAGGCTCTCGCCGGCAAGGCGGAAGAGCCACACGTTTTTATCCTCGACATCAATGGCGAGTATGAGAAGGCATTTCCCTCCGGCAAGGTGACGCCACGGCAACCCGATCGCCTATACCTGAATGGTGAAGAGTTCGGGGTCCCGTTGTGGTTCTTAAACGCGGAAGAGATTTGCGCCTGGCTGAGCGCATCAGAGCAAACGCAGGAACCAGTTCTTAAAGATTGGTGGGCCATCGCCAAAGGGGGCAGCGCCGACGAGGCTGCTAGCCTCAATGCATTGCAGAACGCGATGAGCTCTATTGACCAGCTGCTGAGCGAACTCACAAGCATCAAGAAAAAGGCCGCCGGCTCCCATTGCGACGCAGTTATTGGGCATCTGCAAGGCTCGGGAATCGACACCTCAAAATTCAATGGCTTGTTCACAAATCACCGAACAGTAGACAAATTCAACACGGAGGTCATGGAGAACCAGGCCGCCGTCGCGGCCGAAGCAGACGACCTGAAGAACAAGATTCGCGTGTCGATCGCAGGAGCGGCCGGAACCGCTGAGGTGGCGGTTCGAACGGCGGACTCCCCCTTACCGGTGAGCAGGGCCACGCTGACAGACCCCTCAATGATCAACCGAGCGGTCTCGAAAGAGGACACCTTTCGTATCGATGCGCACCTAACCACGCTGAAGCTTCGATTGAAGACTCGGTTGGATGACAAGCGCTGGCGCTCGTTCCTGAACTACGAAGAAACGCCGATTGCGATCCCTGACTTGGCATCATGGTTCAAGCGATTTGGCCTGGGCGAGAGCAAGGGACCGAAAGTTTCGGTGCTCGATCTTTCGATGCTTAGCAATGAAGTCCTGCCCTACGCCTGCGCTGTGATCGGCCGTATTTTTCTGGAGGCCCGTGAACGTCTTCCAGCAATGTCTCGCTACAAGCACCCGTGGGTCCTCGTCCTAGAAGAGGCGCACAACTACGCGCGACCAGCTCGCTCAGATGAGGATCGAGGACATCGCCAGGCTCGACTGGCCTATGAGCGAATTGCGAAGGAAGGTCGCAAGTTCGGATTTTCACTCATTATTGCGAGCCAGCGGCCCAGCGAAATCAGCCAAACCATCATCAGCCAATGCGCGAACTTCATCAGTCACCGCTTGCAGAATCCCGATGACATTGATCACTTCCGCCGCATCATTCCTCTGCAGGCACGCCGTCTGCTCGATCAGGTGACGATTCTCGCCGCTGGCGAGGCGATCGTGTTTGGGAGCGCTTTCCACATTCCGGCGCGCGTCCAGTTCGATCGACCCGAGCCGGGACCCTACAGTCAGACTGCCGCCCCCTTCCATGAGTGGTCAAGAGAGACTTCGCCATTCCCACTTGACCAAATCATTAGCGCCTGGGGCGTCGCGAAGCCCCCATGAAAAGCAGTTCGACGGTCATGACGCAGCAGACTCGGTTGCAGTGCTGGTGGCCCGCTTGCTGCCGGGAGGAGCGGGGCGGTTTTTCCCCCTGCGGTGGCGGAAGACTTGGTAAGCCGGCGCCGCCCCAGATATGTCAGCGACAGGCTCAGGAACATCGTTTGGGGCAACCGGGCGGCTCCCTACAACGGCCTTGCGCCGATTGGCTACCAACTCGGCTGCGGCGCGCACTGGGTCGTCCTCGGTATGCACGTAACGCATGAACATCGTGACCGTCTTGTGCGCGGTCAGCGCCATGCCTACCTTGACCGGAATGCCAGAGTTGGCGATGTCGGTGGCTGATCGATGGCGGATGCCGTGCGTCCCGACCGGGGGCACGCCGGCACGATCAAGGATGCGCCGCCAAGCCTGGTAGTACGAATTCCCGGTCAGTGGCTGCTTGTGATTGAAGATCGACGGGCAGACGTAGGGGGAGTTTTCGTAATGCGTAGCACTCGACAGAAGTCGGTAAGCCTCCTCGCTCATGGGTTTGGACATGTCGCCGGTCTTGCTGTCAGGCCAAACCACACGCCTGTTGGGCAGGTCAAT
>JAYUGL010000193.1:0-1520 GCA_043738385.1 Sterolibacteriaceae bacterium
GGAAGCAGAACGACCACGAAAGGGCTGAAACGCGGACCGATTGACGCGAAACAAAATCCTTGGCGCGCACTATACAGACCCAACGCCCGAATGTCTCGCACTATTTGGCTGAGTCCTTAGGGCTTTTCGACTCGACCCTCGACCCTCGGCCCTCGCCCCTGTCTTCGCGCTCAGCCGCAGGCGCCGATCGCGCCGCAAGCCGTGCAGAATTCGCAACCATCCTTCTTGATCACGGCACTGTTGCCGCACTCGAGGCAACGCTTGCCGGGCATGATCTTTAGATTCCGCGCGTCGCGCTCGCGCGATGTATCGGGAATTTCCAGCACCCCCATTTCATCGACCGGATAACCGCGCTCGTCGAGCACGCCCAGCATCGCGTAGCGGTGGATCATGAGTTGCGCAACATAGGCCACCGTGCTCGGCCAGTTGCGTTGCTTCTCCTCGCCCGGCACTTTGGCCATGAAATCGCCGAGCGGTTCGGCGTAGCTCAGCAGCTTGCGCAGCTTCATGCCGATCCAGGCCGGATCGATCACGCGCATGTCGAGCGACAAAAGCTTGCACAAGCCATCGAGCGAGCGCGGATAGCTCCCCGCCATCCACACCGAATAAGGTCGGCGCTGCCCCGACGGCAGCATCAGTTCCTTCAGAATTAGTACGAAATCGTCAGCCGAACTCGGGTTGTACACATCGACCGACCATGACATGGTGCCATCGGTGCCGGTCTTCGGTTCCTTTTTAGCGAACAGTGCATCCAGCACGGGGGAGCGATCGTCGCGCGGCGTCAATCCGCCGAGCTGCTCCACGCGCCAGCTCACGATACGTGCAAACGCGGCCACGGTACTGGGCATGCGCACCGGCGCGCCATCCGGCGGCATCGGAAAATCGAAGGCGTCGTCTCCCGCGGTACGCGACAGGATGTCGAGCTTCGTGCGCAACCAGGCCCGATCCTGCGCACGCATGTCCATTGACAGCGTTTTCGCGACCGCGCCGAGTCCGCGCGGCTGTTCATTGCCATTGACCCACACTTCGAAGGCGTGCGGGTCGCCGTTGTCGACATGACCGACGAAAATCGCAAACTGGCCGGAGGGCGATTCGACCATGTAGGTCCACGCCGGATTGCCGGCGGCAAGCTGCGGCCGGCTCGGCCAGCGCAAGCTGGCCAATGCCGGCATCGGTGCGGCATCGAGGCGGATGCGGCGGTCGGCGTCGGACGTATCGAGATCGTTGGGGGCTTCGACATGCGGCGTAACGGACAGCACCGAACCCAGCACACCGTTCGGCCGGTAGGTCGTGATGCCTTTCAGGCTGGCCTTCCAGGCTTCGAGATAAAGATCCTTGAACTCTTCGAACGGATAATTCTCGGGAACATTGACGGTCTTGCTGATCGCCGAATCGACGAACGGCGCGACCGCCGCGACCATGCGCATGTGATCGAGCGCGGAGATTTCCAGCGCGGTGACGAATTGCGGTGGCAGCTTCGTTACGTCACCGCCGATGTGCCGGTACAGACGCCAGGCATG
>JAYUGL010000194.1:0-4754 GCA_043738385.1 Sterolibacteriaceae bacterium
CCTAATTTGTCCCGACGAGCCGAGGTCATTGCGAGCCATAGTCGGCGCGTCTTCCCATATGTCTCCGTACCATCAACCCTGGGGGTGTAAAAAACAACGGACGAAACCTGAGGATCATGTGAGCTCAACCCGACGGGGCGCGACACTGCGCCAAATCCCAGCCGGCGACTGGGTTCTCGGCTTCGTCAGCATGCTGATCGACATCTCCTCCGAGATGATCCACAGCCTGCTGCCGCGGTTCATGGTTATCACCCTGGGCGCCAACGCCTTGGCGGTTGGCTTGATCGAAGGATTGGCCGAGTCCACCGCGTTGATCGTCAAGGTCTTCTCCGGGAAACTGAGCGACTACCTCGGTAAGCGCAAAGAGCTGGCCGTCTTCGGGTATGCCCTGGGCGCACTGACCAAGCCGCTCTTTGCACTCGCTCCATCCGCGGCGGGCCTCGCGACACCTTGGTGGCCAACGTCTCGCCACCGCACCTACTGGGTGCGGCCTTTCGCTTGCGCCAGTCGCGTGACACCGTCGGAGCATTCCTTGGGCCGCTCTTGGCCGTCGGATTGATGCTGCTCTGGGCCAACGATTTCCGAGCCGTTTTCTGGGTTGCGGTGATCCCCGGGTTGATGTCCGTCGCGCTGCTGGCTTTCAGTCTTCGGGAGCCTGCGTCCAAGCCAGTCGAGAAACGCATCAATCCGATCGGGCGCGAGAATCTCCGGCGCCTTGGCGCCTCGTACTGGGGGGTGGTGTGTATCAGGGCGGTGTTCACGCTGGCCCGATTTAGCGAGGCGTTTCTGGTATTGCGAGCCCAGCAGAGTGGGGTGCCCGTCGCGTTGGTGCCGCTGGTGATGGTGGCGATGAATCTGGTCTACGCATTGACCGCGTACCGGCGCCGTCTTTTGTCTTGTGGCGATCGCAGGGCTGGGGTGCCAATCGATGAGTCCAAGCAGCAAGGCGTCACGCTCGACCGTGGACACAACGCCTTGAGTCGGTTCACTGCTGCAGTGCGCCTCAGACCGAGGCCATCTGCACACCGCTAGGCGGCGGAACAACACGGCACACGGCCTGCTGGCGGGCTGCCGAGCTCCCACGCCTTCCCCATGGCGGCCGTTGCAATCCGCTTGCTGTGGATCTCAAGGCCGCTGGCTTTCGTTCGCTCGTAGCGCTGCTTGTTTTGGCTACGAGCAACGCAAGAATTTATCTAGACGTTCATTTCCCGCTGGATGTTACGGCCGGCTTTGTACTCGGGACCATCGGACCGATGGCTGCTACGATGATCTTTTTAAGCAGCCTTCGAACTACTGCCAAGCCCCATGCAAAGCGAAACGCGGGCGCCGTCGCTACGCGGCTGGCTCCCCCAATGACGCGACCTCCCTGGTGGAATTCTCGACGTGGTCTGTGGGTACTGTTTTTGACCATCGGATGGCTTGCTTTCACAGCTTGGCTCCGTCCCCTGACCTTGCCCGATGAGGGGCGCTATGTGGGCGTGGCATGGGACATGTTGCGCACTGGCGATTGGCTTACGCCACGACTGGACGGGCTGCCTTTTTTCCACAAGCCGCCACTTTTCTATTGGATCACCGCCAGTGCAATGTCTGCCTTTGGCCTGCACGAATGGCCTGCAAGAGTCGCGTCGATCGCCGGCGGCTCAGCGGCAGCGTTCGGCCTTTTCCTTTTTGTCCGCCGGTGGGGCAATGCCAAGGATGCTTTAACCGCCCTCATTGTTTTACTGACTTCACCGATGTTTTTCATCGGGGCGCAGTTCGCCAACCTCGACATGCTGGTGGCGGGTTGCATCAGCGTATGCGTGCTCCTCTTTGCACACGCAGCGCTGGCCGATATGCATGGCAACGAGAGTAGGGGCTTCGCGCTATCGGGCGGCTACTTCGCTTTGGCGCTTGCCGTTCTCGCGAAGGGCCTAATAGGCATCGTCCTTCCAGGTCTGATCATTGTCCTCTGGTTGGGCCTGCTCAGGCAGTTTTGGGTTCTGGCTCGGCTCGTCTGGCTGCCTGGGATCGCCTTATTTGCCATAGTCACTGTGCCGTGGTTCGTTCTGATGCAGGTGAATTTTCCGGAGTTCTTTCACTACTTCTTTGTAGTGCAGCACTTTCAGCGCTTCACAGCAGGCGGCTTTAATAACCATCAGCCATTTTTCTTCTATCCGCTTGCTCTTTTGCTCTTTGGCTTGCCATGGACGCCGTGGCTGTTCAATGGTTGGCGTGTCGGCACACGGGAACCGGTCAGGCGGCCCCAGCGAATGCTGATGGTTGTCTGGCTGGCCGTTGTAGTAGTCTTTTTTTCGGTGCCGCAATCCAAGCTGATTGGCTATGTTCTGCCCGCACTGCCTCCGCTGGCTTTCCTCCTCGCCGAGGGCCTGCAAACATTCCTGAGAGATTCTTCGCGTCCGCGGCGCGCGCTGTGGCCCAAGGTCAGCGCGCTCATCGCCGCGCTCGTTTGCGTAATCGCTGCGCTCACGCTGGCACTTCTGCCGCTTTCTTCATCGCGCGTTATCGGACAGGCGCTTCTCAAGGATCGGCAGCCGGGGGAACAAGTCGTCTTCGTGGGCAACTATTACTACGACGTCGCTTTTTACGCTCATCTGGTCGAGCCCATTGCAGTGGCAATGGACTGGAAAGACAAACGCCTCACGCAGAGTGATAACTGGATCAAGGAGTTTGCAGACGCCGCCCGTTTTGCCCCGCCGACCACGGCAAGTCGGACGCTGCTGCTTACTGCGGACCTGACCCGATCGCTTTGTTCGCGACGGGTCAGCTGGATCGTGGCACCCGCTTTCACCCCGCTCATATATCCATTTCTCGCAGCGGCTACGCCGATCGCGCAACAGTCCGGCAGCACGCTCTGGAGGCTGGACATAGCGAATCCGAGCGTCTCGCAGGCGCTGCATTGCTTGCCAGCGCCCGCCCTGTCTCCTGCGCCCAGCGTCACCATCGCTCGATGACAGAGGCGTTTTCGATAGTTTCGTGCGCAACCCCGCCATGCGCTTCCTCATCAAGTGCAGTCCGCGCAGATGTTCGGCATCTGACATGCCCGACCGATGGCGCTTGCTGCCATCGTCATGCCATCTGCCGTCGTCCCGGTCTTCGCGGAGGATGGCGTGATGCTCTTGCACTGGTATCGGCGGGTGCGAGCCGATTGCATATTTCGGAGGACCGTGACCGGCGGTCTCGGCATCGTGACCGGCAATTTCGATGGTACGAGCGTATGGGTTTCTAGCCACATCTGACCGCTTGCAGGGTCGGTGCAGACGTTGCGTATGAACCACCCGCTGGGCATAGCCGCGCGCCCTTTGAAGGCCGCGCCCGATGCCACAGCAACGCATGGACAACGTATGATCAAGGACTTCTCCGACTCAAGTACCAGGGCGGCCTGTCGCACGAGCGCAACGCCCAGAGACTCTCAGTCTCCAAGGGAGCCGTTGCCAAGTACCTCAGCCTGGCCGGTGGCGCCGCGCTCGACTGGCCGTCATGAAACTGGCGCTGGGCGACTGGATCGATTCGCGCCACGGCGTGCTGACCACGTGGCCCATCGGTGCAGGCAAGTCCTGGTTTGGGTGTGCGATGGCGCAGTACGCCTGCCGGCGCGGTGCCTCGGCGTATCACCAGCGGATGCCTCGCCTGGGCGAGGAGTTGCGCATCAGTCACGGCAACGGGACCTTCGGCAAGTGGTTGATGAAGTTGGCCAAGACCGACGTGCTGTTGCTCGACGATTGAGCTGGTTGGCGACAATTGGTTTGTTCGGCCGCATTGACTCAGTTGAATTTTTACCCAAGCCGACCTGTTGCCTCACGTAATTTGCTACCCATCAGATGGTCGAGCGGGAGCAAGCAACGGGAAGAGGCAAGTCAGCATGACCACACGCAAGGAACTCACTGCGGCGATCCGTGAGCGATACCGCCAGGCACCCACCGGCGACCGAGGCCGCATCCTCGATGAATTCGTGGCCGGCACCGGCTATCACCGCAAGCACGCGGTACGTGTGCTTGGCGATTTACCGCCGAGGCCCTGCGACCTCCAAGGAACCGGGCGCTTGGAAAGCTGCTTTGGGAATTAAACAAAGTAAGCTGCCGGGGCTTGTTGAAAATGCCGTGCGCGCGTTCGTAATTTACGAATTTGACCAACATCGATTTGACGCACAAGCAACTTACGGTGTGAGGTGCGCCTTAGCGGCGTTCTGCAAACACCAATCTGGCCGGCATCGGGTTGGTAGCTGGGCAATACACACGCGGAAACAGCCGATGCCGTTGAAGTTATTCAAGTCCACGGCTCAATTCGTGCTGCTTCAACTCAGTTGCTGCGAGAAGTGCGAAAGTTAAAAAGACCTAGTATTTTTGGAACCAAGGCTAGATGAATGAGTCCCGTTTTCATTCTGTCGAGGGAATATTTTGTGTGTGCCATGTCGTTTCCGGGCATATTAAATCTGCGACACACGCTCATCACTAGACTCTGCTAAAAGTGAGGTTCAGCTACCTACGCTGTGATATTTGAATTACATGGATCGGGTATCAGGTATTTTGACTAGTCAATTGCCTCGTGGTGCCCTCGTCGCGACTCATTGGCGTTGTAGCTGCTTTCAAAGTTCTTCCACCTGTCACCACCCGCTATGAAGTTTTTTCCAAGCCGCACGCCCGGCCCGCGGCGCATCGAATCAGGCGTCGTGCGCCGCTCGAAAGCCCGAAGCTTTGCGTGGGCGTTGAGTCTCTTTGCCGGTGTCGGGCTGGCCCCGCCAGCGATGGCGGCACCCG
>JAYUGL010000195.1:0-4746 GCA_043738385.1 Sterolibacteriaceae bacterium
GCCAGGCTCGCATTGGCTGGCCGATTGATGTCAGCGCATCATGAATGGATTGGAAGTAGCGGCGCCTGTATTGATCCATACGCTCTTGACCTGTAGATATTCACCGATTGCATCAATGCCGTTCTCTCGGCCCATGCCCGAATCCTTGTAGCCGCCGAAGGGCGACATGAAGCTTACCGCACGATAGGTATTGACCCAGACTGTGCCGGCCTGGATGCGCTCGGACATGCGGAATGCGCGGCCGATGTCGCTGGTCCATACGCCGGAACCGAGACCATAGTTGGAATCGTTGGCGATCGCCACGGCATCGTCCTCGTCCTTGAACTTAATGACCGACAGGATCGGACCAAAAACTTCTTCCTGAGCGATACGCATCCTGTTCTTTACGCCGCAGAAAATCGTCGGTTCGATGAACCAGCCATTGCCGCATTCTGGACGCACTGCGGGCGCGCCGCCTATCAGCAGTTCGGCGCCATCCTGTTTGGCGATCTCGATATAGCTCAACACCTTGTCGTATTGCTGGCGGGTGGTGATCGGACCGACCTGCGTGTCCATGCTCATCGGGTCGCCCATGCGCGCGGTCTTCGCCAGTGCAGTCAACTTTTCGATAAATTGGTCATGGATGCTCTCCTGCAGCAACAGCCTGGAACCCGCGATACAGGTCTGGCCGGTGGCAGCAAAAATGCCGGACACTGCGCCATTGACCGCATCGTCGAGGTTGGCGTCTGCGAACACGATGTTGGGCGACTTGCCGCCGAGTTCCAGGCTCACATGCTTGAAGTGCTTGGCGGCAAGCTGGTTGATCGCGCGTCCGGTTGTATCCGAGCCGGTGAAGGTGATCTTCTTGACCAGTGGATGTTCGACCAGCGGCGTGCCGACGTCCTTGCCAAAGCCGGTAACGACGTTAACGACGCCTGCTGGGAAACCGGCTTCCTCGACCAGCTTGACAAATTCCAGCGTGGATGCAGAAGTGAATTCGGATGGCTTCAAAACAATGGTGCAGCCGGCCGCAAGTGCCGGCGCAATCTTCCATGCGGTCAACAGCAAAGGGGAATTCCATGGGGTAATTGCGGCCACCACGCCAAGCGCCTCATGCCGGGTAAAGTTGAAATAGCCTTTCTTGTCGAGCGGAATCACCGCTCCCTGCACCTTGTCGGCCAGTCCGCCGAAGTAGTAGAACCACTGAGGAATATAGTTGAGTTGACCGGCCATCTCGGCGATCAGCTTGCCGTTGTCGCGTACCTCGAACTCCGCCAGCGTTCTGGCGTCGCGCGCGATCAGGTCGCCCAGCTTGCGTAGCAATGCGCCCCGCTGGCTGGCGGTCAGTTGCGACCACGGACCGTTCGCAAACGCATTGTGCGCCGCGGTTACCGCGCGATCCACATCCGCCGCGCCGCCTTCCGGAATCTGTCCCCAGACTTCTCCGGTATAGGGGTTGTAGCTATCGAACCATTTGCCGGAAATGGCGTCGACAAATTGACCGTTAATGTACATCTGATAGCGTTGCATCATTCGTCCTTCGATTGACAAAATTGAATATTCAGCGCGGCACCCGCGCTATTAATGGACCCGCTATTCTCATGAGTAACGATCATGAGACGATATTAAAAGCGAAGAAACCCTGGCGTCAAATAGAGATTTTTTTGTGCCCGATCAGTTTTTGGCATGGCCGGCGGCGCTTTGCTGTTTCACCTGCTGTCCAAGCTGGGCTCCTCACTCTGAGCTAATCCATCCCAGCATAGCTGCTATAAAGTTTATGCCATTGCTAGTCTTTGGGGATCACGCTGATACTCACTTGAGAACGCATTTTCCACCGTGCCAAATCCACTTGAATATTTCATCGCACACATTGCTATCGGTCTTCGCCACCATTGGCATTGACCGCAGCGATAGCCGAGATCACGTGAGTTGAGGGCAGTCGAAAATAAACAATCATTACACAAGGTTCTTCAGACATGCCCAAACGCCTCTTCACCGGTCGCGCCGCCTTCCTGCAGCTCCTGATTGACGAGGGGGTGACACATTTGTTTAGCAATCCCGGCACGACCGAACTCGCGATCATGGAAGCGGTTCCGCAATTCCCCGAACTGAAGTATGTGCTGGGCCTGCAAGAATCCGCCGTGCTGAGTATGGCGGATGGCTTTGCGCGCGCGACGAATAAGCTGGCTGCCGTCAATCTGCATTGCACGCCCGGCCGCGGTCACGCCATGGGAGCCTGGTACAGCGCCAAATTTTCGGGCTCGCCATTGATCATCACCGCCGGCCAGTACGAGCTGGGATACGGACTGCAGGAGCCATTGCTGTATGAACCGCTGGTCCCGCTTGCGCAGCCCCTGGTGAAATGGGCAGTCGAGGTGGCGCGTATCCAGGATTTGCCGCGCATCGTGCGCCGTGCTGCCAAGATCGCCCTCACGCCGCCGACCGGCCCGGTCTTCATCAGCCTGCCCGGCAGTATTCTGGACGATGAGGCCGAGCTGGACCTGGGGACTCCGACGCGCGTCTATGCCAGCAGCCGGCCTTCCGATGAAGCGCGGGACCGTCTCGCGGAGCGTCTGCTCCGCGCGCAAAATCCCGTGATCATCGCTGGGCGCGAGTTGGCCCATCATGACGCCTTCAGTAAAGCCGGCGAGCTGGCGGAACTGCTTGGTGCTGCCGTGTATCAGGAACCGGTTTCGTACAACGCCCGTTTTCCATCGAATCATCGCGCTTGCATGGGCGACCTCACCCGCAGCCAGCAAAAAGTGAGGGAAACGCTGCAGCAATATGACCTGCTGGTGTGCCTCGGTGCCGACTTGCTGCGCATGTCCCCGTACAGCCCGGTCGATCCGCTTCCCGACGACATGCCGCTCGTGCACATCACAGAACGCGACTGGGGATTGGGTAAGAACTATCCTACCGAATTTGCAATCCGGGCGGATGTCAAGACCACCTTGCGCGCGTTGCTGTGTCACTGACCCAGCGCGCTGCGGGACGCGATTGCGAGCGGCGAACCGAACCTGATTGAAGTGATGGTCGCTGATGGATTCGGGGACTGAAAGCGAAGTAAGTATTCAACCCGATGAAATAAATAATCACAGGAGACAATATGAACAATTGGAACAGAGCGATTTCCGGAATGATGGTTTTGCTGGCCGCGTGGACTGCACCGGCGGTCATGGCGCAGACCACCGCCGACTATCCCGGCAAACCGGTGACGATGATCATCGGCTTCCCACCAGGAACAGCCACTGACAGTGTCGGCCGCATCCTCAGTGAACGCCTCGGAGCACGGCTGGGCAAGCCTTTCATCGTCGACAACAAGCCGGGGCAAGGCGGGAGCATCGGCGCAGCAGCAGCCGCGAAGGCGCCGCCTGACGGTTACACGTTGCTGGTGAGTGCCACGGCCCCTTTATCGATCAATCCTCACCTGTATTCAAAGCTGCCCTACGACAGCTCGCGTGACTTTGCACCGATTGGCTTGCACTCCTGGCTGCCTTATGTGCTGGTGGTCAATTCAAAAGCCCACATTAACACCTTCTCGGAACTGCTCGAGCGCGCCAAGTCGGATCCCGGCAAGCTAAGCTACGCTTCGATCGGTAACGGCACCACCAGCCATTTGCTGATGGCCATGCTGATGCAGCGCACCGGCACCAAGATGAACCACATCCCATACAAGGGAAGCGCTCAGGCGCAGACAGACCTCATAGGTGGCCAGGTTGACATGACCTTCGACACGATGGTGTCCGTCATGCCGCATGTCAAGGCAGGCATACTGAAAGCTCTGGCGGTGAGCACCTTGTCCCGCTCCAAGTTCGCACCCGAAATACCGACCTTGAGTGAGCTTGGCGTTAGCGGTTTTGACGCCGGTGCGTGGCTGGGCCTGCTCGCCCCCTCCGGAACGCCGAAGCCGATTGTGGAAAAGCTCAATCGTGAATTGAATGCGATTCTCGATGAGCCGGAGACGCAGAAGCGGCTGCTGGCTCTCGGTGCCGAAATGCTGAAAAGCACGCCCGACGAGTTTGCTGCGCATATCAAGAGCGAGCGCGAGAAATGGGGTAATCTGGTGCGCCAGTCGGGCGCAAAAGTGGAATGAAGCACCTAGTCGATGAAACCAATAAGGCAATATTACTATGACTCATATGAATGTGAAAGATTCTGTGTCCGGACTCGAGTGGCAAACCCGCGTCGACCTCGCCGCATGTTACCGCCTCATGCCGCTCTTCGGAATGAGCGACCTGGTCTACAACCACATCACGGCGCGCGTGCCGGGCTCGGACGAGCGTTTGCTGATTAACCCGTACGGTTTCATGTACGAAGAAATCACCGCGTCCAGTCTGGTGACCATCGATTTGGCCGGCAAGGTCCTGCTCAATTCCCATGGCGACGACTACGGGATCAACCAGGCCGGGTATGTGATCCACAGCGCCATCCATGCAGCGCGTGAGGACGTGCAGTGCGTCATCCATACTCATTCGCGTGCGGGAATGGCGGTGTCGGCCCTGAAGTGCGGCCTGTTGCCGCTGACACAAAGCGCCATGCGCTTCGGAGGCGTCACTTATCACGACTATGAAGGTGTTGCAGTCGATATCGACGAGCGGGAACGGCTTGCGCGTCATCTTGGCGACAGCGAGGTGATGATATTGCGCAACCACGGACTGCTGACCGTGGGGGCCGATATTGCGCAGGCATTCAATGCCATGTACTGGCTGGAGATGGCATGTCGGGCGCAGGTCGATGCCATGGCCTGCAATACTGAACTGAACCTGC
>JAYUGL010000196.1:0-30307 GCA_043738385.1 Sterolibacteriaceae bacterium
GACTACATCGCCGCATTCGCCGCACTGCATCCGGAATACGACGAGGCCAAGTGGGTGGACATCATTCGCAAGACATGGCGCAAGATGTCAGACCGTGCCCATCAGTTTGCACTGTCTGGCCACATCCGGTTACCGGAACATCTTGCCCCTCTGATTGGCAAGGCAGTGGCCGCCAACGCTGCGGGAACTAATGCACCGCAGCCTGCTGGTTGATCAGCGTACTGTAGGGGCTGATCAAGTCCTCAAACTTGTCGTCATCGGGGGTGTCGTCCATGAAGTCACTGAATTCGCGGCGAAATCGCTCGGCAACGGCGCCCTCAATCAGGCCCGTGCGTCCGGAACGCTTGTCAAAGATTTCCACGGCATCATTGGCCGGGTAATCGATGATGTACACCTGCGGACTGTTGAAGACGATGACCACGGTTTTCTCCAGGAGGACTTGTCTGTAGGCTATCTGGGGTTATCCGGCGAAAATGCAAGACCTGCCGTGCACCTCATGCCATGATCGTGCACCCTATTGTCGTTAATGGATGCTGCAACCATTCCCTGATTAAGGTTTTTGCGTGATGAAAATTGGATTTATCGGGTTGGGCCTCATGGGTCGGCCGATGGCGCAACACTTGGCCGATGCGGGCCATGCGTTGCATTTATGGGCACGACGGGCGGCTTCTGTTGAGCCATTCGTCGCAACCGGCGCCTGTATTCATGGTTCTCCGGCCGAAGTGGCACGCCACGTGGAAGTCATTTTCACCATGGTGGCGGACGGTACCGATGTGGAAGCCGTGACTTTTGGCAAGCAGGGCATCATCGAGGGCGCGGCGCCAGGCTTGATCGTGGTGGACATGTCCACCATTGCGCCAGCGGTGGCGCAGAGCATTGCCGTCAGACTCGCTGAGCGGGGCATCGAATTTGTCGACGCACCGGTGTCGGGCGGTGAAGTCGGCGCCATCAATGCCAGCCTCACGATCATGGCGGGCGGCAAGCCGGAAATTTTCGAGCGGGTGAGGCCATTGCTGGAAGCTCTGGGAAAGTCGGTGACCTTGATCGGCGCGAGCGGTGCGGGGCAGGTTGCCAAGGCCTGCAATCAGATACTCACCGGGGTTGGTGTTGCGGCCGTGGCCGAGGCGATGAACTTCGCGCGCAAGAGCGGTGTCGATCCCGCCAAAGTGCGCGAGTCATTGCTGGGCGGTTTCGCCTACAGCCGAATATTGGAGAATCACGGCCAGCGCATGCTGGACCGCAATTTCAAGCCCGGATTCAAAGCGTGGATGCATCAAAAAGATTTGCGCATCGTGCTGGAGGAAGCGCATCGCCTCGGGCTGGCGCTGCCTGCGGCGGCGGCCACGGCCCAGTTGTTCAATGCCATGGTGGGGACCGGCATGGGTGAGGAAGACTCGGTCGCGGTGTTGAAACTGTTGGAAAAAATGAGTACTCCATGAGCATAGCCAGCGTTTCCTGTAGGCTGGCCCCGGCTAAAATGGCAGTCATGTTGCAAGAAATATTTAAAACGATTCGGCAGCGGCGAGCCTAGCCATGTCTTCCCAGCCAACTCCTTCCCCGCTTGGTGGCGCGACGGTGACGCAGTCACTGCTGGAATTGCGCGCGATCCTCGACAATGCGACGGTCGGCATCATGTTCACCCGCAATCGCAAAGTGGTGCAGGCCAATTCGCGCGTCGCGGAGATGTTGGGCTACCAACGCGACGATCTCATCGGCTTGTCGGGCGCCGAATTTTTTCCCTCTTCCGAAGCCTACGAAGAACTGGGACAGGTACTGGTGCCTTTGCTGAAGCAGCACAAGGGCTACCGCGGCGAGCTACAGATGAAGCGCAGGGATGGCAGCCGGTTCTGGTGCCGGATCTCGGCGAAAGATATTGATCCGTCGCGGCCGCTGGAAGGCACGATCTGGATCATGGAAGACGTGACAGAGGATCGCCTGATACAACAGGCGCTCAAGCAAGCCTATGAGGAACTGGAACAACGCGTGGCCGAACGTACTGCTGAACTGGTTGCCGCCAACGCCAAGTTGAAGGACGAGATATTCGAGCGCATGCAGACCGAGCAGCAGGTCTGGCAAATGGCGCATCACGACACGCTCACCGGCCTGCCCAATCGGGCGTTGTTGCAGGACCGTCTGAATCAGGCGCTGGGTCAGGCATCGCGCTACAGCCATCAGGTCGCGGTGATGTTCATCGACCTCGATCGCTTCAAGGGGGTCAACGACACCCTCGGCCATGCCGTCGGCGACGAGTTGCTGAAGGAAGTTGCCGAACGACTAAAACTGACCGTACGTGCGGTGGATACCGTCGCGCGTGTCGGTGGTGACGAGTTTGTCGTGGTGCTGCATGAAATCAGCGGCCCGGATGACGCGGTGTTGGTCGCGGAAAAAATTCTTGCCATACTCGGGAAAACCGCCAGCATCGAAAGCCACGCGTTGCATGTCACATCCTCGATCGGCATCAGCATCTATCCTGATGATGGCGTCGATCTGGTGCAGTTGATGAAAAACGCCGACACGGCGATGTATCACGCGAAGTCGGCCGGTCGAAATACGTTCCGGTTTTTCGCTTCGGCGATGAACGACGAAGCGAGTCGTTTCTTCAAACTGGAGCACCGCCTGATCGCCGCGCTCGATCGTGGCGAACTTATTTTGCACTATCAGCCGCTGGTGGATCTGGATCGTCAGGCCGTTTGCGGCATGGAAGCGCTGGTACGCTGGCTCGACCCGGAGCGCGGCCTGATTGTTCCCGGCGAGTTCATCCCGGTCGCCGAGGAAACCGGGCTGATATTGACGGTGGGTGAATGGGTGCTGCATCAAGCCATGCGGCAGAATCGTTTATGGCAGGAGCAGGGGCATCCGTTGATACTGGTCTCGGTCAATCTTTCACCACGGCAGTTCCAGCAAAAGACACTGGTCAGCACCATTCGCAACATTCTTGCCGATACCGGCCAGCCGGCGACGTTGCTGGAACTTGAAATTACCGAGAGCACCCTGATGCAAGACGTCAGCGAGACCCTGGACAAACTCCGCGAGCTGGCGGCGATGGGCGTCAAGCTGGCGATCGATGATTTCGGCACCGGCTATTCCAGCCTCGGATATCTCAAGCGTTTCCCGGTGCATAAACTAAAGATTGACCGGAGCTTCGTGCGCGATTTGTGCGACGACAAGGAAGATGCCGCGATCGTCGCCGCGATTGTTGGCCTCGCCCGCAATCTCGACATCGATATTGTTGCTGAAGGCGTCGAAACTGAGCAGCAATTGTCCATGTTGATCAATTTTGGCTGCCGCAAATTTCAGGGTTATTATTTCGCCCGCCCGATGACGCCGGACAAGTCGGCGTTGCTGTTTCATCCGCCGCTGCTGGGCGCTCAGAATTTATTGTTTTAATCTGGAGAATTGTCATGACTACCACCGCAAACGGTCTTGTTATCGAAGAAGTGATTGTCGGCAGCGGCGATGAAGCCCAGGCCGGCCAAAGCGTGTCGGTCCACTACACGGGTTGGCTGATGGACGGCACCAAGTTTGATTCAAGCAAGGATCGCGGCGATCCATTCGGTTTTCCGCTGGGGAAAGGTCACGTGATCGCCGGCTGGGATGAAGGCGTGCAGGGCATGCGCGTCGGTGGCAAGCGCAAGCTGACCATCCCTTCCGCGTTGGGTTACGGTGCCCGCGGGGCCGGTGGCGTGATCCCGCCCAACGCCACGCTGGTGTTCGAGGTGGAGCTGCTCGCCATCGATTGAAGTGATTGCCAGCGACGTTCACCTGCCGTCCCGCTTACCCCGGGTCGGCACCACCATTTTCACGATCATGTCGGGCCTGGCGGCGAAGCACGGCGCGATCAATTTGTCGCAGGGATTCCCCGACTTCGATCCGCCGCAGCGTCTGTTGGAGCGGGTGAGCCACCACATGACCGCGGGTCGCAACCAGTACGCACCGATGGCCGGCGTGGCGCCGCTGCGCGCCGCCATTGGCGCCAAGGTGGCGTCGCTTTATGGCGCTCACTATGACGTCGAGCACGAGATCACGGTGACCGCCGGCGCCACCCAGGCCATCTTTACCGCCATCGCCGCCTGCGTCCGGCCTGGCGATGAGGTCATCGTTTTCGCGCCGGTCTATGACGCCTACGGTCCGGCGATCGAGTTGAATGGCGGCAGGGTGGTGCATGCCCTGCTCAGCGTCGCTGATTACCTGCCGGATTGGGACCAGGTCAAAGCGCTGGTTTCGGCGCGGACCCGCATGATCATCATCAACACGCCGCACAATCCCAGCGGTGCGGTATGGCGTGCCACTGATCTTGAAGCGCTCAACGCGCTGGTGCGCGGCACCGACATTGTGGTCGTTAGCGACGAAGTTTATGAGCACATGGTATTCGACGGTGCCCGCCACGAGAGCGTGGCCCGCTACCCCGAACTGCGCGAACGCTGTTTCGTGGTCTCCAGCTTCGGCAAGACGTATCACGTCACGGGTTGGAAGATCGGCTACTGCCTGGCGCCGCAGCATCTGATGGCCGAGTTTCGCAAGGTCCACCAGTTCAACGTGTTCGCAGTCAATCATCCGATGCAACTGGCGATTGCCGATTTCATGGAAGAGGATCCCGGCTTTGCGACTGCGCTCTCCAAGTTCTATGAGGCGAGGCGGGATTGCTTCCGGCAGCAACTTGCCGGTTCCCGTTTCGAGTTGCTCAAATGCGCGGGAACCTACTTTCAACTCGCCCGTTTCGATGCGATCAGCGATGAGGCGGATACCGAGTTCGTGCAACGTCTGACGCGGGAACACGGCGTCGCGGCCATTCCGGTGTCGGTATTCAATCCCGATGGGCGGGATCAGCGCGTGATCCGTTTCTGTTTTGCCAAGAATCAGGAAACGCTGGCGGCTGCCGGTGACAGGCTGCGTCGCGTCTAGGGCGTGTTCGTGTCAGCCGTGGTGGGAGGTGATTCGTTTCGCAACCCGGAATGCGGAAGCGCTGGCGCAGGTTATTGGGCTGGCTGCGACCATCAGTCAGGCCGCCTTTGTCAATGGCGATCACAACTCGGGGAGCGCAATGTTGCGCATAGTGAGCTCGACGGATAATCAAGCTAAAACTATCGTCGTAACGCATTTCAGTTCGTGGCGACAGTGGCGGGGCGGGTAAACTCCCGACGTGATCAGCGAATTCGATTTTCCTTCGGCCGCCGGACGGCTTCGATACATCTTTTCCAGGCCCGTCGAGACTCTCGTGGCGTATTCTGTGGACCAGGTTCTGGCGGTCATCGCCAGGGCCGAACGTCTTGCCGGGGCAGGGTTGTGGGTGGCCGGCATGGTGAGCTACGAAGCCGCGCCGGCCTTCGACGCCGCGCTGCGGGTGCGGCGCGAAGATGGGCGCGTGCCGTTGGCCATATTTGCGGCATACACCGCGCCGGACCCGGACGTGGCTGCGGCAACCCCGGCCGATGCATTTTCGTGTGGGCAGTGGAACATGACGACATCGCGCCAGGATTTCGACGCTGAGATTGCCGCCATTGGCAGTGCCATCGCCGACGGCGCTTACTACCAGATCAATTACACCACCCGGCTACAGGCAGCGTTCGAAGGTGACTCGTGCGCCTTGTTCAGTGCGCTGTGCGAGGCACAGCCCAACGCCTACTGCGCCCGCCTTGATGGCGGCGATTGGCAGGTGCTGTCGGTTTCGCCCGAACTGTTTTTTGAGTGGACAAGTGATCGGCAGTTGATCACCCGCCCCATGAAAGGCACCGCAGCCCGCCATGCAGACGCGGACGCCGACGCGCAAGCCGCGCGAGGATTGGTGGAGTCGGCCAAGGAGCGCGCCGAAAATCTGATGATCGTGGATCTGCTGCGCAACGATCTGTCGCGCATCGCCGAAACGGGATCGGTGCGGGTGCCGAAGCTGTTCGAGGTGGAAGCGCTGCCCACGGCCTGGCAAATGACATCGACCGTGCGTTGCAACACGCGGACCGATGTAGGGCTGGTGGATGTGTTCCGCGCCCTGTTTCCCTGCGGCTCGGTGACCGGCGCGCCCAAGGTGGCCGCCATGCGGGCGATTGCCGCGATGGAACAGTCGCCGCGCGGCGCCTACTGCGGCGCGATCGGCCTCATTCGTCCTGGCGGCCATGCGCTATTCAACGTCGGCATTCGCACGGTGAGCATCAACGGCGGCGAAGCCGAATGCGGCGTCGGCAGCGGCATCACCGCCGATTCCACGGCGGCCGGCGAGTATGCGGAGTGGCTGGTCAAGCGCCGCTTCCTGTTGCGTGCCAGCGCATCGTTCGATCTGCTCGAAACCCTGCTGTTGCGCGCCGGCGAGTACTGGCTGCTGGCACGGCACATGGCACGCCTGCAAGCCGGCGCCGAACACTTCGGTTTCACGCCGGACCGGCAACGCATACATGCTGCGCTGGAACAGCTTGCGGCACAATATCCGCAGGGCTCCTGGCGCGTGCGTTTGCTGGTGGATAGACACGGTGCGGCGCGGACCGAATGCGCAGCGCTGGAGCAGGGGCTAACCGAGGTCAGCGTTATCCTGGCGGCGGCGCCCATAGCCAGCGCTTGCGAAATGCTTTACTACAAGACAACGGCACGGGATGTTTATGCGCGGCACGAGTCGGCTGCCCCCGGTATCTTCGACACCTTGCTGTTCAACGAGCGCGACGAGATCACCGAATTCACCAAGGGCAATGTGGTCGTGGAACTCGACGGGCAGCGCGTCACTCCCCCAATCTCGTGCGGCCTGCTACCCGGTGTATTGCGCGCCGAAATGCTGGCGCAGGGCGAGATCGTCGAACGCGTCGTGCCGCGTGTCGAATTTGCTCGTGCCACCGGTCTGTGGTTTGTCAACAGCGTGCGGGGGATGGTACCGGTGCGGTTGGTGAACCTGTGACGTCGTCCCCGCGTACCTGTCCGGGTATCCCCATCGAAAAGTGGGGACCCAGTTCCATACTTCCGTTCGTCCCACAGGGATTTCCTCCGGTCATGCTGAGCTTGTCCCTTAAGGGAACCTCCTTTCGACGAAGACACCCGGACGGCTGCGTGGCGTCGAAGCACATTCCAATCAGCATCGAAGGGCAACGTCCGCGCCGGGGCGAGTCCATGCATTGGTGCGCTCATGACTTTGTTGCATCCGTCCGACACCGTTTGCATGATTGAACGGCTCATTGACCGCGCTTTGCAATGCCGCCGCCTTTGCCGTCGCATGCCTTACTTATGTCTTACCAAGGGACGGCAATATGGAAACCACCAAGCTATCCAGCAAGGGGCAGGTCATCCTGTCCGCCGCCATCCGCAAGGCGAACCAGTGGAAGGCGGGGGTCGAGTTCGCTGTTGAGGATACCGGCGAAGGCGTGCTGCTGCGCCCGCTCAAGCCGATTGCCGCCACCACGCTAGATGAAGTGACGGGCTGCGCGGGCTATACCGGCAAGGCGCATACGCTGGAGGAAATGGACAAGGCCGTCACGGCTGAAATCAAGGCGCGCCATGCACGCCGTTGATACCAACGTTTTGGTGGGTCTGCTCAGCGGCGACGATGCATCGCAAACCAAACGTGCCACCGCGTTGTTCAAGAAAGAATCAATCTTTATTCCCAAGACCGTCCTGCTTGAAACTGAATGGGTGCTGCGCCGCCTGTATCGCGTTCCTCGCGCCACCGTTGTCAGCAGCTTGCGCAAATTGAGCGGACTGGGTAATGTCGAACTCGAACAGCCGCTGGTGGTCGCGCAAGCGCTGCAATGGTGCGAGGATGGCATGGACTTCGCCGATGCCCTGCACCCGGCGTCCAGCCACGGCTCCAGTAAATTCGCCACGTTCGACGAACAAATGAAGAAGTCCGCTCCGCCTGAGTCAAAACCAGCGGTCAGGCTGCTGTAAGTCACCGCAGGAAGGGTGGAGCATCTCGCAACCCATCTCCTGATAGAACATCCTTACTTCTCGCACGTGGCGGACAGCCACTTGCCGCTGTAGCGCTGTTTCATCGTCATGGGGTGTTTCGGATCCTTCATGTCGATGGTGGAATTGCCCTGATAGTGTTCGGGGCTGTCGAACACGACCGAGCCGGTGCCCGAAACCGGGTGCTCGCCGCTACATTCCATACTCCAGCTGACCTTGTTGCCTTCGCGCTTGACACTCTTCTGCTCGCAGTGCTGATCATTCTTCGGCTGCGGCGGAACGCCTTTTTCCGCCTGCTCCTTGGTGACGCAGTGGCGTACGGTGACGCTCATGCCCTGGCCGCCCATGCCCGGCATCTTGATGCCCATCTCCTTCATCTTGGCCATCTGCTCGGGTGGCACCGCAGGCATGGCCGGCATGCCGGCCATGCCTGCCATCTGGTTTTCGGAAGTGATCTCCCACTGGCCGGGTTTCATGATTTCCGCCTGCGCGGTCACTACTGCCAGGGGCAACAGAAACAGGGTGGCGAGCAGTGCAGTGGCATGTCGGTTCATTGCTGAATCTCCTTGAGTTGTCGTGCTTGTCGAATTATCGGGAACCGCTGTGCGCCACTGGTAAAATGTGCCGCCTTTTGCGGGCGGGGTCCGTCGCGGACCCAGTCAGGGGAATTCTCCCACTTTTTCATACCGCACCTCATGTCAACCGATATTGAACGTTTTGATCAACTGGGTCTTTCCGCGCCGTTATTGCAGGCACTGGAAGCCGTTGGCTACGAGACGCCGTCGCCGATCCAGGCCGCCTGCATTCCCCACCTGCTGGCAGGGCGCGATCTGCTGGGTGAAGCCCAAACCGGCACCGGCAAGACCGCGGCTTTCGCGCTGCCCTTGCTCCAGCGACTTGACCTGGCCGACAAGCGCCCGCAAGTGCTGGTACTGACGCCGACGCGCGAGCTGGCGATTCAGGTGGCGGAGGCGTTTCAAAGCTACGCGCGCAATCTGCCCGGCTTCCACGTGATGCCCATCTACGGCGGGCAAAGCATGGTGGTGCAACTGCGCCAGTTGCAACGCGGCGCCCATGTTGTGGTCGGCACGCCGGGCCGGGTGATGGATCACCTCGAACGCAAGAGCCTGTCGCTGGCCGGCCTGCGCACCCTGGTGCTGGACGAGGCCGACGAAATGCTGCGCATGGGTTTCATCGACGATGTCGAATGGATCCTCGACCACACCCCGCCGGAGCGGCAGACCGCGCTGTTCTCGGCCACCATGCCATCGGTGATCCGCCGCGTCGCGCACAAGCATCTGCGCGAACCCCAGGAGGTCAAGGTCAAATCGGCCACCTCCACAGTGACGTCCACGCGCCAGCGTTACTGGCAGGTCAGCGGCCTGCACAAGCTCGACGCACTGACGCGGATACTCGAAACCGAAGAAGACCTGGATGCAGCTTTGGTATTCGTTCGCACCAAGACGTCGACCGTGGAGCTGGCCGAAAAATTGCAGGCGCGCGGCTACAACGCGGCCGCGCTCAACGGTGACATGGTGCAGGCGCTGCGTGAACGCACCATCGAGCAATTGAAGAACAAGAACTTGGATATCGTCATCGCCACCGATGTGGCGGCGCGCGGGCTGGATGTACCGCGCATCAGCCATGTCATCAACTACGACATTCCCTACGACACCGAGGCCTACGTGCACCGCATCGGCCGTACCGGCCGCGCCGGCCGCACCGGCAATGCGATCCTGTTTGTCGCGCCGCGCGAAAAGCGCATGCTGCGCATGATCGAAGGTGCAACCCGCCAGCCCATCGAGCCGATGCAGCTGCCGAGCATGGAAGCGGTCGCCAATCGTCGCGTGACCCAGTTCAAGCAGGAAATCGTGGATGTCATCGAGTCGCAGGAACTGGCTTTTTTTGTCGATGTCGTCGGCCAGATCGAGAACGAAAAAAATATTGATGCGCGTCGGATAGCGGCAGCGCTGGCTTGGATGGCGCAGCGCGAGCGGCCCTTGCAAGTGGCGGAGAAGCCGGGCGCCAAGGGCGCCGAGCGCATCCTGGAGGCTCCGACCGCGCGGGCGCCCGACGCCGTCGCGATCGAGAAGGCGTCGCGAACCGCGAAAGCCGCTGGCGACAAGTGGCAGGAAATGCGCGAAGAAAAGCGCGAGACCAGAGAGACCAAACGCGAGGAAAAGCCCGCATCAGTCCGCACTGCATCACGCTTCGGCAAGCAGCGCTACCGTCTGGCGGCGGGCCGCGACCACGGTGTCACGCCCAAGGATATCGTCGGCGCCATCGCCAACGAAGCCGGCATCGAAAGCCGTTTCATCGGACAGATTGATTTGTTCGACGACTACAGCACTGTTGAGTTGCCCGACGATATACCCGACGCGATATTGCAACTGCTCAAGCGGACTCGACTGCGTGGCCGGCCAATGGACATCACGCTATTCACCGATGATGCGGCGCCGAAGAGTTACGCCAAGAAGCGATGGGATGCCGGTGACAAGCCACCGCGCGTTTCGCGCCCAGCGCAGCCCTTCAAGAGCGAGAGCGGCAAGCCGACTTCCTTCGCCAAAAAGCCATTTAACAAGAAGCGAGACTGAGCCGTCTGCATGGTGTAAGAAGTGCTGATGGGGGAACGCAAGACGGAGCAGCAAGTGCGACTGGCCTTCTGGGCCGGCTCTGTGTTGTGCGTGGTTTACTTCTCGCCTTTTGTCCACGAATCTTTCATCGTCACAGCGCGGTTGAACACCGGATTACCGCGAGTGCTGTCGCGCAGGTCGGCGACGAAGTAGCCGTGGCGCTCGAACTGAAAGCGGTCTTCGGGTTTTGCATCTTTCAGGGCTGGTTCGAGTTGCGCGGTGACAACCCGTCGCGAGTCCGGGTTGAGGTCGAGCAGGAAATCGCGATCGTCGGCGCCGGGGTGGGCAGTGAAGAATAGACGGTCGTAGAGTCGCACCTCGCATTGGTAAGCATGCTTCGCGCTGACCCAGTGCAGGTTGCCCTTGACCTTGTAATTGTCAGCGCCTGGGGTCCCGGATTTTGAGTCCGGCATGACTTCGCAGTGGGCTGCGACGATGTTGCCGTTCGCGTCCTTGTCGGCACCGATGCATTTGACAACGAAGCCGTAGCGCAGCCGCACCGTGTTGCCGGGGAAGAGGCGGAAATAGCCCTTGGACGGCGTCTCCATGAAGTCTTCGCGCTCGATCCACAGTTCGCGCGAGAAGGGGATGGGGCGCTTGCCCAGTTCTGGCTGCTGCGGGTGATTGGGCGCCTCACAAAATTCTTCTTGATTTTCCGGATAGTTGTCAATGAGCAGTTTCAGTGGATCGAGTACGGCAATGCGACGCTGCGCTGTTTCGTTGAGGTGTTCGCGCATGCATTCTTCCAGCACGCTCATGTCTATCCATGAGTCGGATTTGGAAACGCCGATGCGCTCGGCAAACAACCGGAAGCCTTCGGGCGTGAAGCCGCGCCGCCGCGCGCCTACCAGGGTAGGCATGCGGGGGTCATCCCAGCCGACGACGTGCTTTTCTTCGACGAGCTGGATCAGCTTGCGTTTGCTGAGCACGACGTAGGAAAGATTCAGCCGCGAAAATTCGTATTGACGCGGCACGGGCCGCGCCAGCAGGCCGCCTTCGGCAAGCCGTTCCATCAGCCAGTCGTAGAAAGGGCGCTGGTCCTCGAACTCCAGCGTGCAGATGGAGTGAGTAATGTTTTCCAGCGCATCCTCGATCGGATGGGCGTAGGTGTACATCGGATAGATGCACCACGTGTTGCCGGTGCGGTGATGCTCGGCGTGGCGGATGCGGTAGATCGCCGGGTCGCGCAGGTTGATGTTGGGCGCGGCCATGTCAATTTTCGCGCGCAGGATATGTGTTCCGTCGACGAACTCGCCGGTGCGCATGCGGTGGAACAGATCGAGATTTTCAGTCACGCTGCGTTTGCGGAATGGACTGTCTTTTCCCGATTCGGTGAGTGTGCCGCGACTGGCGCGCATTTCATCAGCGCTCTGGCTGTCGACGTAAGCGTTACCGGATTGGATCAGATACTCCGCCGCTTCAACCATGAAGTCGAAGTAGTCCGAAGCGTGATAAAGGTGGTCACCCCAGTTGCAGCCCAGCCATTTCACCGCGCTGATAATGGCATCGACGTATTCCTGATCTTCCTTTTCCGGATTGGTATCGTCGAAACGCAGGTGGCATGCGCCGCCGAAATCACGCGCCAGGCCGAAGTTGAGCAGTATCGATTTGGCATGCCCGAAGTGCAGGTAGCCGTTGGGTTCCGGCGGAAAGCGGGTGCGGATCTTCGCCGGGTCGGGCGCGCCGGCAAGTTGCTGCGGCCCGGCGCCGGGTTTGCCCGACCAGCGGCGCGATGCGTACTTGCCGGCGACGAGGTCGGCTTCGACGATATGGCGGATGAAATTGGCGGTTTTGACTTCCGGTTCGGCCATGACGGCGCCCTATGGTTGGATGGCTTGGTTTTGTGCAAGGCATCAATTCTACTGGCGATCCTAGGTAGAATCTCGCCCATGAACTGGATCGCCGCGCTTGCCATCGCCATCGGCTCCATCCTTGGTGCCTGGTTGCGCTGGGGGCTGGGTGTTGGGCTAAATCATTTTCTGCCGACGCTACCCCTGGGCACCCTGGTGGCCAATTTGCTTGGCGGTTACTTGGTCGGCGCCGCAGTGACGGTATTCCATATCAATGTGGAGTTGCCGCTGGAAGCACGACTTTTTTTCATTACCGGTTTCCTCGGTGCGCTTACTACGTTTTCCACTTTCTCCGCCGAGGTGGTGGGTCTGATCCGTACCGAACAATTTGGATGGGCCGGACTTGCGGTGAGTGCTCATCTTCTTGGTTCGCTGCTGATGACCGGGTTGGGCATCTGGACCATCAACCGCATTAGCGGATGAGTTCCCGCGAGGACAGGTTCGCCGCCACGGCAAGGCTGGAGACGCGCATGGCGGCGCGTCTTGCCGCCCGACCCGTCATCACCTATGACGAAGCACTGCCGGTCAACGCCAGGCGTGAAGAGATCGCCAAGGCCATCAACGATCATCAGGTGGTGGTGATCTGCGGCGAGACGGGATCCGGCAAGACCACCCAGCTACCCAAGATATGTCTTGAAATGGGGCGCGGCTGCGCCGGTCTGATCGGCCACACACAACCGCGACGTATTGCCGCCCGTGCTACGGCCACGCGCATCGCTCAGGAATTGAAAAGCGAACTCGGCCGCTACGTGGGTTACAAGATCCGCTTTTCCGACAAGGTATCGAATGACACCTATATCAAGTTGATGACCGACGGCATTCTGCTGGCGGAGACCCAGGGACGGGATGGAAAAAGTGCGCTGCTTAAACAGTACGACACACTCATCATTGACGAAGCGCATGAGCGCAGCCTCAACATCGACTTTCTGCTCGGCTATCTGAAGCAGTTGCTGCCGAAACGTCCCGACCTCAAGGTGATCGTCACCTCCGCCACGCTCGATGCGGAGCGGTTTTCCAGACACTTCACACTGAATGGAAAAGTGGTGCCGGTGATCGAGGTTTCCGGGCGGCTGCATCCCATCGAGACGCGTTATCGCCCGGTGCAGCGCGACGACAAGGACCGGGAACGCGATATCAACGATAGCATTGTCGATGCCGTCAGTGAAGCTCATCGTGAAGGTCCGGGAGATGTGCTGGTGTTTCTTTCGGGGGAACGCGAAATTCGCGAGGCGGCGGAAGCCCTGCGCAAACATCACCCACCCGGCCTCGACATTCTCCCGCTGTTTGCGCGCCAGACGGCCCAGGAGCAGATGCGCGTGTTCCAGCCACATCAAGGCAGACGGGTGATTCTCGCCACCAACGTGGCGGAAACCTCGTTGACCGTTCCGGGTATCCGCTACGTCATCGACACCGGGCTGGCGCGGGTCAAACGCTATTCGCATCGCAACAAGGTCGAGCAGCTACAGGTGGAGCCAATTGCACAGGCAGCGGCGCAGCAGCGGGCAGGTCGTTGCGGGCGCGTGTCGGCGGGCATCTGCTTTCGGCTTTACGATGAGACGGACTTCAACAAGCGTCCAGCGTACACCGAGCCGGAAATTCTGCGCGCCTCGCTGGCCGGCGTAATTCTGCGCATGAAGTCTCTCAGCCTCGGTGATGTGGAGGAGTTTCCCTTCCTCGAAGCGCCGCTGCCACGCATGATCGCCGACGGTTATCAGCTCCTGCAGGAGCTGGGCGCGATGGATGAGGACAAGCAGCTCACCGCCGTTGGCAATGAGCTGGCCAAACTTCCGCTGGACCCAAAAATCGGACGCATGATCATCGCCGCACGCAACGAAAGTTGCCTTCGGGAAATGCTGGTGATCGCCTCGGCGCTGTCGGTGCAAGATCCGCGCGAACGGCCGCAGGAGCAGGCCGGCAGTGCCGATCAGGCGCATGCCAAATGGAAAGATGAAAAATCGGAATTCCTGTCGTGGCTCAAACTATGGGCTGCCGCAGATGAAATCTGGAAGCACGAGACCAGCAACAAGCAGCGGCAATGGTGCCGGCAGAATTTCGTTTCGTGGATGCGGTTGCGCGAGTGGCGCGACGTTCACGCCCAGCTCCACGCCTTGTGTGCCGAGCACGGCTGGAAGGAAAACGACAAGCCGGCGAATTACGATGCCATCCACCGCGCCTTGCTGACCGGGCTACTCGGCCACATCGGTCTTAAGAGTGAGGAAGAAAATTACTACCTCGGCGCGCGCGGCATCAAGTTCCTGTTGCACCCGGGGTCGGCCTTGGTCAAGAAGGCCGGGCGCTGGATCGCGGCGGCCGAGTTGGTGGAAACCTCGCGCCTGTTCGCACGCTGCGTGGCGAAGATCGAGCCGGAGTGGCTGGAAAGCATCGGCGCCCATCTGATCAAGCGCCATGTCTTCGAACCGCATTGGGAGAAGGGGCCGGGGCAGGTCGCGGCCTGGGAACGTGTGACCCTGCATGGGCTGGTGTTGCAGGCGCGGCGGCGCATTCACTATGGACCGATGGATGCGAAGCTGTCTCGCGAAATCCTGATTCGCTCGGCACTGGTGAATGGCGAGGTCGGCGAGGACTGGGTAAAGAAGTGGCGCTTCTTGCAGCATAACGAGAAACTGCTGGATGACATTGAAGCGCTTGAACACAAATCGCGTCGCCCCGATGTGCTGGTGGACGAGGAACTCATTCATGCTTTCTATGACGCAAAAATTCCTCAAGGTATTGTGACCCTTGCGGCGTTCGATCACTGGCGGCGGGAGGCGGAACAGAAGGATCCAAAACTGTTGTTCCTTGAACGCGAGCAGCTGATGCGTCACGAAGCGGCGGGCATTACCACCGACGCCTTCCCGCATCATCTGGATTTGCGCGGGGAGCAGTTGAAGCTTTCCTACAAGCACGACCCCGGCGCGGCCGATGACGGCGTCACGCTCGCATTGCCGCTGGCAGCGTTGAACCGGATTTCCGCCAACCGTTGCGATTGGCTGGTACCGGGGCTGCTGAAGGAAAAGGTCGTGGCGTTGTTGAAGACATTGCCACAGAAATACCGCCATCGCATACAGCCGCTGGATGCATTCGGCACCAAATTCTGCGAAGAGAAGCATGATCCCGAAGAGCCTCTGGTACGTGCGTTGATGCGCGGCGTGGAAGAGACGATTGCAATGAAGCTTCCGCTGGACGCTTTTCGTCCTGGCGAGTTACGCCCGCATCTGTCGATGAACTTTCGTCTGCTCGACGAGCACGGCGGCACGCTGGCGATGTCGCGGGTGTTGGCAGAGTTGCGCGCGCAATATGGTGATCGCGTGACGCAGAGCTTCGTCCAGGCCGAATTCAAGAGCCAACTGGCCGAAGGGGAGTTGACCGGCCTGAAGAGCTGGTCGTTCGGCGATCTTCCCGAGTTGATCGAGGTGCAGGTGGGAGGCCGAACCGTGGCGGGCTTTCCGGCACTGGTGGATGAAGGCGAGAGCGTTTCGTTGCGGGCCTTTGATACCGAGGAAATGGCCAGGACGATCCACCGCATCGGACTGCGGCGCCTGTTTGCGCTGGCATTGCGTGAGCAGGTGAAATACGTTGAAAAGAGCTTGCCCGGACTGCGGGATCTGGCTTTGCTGTTCATGCCGCTGGGCATTGAGCAGGCGTTGCGAGAACAGTTGGTCGGGGCAACGCTGGAGCGTACCTGCATGTCCAGTCCATGGCCCGTGAGCGAGGCGGAATTCCTTGCGCGTGTCGACACCGCCAAGACCAAGTTCGTGCTTGTTGCACAGGAGATCGCGCGGCTGCTGGGGCTTATCCTGACCGAGTATGCGCAGGTGCAGAAAAAACTGACGGCGAACCACAAGGCGTTCAGCAAGGCGTGCGCCGATATTTCCGCTCAAGTGGCTGCGCTGATGCCGAAAGGATTTATTCTGAACACGCCGTTCGAACGTTTGAGCCACTTTCCGCGCTATCTGAAGGCGGCCGGCTTGCGTCTGGAAAAGGTGCGTTCGGATGCGGTGCGCGATGAGCGGCTATTGTCTGAATGGCAGGTGCTGGCGCGGCCTTTCGAACGCGAATATTTGAATCAGGCGCGAAGCGGGATTGCCGATCCTTTTCTGGATGAGTTCCGTTGGTTACTGGAAGAGTTGCGCGTGGCGCTGTTCGCACAGGAACTCAGAACACCGAGTCCGGTATCGGTGAAACGCCTGCAGAAAATGTGGGATGCGCGTCCGCGCTAGGATGGCCAACTGAGCAGAGTTTGAACTACAACAAGGAACGACATCATGGGCTTTGGCGCACTGATCATCGGCGATGAAATCATCCGTGGCAAAAGGCAGGACAAACACTTTGCCAAGCTGATTGAACTGTTCGCCGCGCGGGGGCTGACCCTTGACTGGGTAACCTACGTCGGCGACAAGCGCGAGTTTTTGGCGGAAACTTTGCGCCGGACTTTGGCGTCAAGCGATATCGTGTTCAGCTTCGGCGGCATCGGCGCCACGCCGGACGACCACACGCGCCAGGCAGCCGGCATGGCGGCGGGTGTCGAGTTGAGATTGCATGTTGAGGCCGCCGCAGAGATTCGCGCAAAGTATGGGGAGCAGATCACTATCAATCGGCTACAACTGGCCGAGTTTCCGATGGGCAGTCGCATCATTCCCAATCCGGTCAACCGGGTGCCCGGATTTTCTTTAGCCGACCATCACTTTGTGCCCGGCTTTCCGCAAATGGCATGGCCGATGGTTGAATGGGTGCTTGATCGCTACTACCGTGATCGCTTCCATCGCTCAACCGAAGTGGAAGAGTCCATCGTGGTGTGGGAAGGCAACGAAGGCGTATTGATCGACCTCATGCAGCGCGTCGAAATCGATTACCCCGGCGTCAAGGTTTTCAGCCTGCCGTCTTTCGGCGACGACAAAGTGCGTCGTCATCTGGAGCTCGGCGTGCGTGGTAATCCGGCTCAGGTGGGGCCTGCCATGGCGAAGATTCGTGGCGCGGTCACGGCGCTGGCGCTGGAGTTCGAGGAACGCTGAAGTTTGGAAACACAAAAAAAGAGCCCCGGTACCAGGTACCGGGGCTGCAAACCAGCCCTTTGCGGGCCGGAGGAGGAGACAAATAATTGGCTTAGGCGGCCTTCTTGGCCTTCGGCGCGGCAGTCGATGCAACGGCCTTGACCGTGGCATTGGTAGCCGCTGCTACGTTCGCTTCGGCGATTTCGGCGACTTGCTTGGCAGCCTTGTTGATGCTGTCGTAAGCGGAGTTTGCGGCGGCAATGGCTGACTTGACCGCAGAGATGGCGACATCGGAACCGGCCGGGGCGCTTTTTGCAGCCTTGTCCAGGGCGCTGCCGATGTTCTTGTTCAGTTCGCCGTATTGGGCTTCAAATACCTTGGTCAGTTCTTCCTGGGTTTGCGAACCAATTTCGTAAACGCTGCGTGAATAGGCAACGAACTTTTCCAGGGTAGGCTTGGCCAGGGTGGATTGGCTGCTCAGCAGTTCTTGCGCATCCTTGATCGACAGCAGACTCTTGGCACTGGCGACCGAGTCTTCCAGTACGGAGCGGGCAGTATTCAGGTTGAGCGCGGCAAAACGTTCGGCACTGGCAAACGCGGTATTGGCGATGGTCAACAGTGATTCGACATAGGCTTTGTTGCTGGCGGCGAATTGCTCGGGGATTGCGTAGGACATGGTGTTCTCCTTGATATCGGTTTAAGAAATTTCGAGTGGTGGTTTGCTTTACATCTTGAATCTCGCCACACCCGCTGATTTCAGGGAGTCGCGATGTTGCGCTGCATCATGGCTCGAATTATAAGGGTGGGAAACGCGATGTCAAGCGTTTTTTGATGCAACGCACAAAATAAACTAAATAGACAATAAATAATTATTATTCAATAGGTTGATTTTTGTTTTTGTACGCTCAGGCGTCCCTGATGCGGTGGCGCAATAAAAAAGCGGCCGACTAGGGCCGCTTTTTTGCCGGGTGAAACTGCCTTATTGCGGATCGGACGCCTTGTTTTCCGGAGCAGATAACTCAGGTGCAGCCTTGAGCGCGGGATTGATCGCGCGGCTGGGCACCGCCGGTGCTGTACTCGCTTTGTTGCGCGGCTGGATGATGGCCCGCACGCGTTCATGTTTTGCTGAAGAGGCGCTTGTGCCGTTCGGGCCGTTGGAGACGAGGTAGGTCTCGGTCTTCGCATCAAATGAGATGTACTGACCACGAACCTCGTCGAGCCCGCTTTTTACCCAGGCGCGCGTGAATAGCTGCGTGGTATCTGCTGCCCCGTCGTGCTCAATTCTTTCGGCCTCTCCGTCGATGTATTCATCCTTGCCTTCGCGCTTTTGCCGGAACCGCGCCAGTCCGTCGGCACCGCCGCTGGCAACCCCCTTTTGATAACCGCTGGCATCTTGCGTAACGACCATTTTGGTGGCGCGTATGACCAGAGTTCCCTGGGTGAGTTGCACGTTGCCTTCGAAGACATGAATCTTCTTCGCATCGTCTACGGTTATGCGGTCTGCTTCGAGGTTGACCGGCTTGTCGCGATCGGCTATTTCCGCGATAGAGGGATACGAGACGCACAAGATACTGGCCAGCACTGCCGGCAAACGGGTTAGCTTGTTGAACATGATCAATGTTTCCTATAGAAAATTCCATGCGTTCGGCCCCTGAGTACCGACACGCTTTGCTTGCCGTTGTAATCCATTCCGGTTCCGACAACAACGCTTTGACCCTGGCTAATCGTGACGGGGTCGTCGCTATGCGCCGTTTCCTCGTCGGGGTAAGCGATCATCCTGGCGGTTTCGAGTACGGTGTCGGGGGTATTCGTCGCGCTCTTGTGCACGAGACGCACCTGGTCCATCAGATGAACCTCCTTCCCATCATGGTTCAGCCATGCGCGCTTTGCGGTGATATGCGTTGGCGACTGCCCCCGAAAAATGGTCAGTGCCGGATTGGCCACCTCGGTACTGTCATCGTCCGGGAAGTGGACCAGTTTCTCGGCCGTGAGAAAGTTCTTCAGGTCACCGGCGACGTCGAAGCGCTGGATGGTGAAGTGTTCGATGATGGAATCAGGGTCGTGCCTGGCTTTTGCCCGGCTCATGGGATCATCGAAATCGGACGTACGCTGAAGCCAGAAGGTGAGCGCGGCCAGCAGTCCCAGCAGCAGCAGGGGAAACAGGGTGGTGCCCAGGTTTTTCATGTCAGGTAAATTTCCATCGCCGCGTCCAGCTTGCCTTGGGCACTGAGGATAAACTCACAGACTTCCCGCACCGCTCCCTTGCCGCCACCCTTCCCGACGACCAAGTCCGCATGACGATGCAACAGCGGATGGCCGTCCGCCACCGTGGCGGAAAATCCGCAAGCGCGCATCAGCGGCAGATCGACGACGTCGTCGCCCATGTAACCGGCCTGCTCGAAACCGAGACCGAGACCCGCCAGCAGGCTCGCCATGGCGGAACGCTTGTCTTCGACCCCTTGCAGCAACAATTCGATACCCAGATTCTGCGCTCTGAGTTCCACGGCCCGCGATACGCGCCCGGTGATGATCGCCAACTGTATGCCGGCACCTGCCAGCATTTTCAGGCCGTGGCCGTCGAGGCTGGAGAAGGCTTTCAACTCGTCACCCTGACTGCTGTAGTAAAGGCTGCCGTCGGTGAGCACGCCATCGACATCGAAGCCCATCAGCATGAGTCTGGCAGCTTTGTCTTTTGCCGCGTCCATCAGATGACCTTGGCACGAAACAGGTCGTGCATGTTGAGCGCACCGATCAACTTGCCGTCTTCACCGGTCACCAGCAACTGGTTGATCTTGTACTGCTCCATCATTTCCACAGCTTCCACCGCAAGCCGTTCGGGGGCGATGGTGCGCGGGTTGCGCGTCATGACCTGCGCCACCGTCACGATGCGCAGATCGCCCTGTTTTTCCATGGCGCGGCGCAGGTCGCCATCGGTAAATACGCCCGCCAGCCGGCCATCGGCGCCGCAAACCACCGCCATGCCCAGTCCACCTTGCGACATGGCGCGCAAGGTGTCCGGCAGCAAGGTGGATTCGGTGACTGCGGGAACTTCAGCGCTACTGCGCATAACGTCGCGCACATGCGTCAGGAGCCGCCTGCCCAAAGTGCCACCGGGATGAGAACGGGCAAAATCCTCGGCGCCAAAACCGCGCGCATCAAGCAGCGTCACGGCCAATGCATCGCCCAGCGCCAGCGCCGCGGTGGTGCTTGCCGTGGGCGCGAGATTGAGCGGACAGGCTTCTTCGCGTACGCGCGCATCGAGATGCACATCGGCTTCCCTGGCCAGCGAAGAATCGTTGTTGCCGGTAATCGCAATCAGGCGTCCGCCCTGGCGTTTGATTAAAGGCACGATGGTCAGCAGTTCGTCGCTCTCGCCTGAATTGGAAATGGCGATCACCACATCCTCGCGAGTGATCATCCCCAAATCGCCGTGCACCGCCTCGGCGGCATGAACGAAATAGGCGGGGGTGCCGGTGCTGGCCATGGTCGCGGCGATCTTCCGCGCGATGTGCCCCGACTTGCCGACGCCGCTGACGATTACCCGGCCGTGGCACGACAAGATCAATTCAATCGCGCGGCTGAACTGGCCGTCGAGTTTCTCCGCCAATGCCGCCACCGCCTCCGCTTCGATGCGCAGCACACGGCGCGCCATGGTCAGTGCTCGGTCGTGGGTAAATGTTTGGGTCATGGGTGGCGGGCGGTTATCATGACAACGATTATACAAGTGTCACCCGCGACCTCATCGACCGAATGATTGCGCCTCTGGAACTGGTTGTGCTATTGCTCGCCATGGCCGTGCTGGTGGTGGTCGTGTTTCGTTCCTTCAGCCTGCCGCCGATCATGGGTTACCTGATAGTTGGCGTTGTGATCGGTCCCCACGCCCTCAATCTGCTGCCGGATACCGCCAGTGCCGGCCACTTGGCCGAGTTCGGTGTTGTCTTCCTGATGTTCTCCATCGGTTTGGAGTTTTCCCTGCCGCGCTTGTACAGCATGAAGCGTATCGTCTTCGGTCTCGGCGCGGCACAGCTATTTGTCACTCTGCTGATCGCAATGCTGCTGGCACGAGGATTTGGTCTTGGCTGGCCGGCCGGGTTTGCGCTGGGTGGCGTGGTGGCCATGTCGTCAACGGCCGTGCTTTCGCGTCTGCTGAGCGAGCGGCTGGAACTGGACTCGAGGCACGGCCGCGAGGTGATCGGCGTACTCCTGTTTCAGGATCTGGCGGTGGTACCGCTGCTGATTCTGGTGCCGGCGCTGGCGCAACCGGCCGAAATGGCGCAGACCCTGGCGCTGGCAGGCCTTAAAGCCCTGCTGGTGTTGGCGGTGGTGATCTTTTTCGGCCAGCGCCTGATGCGCGCCTGGTTCTTCATCGTGGCGCGGCGCAAGTCGGCCGAACTGTTCGTGCTCAACGTGCTGTTGATCACACTGGGGTTGGCCTGGCTGACCGAGCTGGCCGGATTGTCCCTCGCGCTCGGTGCATTTGTCGCCGGCATGTTGATCTCCGAAACCGAGTATCGCTATCAGGTCGAAGAGGACATCAAGCCGTTTCGCGACGTGCTGCTGGGGCTGTTCTTCATCACCATCGGCATGTTGCTCAACCTGTCCGCCGTGGTCGCCAACTTGCCGTGGGTGCTGCTGGTACTAACGCTGTTGATGGGGATCAAGCTGGCCGTGGCCGCGGGCCTGTCGCGCCTGTTTGGCGCCACGTCAAGCACCGCATTACGCACCGGCCTGTGGCTGTGCGCCGGGGGCGAGTTCGGCTTCGTGCTGCTGGCCCAGATCCGACAGCAGAATCTGGCTGATGATCAGGCGCTACAGGTCGTGCTTGCGGCGCTGGTGTTTTCCTTGCTGCTGGCGCCGCTGATCGTGCAATTTTCAGACCGTATCGTGTTGCGTTTTGTCGCGTCCGAATGGCTGACTCGCTCCATGCAACTGACCGCGGTCGCGGTGCGTTCGATGGGAACGGAGAAACATGCAATTCTCTGTGGTTACGGCCGCACTGGCCAGCACCTGGCGCGCTTTCTGGAACAGGAAGGTATCTCTTTCCTGGCGCTCGATCCGGATCCGGATCGGGTGCGCGACGCCGCCGCCGCCGGCGAGCCGGTTACTTATGGCGACTGCGCGCGGCGCGAGACCCTCGTTGCGGCTGGCATCGCGCGCGCCGATGTGTTGATCATCACCTTCTCCGATCCGCAGGCGGCCTTGCGCGTGCTCCACCACACCCGCCAGTTGCGGCCGGATCTGCCGGTGGTGGTGCGGGCCGCCGAGGATGCCGATGTTGATCGTCTGCTCGCCGCAGGCGCGACCGAGGTGGTGCCCGAAGCGCTGGAGTCGAGCGTCATGCTGGCGACCCACGCCCTGGCGCTGCTTGGCGTTCCGATGTCGAGAGTGATACGTCGTTTGCGCGAGATGCGCGAACAGCATTACGTATTGCTGCGCGGATTTTTCCATGGCGCGACCGATGCCAACGATCATCTGGACGACGCCGATCAGCCGCGCCTGCATGCGATTACGCTGGGAGAAGGCGCCCATGCCATCGGCAAGCGTCTCGTCGAACTGCAACTTGATGCCTGCGGCACTGCCGTCTCCACCGTGCGCCGCAGAGGCGCTGCGCGCAAGGGTGGCGGCTTGGATGCGGTGTTGGCGGCAGGGGATGTGGTGGTGCTGTTGGGCACGCCGCAATCACTTGCGGCGGGGGAAGAGCGTTTGCTGCGTGGGAAATAAAAAAGCCCGCCGAAGCGGGCTTTAGAGCAAGGATGCTGCTTAAATACCCATGCAGACCGTATAAGAAGCAGAGTCAACAATTTGTGTCGCACCAGGACATACGCCGGCCGCAGTGATCCCCACAGCGACATTATTAGTGCTTGTACCGACTGGTTGGTTTGCAACCGCTTGCACCGAACCGGTGTTGGTGCAACCATCATCCATAGTGGTGTCGAGCTGTTTGGCGTATTTTCCAAGGATACCGGCTGAACAGACCATGTAAGTCCCCTTCATGTTCGCGATGTAAGGGAGTGCAGTATTGTTGGACGTAATTCCGATCAGCCCCCCATCCGCATTCCTCGGCTTATAGTTGGTGTCGACCACATTGGTCGGGCCGGCCGCCAGACCCGCGAGGCGGGCGTGTTGCCAAAAGAGAAAAGATTCGTCTCCGGTAGTAGTGGAATCCCAAGCACCTTCAATTACTGCGTTACCCACGGTGCCAGTTGTTGCGAGAGTTCCCCCAACGTGATTAACCGGATCGCGGTCATCACCGGGGAGGGATTTGAATTTGTCCTGGTATCCATAGATGAACAGCGGGATATTGCGGAAGTCAGTGGCGAAATTTTTGACCTTGGCGCTGTTGATCAACTCCTGACCCTTGAGCACACCGCCCAGCAGCAGGCCGATGATGACCAGCACGATGGCGATTTCGACCAGGGTAAAACCAGCTTGTTTGCGAGGCATTTTGTTTCTCCTTTAGATGACTCTGAACAATGTAGAGCAGCTTTCGTGCCAAGGCCGTTTTGGCGCTAGCGATGCGGGTTTGCGACATTTTGCACATCAATCTGTCGGGTTTTCGTCAGGGGTGACATGAAAGCCGACACTTCTTCAGGCTGCGGGCCTCTGTGACGAAGGTCGGGCCGGTAGAATCCCGGCATGAATACAGAAGCTCAAGCGGCCAACAGCGACCGCTCCGCCGTTCTCGATTATGTAGAGCGCCATCGCCGTACGTTGCTGGTGGTGATGTTGGCCTTGCTCCACATTACCCTGATGCAGGGGATCACCGGCTTCCTGGGCCGCACCCTGCTGGTCGCCCATTTCGGCATCTTTCTGCTCTGGCAACCTTTTGTCCAGGCCGGCGCGCGGGTGCCCGCCCGTCAACTCGGCGGCATGATCGCCGTGTTGGCGCTCACCGTCACTTTCCTCTCCTGGTGGCTGATGATTCTCTGGCTGATGCTGCTAGCCGGGATCGTCGGCGGGCGGATATTTTTCTTTCACAGCCGGATGGCAAAGGTGTTTTATCTGCTTGCCCTGATTTATCTGATGGCGGTGCTGCTGGTGTTCGCGGTGCCGCAGATAATTCCCCGCCCGCAGGAAAGTGTCGGCCCGTTTATCACCCTGGCGCGCTATGGCTTTCCAATGCTCATTGCGGCCATGGCACTGATCCCGGCGGGTGGCACAAATGATTCGCCGACCGAAGCCATCGACCTCGCCTACAGCTTGTTCGTCATCCTGCTGCTGGCGGTTTTGGTATTGGGCAGCGTTGCACTGATGCTGCTGGAAGGCGTCGGCTACATTCAGGCTTTGTTGATCATGGTGTTCGCCGGGGCCGCGATGCTGATGTTGTTGAGTCTGGCGTGGAATCCAAGTGCGGGATTTTCCGGCCTTGGCGCAATGGCGTCGCGGTATCTGCTGGCCGTCGGCCTTCCGCTCGAACAGTGGCTGCACGGCATTACCGCGCTGGCGCAACGGGAACCGGACCCGATCCATTTTTTGGATCAGGCTTGCCGCGAAATGGTGGCCCGTTTGTCCTGGATCGATGGTGGCGTATGGCGCACCGAAGGCAAGGAGGGAAGGTTTGGCGGCAGTGGAGGCGTTGAGACGACGTTTTCCCAAAACAAACTGGTGTTGACCCTTTATACGCAACAGCCGATGCCGCCGGCATTGATCTGGCACTTCAATCTGGTGGCGCAACTGCTCGCCGAACTTCATCGCGCCAAACACCAGGCACAGCAGCTCAGGGATATGGCCTACATGCAGGCCATCCACGAAACCGGCGCGCGGCTGACCCATGATGTGAAGAACCTGCTGCAATCGATCAATACGCTCATTTTTGCCGCCAGTATCGACAAGCGGGACAGCAGTGCTCAGTATCGTCGGCTGCTGGATCGCCAATTGCCGCAAATTTCGTTGCGTTTGCAGCAGACCATGGACAAACTCGTTCAGCCAGAACTGGAGCAGAGTGAAATGGTGATCGCCGCCGATTGGTGGCACCAGATGGAAGAGCGCTATGCAGTTGAAGGCGTGTTGTTTGAGTCCCGCGGAGAACTCGGAGTTGCCAAGCTGCCGGCCGAACTTTTTACTACGGCGGTAGAGAATCTGCTCCAGAACGCCATGAACAAACGTGCCGTCTACGCAGACATCAAAATTCGTATCACGCTTGATGTGGAGCTACCTCCGGTGCGGATATGGGTCTGTGACTCCGGGGCTGAACTTGCGGGTGACCTCGCGGCAGATATCGGCAAGCGTCCGGTCGCTTCGGAAACCGGCTTGGGAATCGGGCTCTACCAGGTGGCCAGAAACGCGCATCTGTATGGCTACCAGTTGGAACTGGTGGCGAATCGCCCGGGAAATGTTTGCGTTGGGTTGGTGCCGGAATCGTGACAACCAGATGCTGATGGTCATTCCACTTACCCGTTCGGGTACGCGGAATGGCCTATCTACACTGGCGCCTTGCGGCCAACCAAACGATAGACCTTCATCTCGCCCTTGCCCTTGAGATAAAGGATCTGGGGTTCGTCAAACGCGAAGCTCCCGCTCAGGCGCTTGTAGGTCATCACGTCGGTCTGGATCATGCCGGGCGCGCCTTCCGAAGTGATGCGGCTGGCGATATTGACCGTGTCACCCCACAAGTCATAGATGAATTTTTTCTTGCCGACCACGCCGGCCACGACCGGCCCGGTGCCAATCCCGATACGCACTTCAAGGTGCGACGAATTCACCGCGAAGTCATTGCGTAGCAGATCGCGCATGGCCATCGCCATGTCGGCAATGGCGGCGCTGTAGTTTTCCTCGCCGTCACTGATGCCGCCCGCCACCATGTAAGCGTCGCCGATGGTTTTTATTTTCTCCAGCCCGAACTGCTCCGCCAGTTCGTCGAAGGCCGAGAAAATGCGGTTGAGCATGGCGAATACCTGGGATGGCGCCATGCCTTCGGCGACCTGGGTGAAATTCACGATATCAGCGAACATCACCGTCACGTCGGCGAATCCATCGGCAATGGTCTGGTCCGAATTTTTCAGCCGTTCGGCGACCGGACCAGGCAGGATATTGAGCAGCAAACGCTCTGATCGCTCTTGTTCCACGGTCAGCATCTTGTGGGCGTCTTCGAGTTTGCCCCGTATCTTTTGCTGCTCCAGGATCGCGTGGCGCAACAGCATGTAAATCATGCTCGACACGGCCATGAAGTTGAGCGCGAAAAAAACAACGCTGGTGCGCAGCGGCACCGTTGGTTTGGCAAGGCCGATCAAATAATAGTCGACCAGCCCCGACAGCGCGGTGAAAAAGGCCCAGATGAAAAACCATACCAGCGATCCGCGCGGACCGAGCATCAGAATCGCACCGACCGGCGCCAGCAAGCCCCACAACACCACGCCGCTGGCGTCGATGAAGGTGCCGATGCTCCATTGCATCGCGAACGGTATGAACAGCAGCAGCCCCAACTGGCTGATTCGGAAAAAATCGAAATTGCCGGTCTTGATGTAAAGCAGCAGATTGCCCACCAGCAGCAGATTGAAAGCGAAAGGCCAGGTCGACGACATGTGCGGGCCGAGCAGCCAGTAAATGCTCAGCCAGATCATCGAAGTCACGCTGACTACACCGGTGACAAAAACCAGCAGCGACTTGTTGAGTCGCAACTGTTCGTCGTCAGTTGGCTCAATGCCGGCGGTTCTCAGGCGTTCAGCAAACGTCGACCGGGAGGTAGTGAGGCTGGGATATTCCATTTGTTGCGCTTCGATTTGAGTGGCAGGCTGTCAACTGCGGGTGCGAGTGTCTCAGGAACAGGCGGGGTGGGTCAAGGCAGCTTGCCTGCCGCGATCATGCGGTTCATCAGCAGGTTGGGCGATATCCAGATCAATTGATCGTCGATGGTGGTGTTGCTGACGAAATTGAGATCACCGTTGGCATTCTCGAGTTCGTCCCCTGCCGCGCCGGCGATTTGAATCCCGCCGGTTGTCCACGCGCCTGCGCCGCTTTTGCCGTGCGAAACCGCTATTACGGGAATTCCGCTCGCCACCGTGATGCCTCCCGACGTAGCTTTGATTGTGATATCGCCGGGAGAACACAGTGCGAAGGCAGCAGCAGGAGGATTGCTGACGGGTGTGCAACCGCCGAAAATGGTTTGTCCATTTGCCACGCGGCCGAAGCGTGTCGTGACTCGGTAGGTATAGCGGTTTCCCCATGCATCGGTTTCGGGCAGGCCGAGCGTTGCCCAGGGCAGCACGCCGGTCACGCCACCGGGAGTCGTATCATCGCAGGCCGTGCCACCAATGGCGCCTGCAACACCGCTGGTGGCAGTGGTGCAGGCACAGGGTCCGGAACCCACTGCAACGACTGCCTCCTTTCCAACATCCGTGTTTGTGTTATCAAAAGTACGATTGGCCGGGCAGGGCAAACGTCCATTGACGATGGCGTAGCCAATCAAAGCCTCGCGAATATCGGCAAGTGCCTTGGCGGTATCGGAGCGATAGCGAATGTCGGTTTGCGCACTCAGGGGAATCAACATGCCGCCCAGCAACAGGCCGACGATGATTAGCACCACGGTGAGTTCAGCAAGCGTAAAGCCTTGCAGCTTGGTCATTCTTCGGTATCGTTGCATAGAAATTGTCTAAGAGACTTAGCGCGGCACTGCTACAAAGGTCGGTATGGTGATGACCTGATCGCTGGCACTCCCGGCCCCTTGGCCGTTGGTGAAACCGAATCTTATCTTCTGTAGGGCTTCTAGGTCAGTGAGCGCACCGGTGGGCAGGTTTTTGGTGGTAAAGCTGTCGAATACTGTCGGCGTCGTCGCTGCACCGAAAGTTGTGGAGGTGAAATCCGTAGTCATATTGCGCAAATCAGAAAGCTGCGCCGTGGTGGGACTTTTTATCAGCCATGCCTTGATGTCGTAACTCCCCTGGCGAGCCGTGGCATCGTAGCTGCGAACGATGTCGACACGGACGTGTACCGTATTGCCGGTGGCCAACACGTTGCTACCCGTGGCGCCGAGATTGCCTGAGACTCCCGTTGATGCCGTGGTTGGATTCGACGGATACCCGGACGCTGAATTTATCGCCCCGTGCTGGTTATCGTCGTTGGTGGCGACACTATTAATGTCGCCCCAAAACACAATTGCTGCATGCTGGTATCCCGGACCTCCCTGAGCGAGTGCATTCGTAGTGTGTATCTCCAGCCCTATCTTCGGTGGATTTATCGGCGGAAAACTGGTGTTGCCATTGTCGCCCGCATAACCAAGCAGCTGATTGGATCTGCCACAAGGCGTCGTTCCGGTCGGATATTGGTTGCCGTCAATGATGGCAAAAACGAAGCCACGCCCGCTCATGACGATAGTGAAGTTGAAATAGGCCCTTAAACCTGTGCCAAAAGTTTGTACCTGCGGAAGCCAGTCGCAGCCAAACAGATCGCTGCTAGGATAGCCAAGCGGCCTGACGAGGCTCTGTCCCAGTGTTAGAACACCGTTGGCGAAGTTGATAAGGCGAGCGCCGCCCGAGAGGTTGAGCGACGCATTGTCGGAGTTGGTCAGATCACAACTGAAGGTAACCGGTTTTTGGCTTACGGGTGCGACGCAGATGGCGACATCGTTGGAGCCGCTGACGTACGTAGTAGTGCCAGTGAAGCTGTTGCTACCACCGCTGAGAAGAGGCAATGCACCCTTGCCGTCTCCTGTAACGCTGCCGTCATTTTCAAAGAGGTCCGACATCTGCGTCGGCTGCGCCGGGCGTGGCCCAGCCGTGGTGTGTTCCGCGCCGAACAGCAGGGCACTGTTGCAGCTTGCGCCGCCGACGGTAAGGCAGTAGCCGCAAAGATTGCTACAGACGGCATAGCGATATTGGCTTTGCCAGTTGCTCAGAAGTTTGGTGTAGTCGATGGGCGCGCTGCCGACCGTGAGTGTGATAGGCAATTCACCTACCTGCCCGGCATAAGGTGTTGGACCGGCAATGATTACGGGATGGAACGGTACTGTAGTAGATGAGGGAGCTGTGCCGGTAACAAGATCTGAGTTGATTCTGGTTTGGAGAGCGATGGTGATTTGAGCCGACAAGCTATTAAGCCCGCCTTGATCCGAGCGTTTTTTTATTTTGTCGAAGACGTCTTTGGGTGTAATCCAGGCGATCTGGTCGTTGTTTGAAGCACTTCCGGTCGTTCCTTTGGTCACGATAAGAGGATTGGACGTTGAATTGCCGGAGGAATCGAAACCGGTCAAGCCGGACAAATCGGAAACGACCGATTCGAGAAACGCCGTCCAGTTGGCTTTACCGTTATTGCCGCAGGTATTGCCGGAGTTGCTACCTCGGCCAGTCGCATTGGCTGATAACGGCGGTCCCGCTGCAAAAATCACTGCGACCGCGCCGCCTTCGGTTCCGTTGACGGGATCGGCTAACATCGTCACGCCATTGCTGTCAAGAATCCGGATATGTCCGCGGGTATCCCAATTCATCGGTCCCGACTTGGTCAAAGAGGCCTTATAGCTTCCCGACACGGCATACCAAAGGCATTCTCCGTTGGCGTCGCGCAGATCGCTAAGTCCCAAAGTACGGTAGGGCAGCAGCCCGACCACGGCCTGCGTGGCACTCCCGCAACTCCCGCTGGTATTGGCAGTATCCGCATCGCCGTCGCCATCGGCATCCGGGCAGGGCAGATACCCGAATACTTCACCAGCATGAGTATCACGATAGGTAGCCGCGTAACCAATCAGCGCTTCTTTGGCCTGTAGCAGGGCGGCAATCGTACCCTGTGTGCGGGCCACTTTCGCGCTCACCAGACTAAGCTGGCTGACCACGCCATAGAGCAGGCCCATGGTCAGCAGCACGATCATGATGATCAGTGCGTAGCCGCGCTGGCTATTGCGGCCGGTGCGCATCCCTGGCGGGCTTGCCGACCACAATCGTGCCGCCTTCGAGGCCATTGTCTTTTTCGCGCGTTGCACGGTTGATCGTTTCTCCAACTTTCAGTGTGGCGGGAGTTTCACCCTCGGTGC
>JAYUGL010000197.1:0-4726 GCA_043738385.1 Sterolibacteriaceae bacterium
CACGACGCCCTGTTCAAGACCAAGCTGGTCGATGACGCGTTGCCGGAGTGGATGCACATGCTGGAGACCGAGTTCATCGACACCAAGGGTTCGATCGTCGGCCTGCGCTCCTACTGGACCGGTATCGAGATGCCGTTCTATACCGGCGAGGCTGGCTTCGCCTTCTTCGCCAACGTGTTCTCGCCCGAGTTCGGGCGCCGCCTGTGGGCGATCGGACGCAAGGAGCTGGCGTTCTGCATGACGCCGGACAAGGACGGCAACATGCGTCTGACGATTCCTGCAGAACTGCTCGCCTTCATCGACACCATCGACGCCGGTAACTATCGCAAGGGCAGCCTGTTCGCCTACGCTGCGGTGCTGGTCTGCGCACGCGAGTTCGGCGATACGGAGCTGGCCGATGCCGCGCTGAGATCCATGCAGCAGGACTGCGGGCCGGAAATCGAGAATGGTGGCGCAGAGCGCTACACCAAGGGTTCGACGCTGGCCAACCTGTGGGCGGCCGAAGGCATCCTGATGGGTACCGGCGACTTCCGCAATTCCTTCACCAAGGGACCACCGGAGTCGGTATTCAAGGGCCCGATCCTCAACGATGCGAGCTACCCCGAAGTGCTGGTCGCCAAGGCATTCAGCCGTGGCGACGACCTCGAACTTGTGCTCTATCCGGGTGCCGGCGAGGGTGCGCAGAAGATCGGCATCGAGCGACTCAAGCCCGGTATGAGCTATGCGATCAAGGGCAGCAACGAAGGAACTTTCCAGGCCGACGGCAATGGCAAGGCCTCATTGACCGTGACCCTGCGCGGCCGCACGCCGGTGCATATCGTTCCGGCCTGATCGGGAGCTTTGGACTCGCGGCGTGCGTTTAGCACGCCGCAGTCGCACCGGCAATATATCAAGGAGAAAAGTGTGTCGAGTCAGTTGAACGCCGAACTGCGGCGCGTGTTTGATCAGCAAAAAGAATATCAATGGAAGGTCAAGGCAACGACCGCCGCGCAGCGCAAGCAGAAGCTGCAAAAACTCAAGGACGTGGTTCTCGCCAACGCCGAGGCAGTGAAGCAGGCGCTGTTCAGCGATCTGCGCAAGCCTGCTGCCGAATCCGAAGGTGAAGTGGCCGGCGTGATCGGCGACATCGACGATGCGCTGGCTAATCTCGATGCGTGGATGAAACCGGTCGAGATCGAGCCTTCGCCCCATCTGAAGGGTACGCGGGCGACGATGAGCTACGAGCCGCGCGGCGTCTGCCTGCTGTTCGCACCATGGAACTTCCCCTTCCTGCTGATGTTCCAGCCGGTGGTGCCGATCGTCGCCGCCGGCAATTGCTTCATGGCCAAGCCCAACGAAATGACGCCGGCCGTCAGTGCGATCTCGGCAAAAATTCTGCGCGAAGTATTTGAAGAGCGCGAAGGCGCGGTGTTCGAGGGCGGCATTGATCTGGCCAATGCGCTGCTCGAGCTTCCCTTCGATCACATCTTCTTTACCGGCAGTCCCAAGGTCGGCCGTGCCGTGATGGCGGCTGCGGCAAAACACCTCAGCTCGGTAACGCTCGAACTGGGCGGCAAGTGCCCGGCGGTGGTGGACCAGGCCAGCGATATGCCGCTGGCGGCGGCGACCATTGCCGCAGGCCGCTGTTATAACGCCGGCCAGGTCTGTCTCTGCCCCGATGTGGCATGGGTGCGCGAAGAGCTGGCCGACGAGTTCGTCAAGCAGGCCCGCGCCTACATCGAGGGCACCTATTACGCCAATGGTGAAATCAACAAGCAGGCCTTTTCCCGCATCGTCGACAAGCGCAACTTCGAGCGCGTCAAAGGCTATCTCGACGACGCCGTGAAACGCGGTGCCAAGGTCGAGTTCGGCGGCAAGACCGAAGCCGACGACCTCACCATCCACCCGACGGTGCTGACGCATGTACCGCTCGACGCGACGATCATGAAGGAAGAAGTGTTCGGCCCGCTGTTGACAGTGATGACATACAAGGATCCGGCCGAGATTGGCAAGTACATGCGACGCGGCGGCAAGCCGCTGGCGATGTACGTGTTCAGCAAGGACCAGAAGTTCACTGATCAGATGATGCGCGAAACTTCATCGGGCGGCGTCACCATCAATGGCTGGGCAGCGCACTGGTTCGAGCCGCAACTTCCATTCGGTGGCGTCAACGAAAGCGGCATCGGGCGCTATCACGGCATCCACGGTTTCAAGGAACTCTCGCATGAGCGTGCTGTGCTGGCCGTGCCTGCTGCTTGAGACAAAGATAAATGGCGGACACTGGCCTCCTCCCGTTCGCCCTGAGCTCGTCGAAGGGCACGTAGCGGACGGTGCGCTCGTTCATGGTTCGACAGGCTCACCATGACCGGAGGAAATCCCGGTGGGGCGAACGGAAAACAATTTATTAGTTATTTTTACGGTCTATAGGAGAGAAATACATGGGTCCCACTATTGGCAAACTGCTCGGTGCCGACGAGCGTCTTCATCACCAGATCACCGACACCTTTGCCACCATCAGCGAATCCGACCTGGCCTGGACGGAAAAAATCTGGGTCACGATTCCGCGCAAGGATGGCTCGCTGCAGATCGACTTCGGCCTCGGCCGTTATCACAACCGCGATGTCATGGATGGCTTTGCCGGCATCTCGCGCGGCAATGAACAATGGACGCTGCGCGCCAGCCGCGAACTGTCACCGGATGTCGAGAGCACTATCGTCGGTCCGTTGACCTACGAGGTAATCGAGCCGATGAAAAAAGTGCGCTATGCGCTGGGCAAGAACGACATCCTGCCGCTGATGTTCGACGTCACCTTCGAAGCCGTCATGGTGCCCTTCCTCGAAGATCGCCACTTGCAGCGCGACGAGAATGGCCTGCGCATCGTCTCCGACATCATTCGCTACCACCAGGCTGGCCGGGTCAGCGGCTGGGTCGAGATCGACGGCAAGCGCGAGACGATCAAGACCGAGGACTGGTATGCCTTCCGCGATCACTCCTGGGGCGTGCGCCTCGACGTCGGCGCCCACGTCGCCGACCTGCGCCCGAGCCGTGCCTGGGGCGAGAGCGCCTTCGGCCAGGGGGGCTTCCTGCTGCACTGGTGCCCGATGGTGCTGACACGTCCGGATGGCAGCACCTACGCCTATCAGTACTACCTGCAAACCACGCGCGACAAGCCGATCTATTTCTCCGGCTACCTCAACCATGCGGACGGCAGCCAGGATCGCGTCGGTCGCGTCCGCCCGATGCTCAACTACGATCCTGTGACGCGACGCCCCAAGGGCGGCAAAATCCATTACGACATGCTCTCCGGCGAAGACCGCGTGGTCGATGTCGAAGTCATCGGCGACAGCGGCTTCCACCTCGGCCCGGCGCTGTACCTCGGCTTCGACGGCAAGAAGCACGGCAATTACCGCGGCAAGCTCAATGTCGAAGGCGAGAAAATTGCCAACACCCGCGACGAAGCCACGCTGCCACGCATCCACCAGGTGCGCGACAACATCATTCGCGTCAAGGAAGGCGATGCCGTCGGTTACGGCATCATCGAAACCATCCTTGTCGGCGCATGGAAGGAATACGGCCTGACCTCCGACGTTTCCTACATCTGATCGGGAGCTGACGATGGCTAGGGATCTAGAGCGGCTGGCGGCAGGGCTGCGCGGTTTTCTTCCCAACGGGAAGGACGTGACACGCGTGGTGGGGCTGTCCACCGGACACTCCAACGAAACCTATCTGGTGGAGGGCGTGAATCTCATCCTGCGCATGCCGCCGTCGGAAGAAGGCTTGCTGCCGCCCTATGACATGGCCCGCGAACACGGCATTCTTGCCGCCGTGGGCGGATGGAAAGATCGCCCACCTGTCCCCAAAGTACTCCAGTTGTGCCTGGATTCGGCAGTCATGGGCGATCCGTTCTTTCTCATGGAACGACTCTACGGCGAAGCCTACGAGTACAGCGAGCCCGACTGGTTCCAGAAAGCGACCCCGGAGATGCGCAGCGGCATGTGCGCCCAATGGGTGGGGGCCGTGGCGACCGTCAATCGTGCGCCTGCGGCATCAATGCCGGGACCGCGCATTTCGGTGGTCGATCACGCGTCGCACTGGCGCGATGTGGCAAAAGACGCCGATGCAGCTCGTGCGTTGATTGAGGTCGCAGACGAGCTGGCAAAAAATCCGCCCCGGTCATCCGGTCCCGATGCCCCGGTTCACGGCGATCCGAAGCTTGGCAACTCTCTGTGGAACAACTGTCGCATGGTCGCGCTGCTGGATTGGGAAATGGCGCACGTCGGCGAACCGCTGGTCGATCTGGGTTATATGTCCTGCTTCTATGACCAAGGCGATCGCGCGCTGGCCTCGGCCGGCTTCTACGCGCCCGGCTGGTGGTCGAGAGAGCGCTTGATCGCCGAGTGGGAGGCCGCAACCGGCCGCACCGCATTCGACATGCGGCGCTATGAAGCGCTGGGGCTGCTCAAGATCTCCGCAATCGTCGCGCTTGGCTACCATCTGTTCAGGGTCGGCCGCGCGAAGGACCCACGCTTCGAGGCATGGGCCAAGGTGCTGCCGGGCTTGATCGAATTGACGGTGGAGCGCACCGCACTCTGAGCACTGGAGGCGACTATCGCCAAGTGTAGGATCGAGTGACTGTTAACGACCCGAAACGGCCAGTCATTATTGCCAACAGTAGAACCCAGTTTTCGTGCGGTGGTAGGCTCCCCGATCAGGACTCGAACTAGAATTTTCCTCGCTAGAAAAATAT